>DAIMYT010000023.1:5518-33766 GCA_036734345.1 Dokdonella sp. | reverse complement strand
GCCTCGCCTTCGATTCGAAGGAGGCCGAGGCGCTCTCGGCACGGATCGCCGAGCACATCTATTTCCATGCCCTGGACCAGTCCTGCGATCTCGCCGACGCGCTCGGCGCACACCCGGGTTTCGCCGAGACCCGTGCCGCCAGCGGCGGGTTGCAGTTCGACCACTGGCCGCAATCGAAACAGTCCATCGCACCGGAACGCTGGAATGCACTGCGCGAGCGCGTCATGAAATCGGGCCTGCGCAATTCGCTGCTGATCGCGATCGCGCCGACGGCGACGATCGCCTCGATCGCCGGCTGCTACGAATGCATCGAGCCGCAGGTCTCGAACCTGTTCAAGCGCGAGACCCTGTCCGGCGATTTCCTCGTCATCAACCGCTATCTGGTCGAGGAACTGAAGACGCTCGGGCTATGGACGGAGAGCGTGCGCGATGCGATCAAGCTCGCCGAAGGGTCGATCCAGGGCATCGAGGCGATTCCCGCACGCCTGCGCGAGATCTACCGCACGGTCTGGGAACTGCCACAGAAGGCGCTGATCGATCATGCCGCCGCGCGCGGCGCCTACATCGACCAGAGCCAGTCGCTCAACCTGTTCCAGGAAAACCCGAACATCGGCCGCCTCTCGTCGATGTACATGTACGCCTGGAAAGCCGGTATCAAGACGACGTATTACCTGAGATCACGGCCGGCCACGCGCATCGCCAAGACGACGATCGGCGCGGGCGCCACGCAGGCGCCGGCGCCTGCGGCGCCTTCGGCCGGAGAAGCCAGCAGCGCCGTGGTCTGCTCACTGGAGAACCCGGAGTATTGCGAGGCGTGCCAGTAGGTTGTTCATTGCGCTGAGGCACTGGGTCCCGGCCTGCGCCGGGAAGACGACAAGCAATATTCGATTATTCGGCAAACACACATATGGTCCGCCAGCCCGAATCCACTTGAACGTCATCCCGGCGAAAGCCGGGATCCAGCTTTTTCCGGAAAACCGGATACCCAAACAATCTCGAGAACCAGGAACATGTCCGCACAGCCCCCCTTCAACAAGCAGCATCTCCTCGACCCCGGCTTCGAGCTGACCTTGCGGCCGATGCGCTATCCGGCGTTCTACGAGATGTACCGCGCGGCGATCCGCAACACCTGGACGGTCGAGGAAGTCGATTTCGCGCCGGACGTCAACGACCTCAAGGCGAAGATGTCGCCGGCCGAGCGCCATCTCGTGCATCGCCTGATCGCCTTCTTCGCGACCGGCGACTCGATCGTCTCGAACAACCTCGTGCTCAATCTCTACACGCACATCAACGCGCCCGAGGCGCGCATGTACCTGTCGCGCCAGCTCTACGAGGAAGCGCTGCACGTGCAGTTCTACCTGACCCTGCTCGACACCTACCTGCCCGATCCGGACGAGCGCAACAAGGCGTTCGCGGCGATCGAGAACATCCCCTCGATCCGGCGCAAGGCCGCCTTCTGCTTCAAGTGGATCGATTCGATCCAGCAGATCCCGCGCCTCGAGACGCGCGCGCAGCGCCGCCAGTTCCTGCTCAACCTGATCTGCTTCGCCGCCTGCATCGAGGGCCTGTTCTTCTTCGCCGCATTTGCCTATGTCTACTTCCTGCGCTCGCGCGGCCTGCTGCACGGCCTCGCCTCGGGAACCAACTGGGTGTTCCGCGACGAAAGCTGCCACATGACATTCGCCTTCGAGGCGATCCGCACGGTGCGCGAGGAAGAGCCCGAGCTGTTCGATGCCGGCATGCAGGCCGAGGTCGTCGACATGCTTGAAGAGGCGATTCAGTGCGAAACCGCATTCGCCGAGGACGTGCTCGGCGGCGGCGTGGCCGGGATCTCGCCGAAGGAAATGCGCCAGTACCTCGAGTACTGCGCCGACCAGCGCTTCGCCCAACTCGGCATGCCGCGCCACTACGGCGCGCGCAATCCGTTCGATTTCATGCAGCTGCAGGATGTGCAGGAAGTGACCAACTTCTTCGAGCGCCGCGTCTCGGCCTACCAGATCGGCGTGCAGGGCGAAGTCGGCTTCGACGAAGCGTTCTGAGCGGCGCGGCGTGCATGGCCGGGCTATGCTAGGCCGATGCACGCCCACGCCCTCCGGGATTTCATCGACCGCCACGAGCGCCTGTTCGTCCTGACCGGCGCCGGCTGCAGCACCGATTCGGGCATCCCCGATTACCGCGACGCCGACGGCGGCTGGAAGCGCTCGCCGCCGGTGACGTTGCAGGCCTTCCTCGCCGACGCGGCGACGCGCCGGCGCTACTGGGCGCGCAGCATGCTCGGCTGGCGCCGCTTCGGCCGTGCGCAGCCGAATGCCGTGCACCGCGCACTGGCCATGCTGGAGACCCTGGGTCGCCAGCAGGTGTTGCTGACCCAGAACGTCGATCGCCTGCACCAGCGCGCCGGCAGCCGCAACGTGATCGACCTGCACGGGCGCATGGATGTCGTGCGCTGCCTGGCCTGCGGCGAACGCAGCGATCGCGACGTCCTGCAGGAAGCGTTGCTGGCGCGCAATCCAGGCTGGATCGATGTCGAGTCGCGACCGGCGCCGGATGGCGACGCCGACCTCGCCAGCGTCGACTATTCCGGGTTCGACGTGCCGGGCTGCGCACGCTGCGGCGGATTGCTGAAACCCGATGTCGTGTTCTTCGGCGAAAACGTGCCGCGCGAGCGCGTCGAGAGTGCACTCGAACACCTTGCGCTGGCGGATGCCCTGCTCGTGGTCGGCTCCTCGCTGATGGTCTACTCGGGTTTCCGCTTCGCGCGCATGGCCGCGCAGTCCGGCAAGCCGATTGCTGCGGTAAACCTGGGCCGTACGCGCGCCGACGACCTGCTTTCGCTCAAGATCGACCGTTCATGTGCCGATGCGCTGGCCTTCCTGTTGTCGCCAACTTCGATCGCGGATGCCGAACGGGCGCACGGAATTCCGTTGGCGGCCGATTGACAATGCCGGGCATCGGCGTGCCTCGGCGCCGCCGACCGGCGCAACTGGAATCCATCGTGAATGCTTCGAGCCATCGCTTCGCCCTGATCGCGCTCAGCCTGCTTCTCGGGCAAGGGAGCGCCGCAGCCGCAGTCATCGAGATCACGCCCGCCGACGACTATCGCGGCACGATGCAGAGCCTGGTCGCGGGCGACACCCTGATCCTGCACGGCGGTACCTATCCGCTGTCGAGCTTCTTCAGCCTGACCCTGGCCGGAACGGCGCAGCAGCCGATCACGATCCGCGCCGCGAGCGGCGAACAACCGCACATTCATTACGTGAATGGCGGCCAGAACATCGTCAACATCGCGAATTCGGCGTTCCTGGTCCTCGACGGCATCGAATTCAGCGGCGGCTCGCGCGGCATTCGCCTGACCGCATCGTCGGACATCACGATCCGCAATTGCCATGTCCATCACACGGCGGCCAATGCGATCAGCGCGAATGACATCGGTAGCGTTTATGCGCGACTGAACATCGTGCACAACGAGATCGACCATGCCGGCGGCACCGCCGAGGGCCTCTATCTGGGCTGCAACAACGACGGCTGTCGCATCCACGATTCGCTGATCGCCAACAACTACATCCATCACCTGAACGATCCCGGCGTGACCCAGGGCGACGGCATCGAGATCAAGGCCGGCAGCTACGCCAACATCGTGCGCGACAACGTCATCCACGATACGGCCTACCCTGGCATCACGCTTTACCACACCAACGGCAACGGTGCGCCGAACCTGATCGAGCGCAACGTGGTCTGGGCCAGCGGCGACAACGGCATCCAGGTCACCGCCGACGCAACGGTGCGCAACAACATCGTGCTCGGCGCCGTGGCACACGGCATCGGCATCCATGCCTCGCAAGGCGGCGCAGTCGGCAATCTGGTGATCGTCAACAACACCGTGCTCAAGGCGACTGGCGATGCGCTGCATATCAACGACGTCAGCGGCAGCGTACTGGTGGCCAACAATGCGTTGTACGCGCAGAGCGGCAGAGCCGTCTACGCGGACGGCGCTACCGGTCAGGTCACCATGCTGGCGAATATCGGTTCGGGCACGCTGAGTGGCGTCAGCGGCGGATTCAACGCCAGCGGCAACATCGCCACGGATTTCGCTTCGGCGAACTACTCCGGCAGGCCGCCGATGGATCTCGTCCCGCGCGGGGGCCTGCTGGTTGGCGGCGCCGATCCGGCAAGCCTGCCCGGCGACGACTTCAATGGCGTATCGCGTGCTCCGTGGCGCGACACCGGCGCTTACCGCGGCGACCCGGCCGGCAATGCCGGCTGGCCGCTGCAGGAGGGCTTCAAGACCCTGCCGCTGATTTTCGCCGACGGCTTCGACGGCCAGGCGCTACCGGTAGCGGATCGATGGCCGGGATTGTAAAAAGTCTATAACGCCGGATTTGCCGCAACCACGGCGAAACGCCCCGGGGGCGCAGGGCGGCGACGTCGACCGCCGGGATCGCGCCGGCCCGCGCGGGGTGCATGCCCCGCCACTTGCAGGCATCATGCAAGATCCTCCACATCCATCGTGAAGCCAACCGGTTCCGCGCCAACGAATGCTCAGCAAGCCTACAACGCGAGTGGTACTGACGGTCGGCATCCTCGGTATCGCAGTTCCCGTGCTGGCCGCGCTCTATCTTGCGCATCGCCAGAGCATGGACAATGAAGTCCGCCTTGCGCGGGTCATGGCCGGCGAGGTGTTGCGTCGCGCCGAGGCGGCCGGCGACCAGGCCATCGCGGCAAACCGCCGGCTCAGCGAGTTCAGCGACGCCGATCCCTGCTCCGATGCCCGCCTCGCCCTCATGCGCGACATCGGCATGGCATCGAGCTACCTGCAGACGGTGGGTTACGTCGAGGACGGCCGGCTGCTGTGCTCGTCGCTCGGCCGCCATCGCGGCGGCATACCGCTCGGGCCAGTCGCCTACGTCAGCAAGCGCGGCGCCAGCATCCGCACTTCCGTCGACCTCGGCGTCGGCGAAGGCAAGCGTTTCCTGATGCTGAGCCGCGGAAACTGCGCGGCGGCGATCCATCCCGAATCGCTGGTCGACATCTATGTCGAGCGCGGCGACGTCGCCCTCGGCGTGCTTGGCCATGACGGCAGGCAGTCAATGAGCCGGCGTGGCGTGTTCGACCAGAAGTGGGTCAGCGAGCTGGCGCAAAGCGAAGGTGACACGGTATTCGACGGCGACTACCTGGTCGCCGAACAGAAGTCGGACAAGTACGACATGCTGGCCTACGTCGCGGTGCCCGCGTCCTATCTGCGTTCGCGGCTCTATTCGTTCGCGATCGTGCTCGTGCCGCTGGCGATTGTCCTTGGCAGTTTGTCGACCATGGGCATCCTGAAGCTCGCGCGCCAGCGCACCTCGCTGCCGACCGAACTGCGTGCGGCGCTCAGGCGTCGCGATTTCGTCCTCCACTACCAGCCCATCGTCGACCTGGGCAGCGACGCCATCGTCGGCGTCGAAGCGCTACTGCGCTGGCCAACCCGCGAAGGGTTGGGCATGGGACCCGAACTCTTCATTCCGGTCGCCGAAGCGAGCGGGATGATCCGCCAGCTGACCGAGTACGTTCTCGAGCGCCTCGCGCAAGATGTGCCCCGGCTGCTCGCCCGACATCCCGACTACTACGTCAGCGTCAACCTGTCCGCCGCGGATCTCCATTCCGAAGCCATCGTCGGCTCGCTGCGCAAGCTCGTGCAGACACCGGGAATCAGCCCGGCCAACATCATCGTCGAGGCCACCGAGCACTCCTTCGTCGACGCGCGCATCGCCAAGCACATCGTCACCGAGATCCGCGCCCTCGGCATCCGCGTCGCGATCGATGATTTCGGCACGGGGTTCTCCAGTCTTTCGCACCTGACCACACTGAAGACCGATTACCTGAAGATCGACAAGGTTTTCATCGAAACCGCAGGCACCGATTCGGTCACCAGCCAGGTTGCCCTGCACATCATCAAGCTCGGCGGATCGATGGGCCTGAAGATCATTGGCGAAGGTGTCGAAACCGAGGTACAAGCCGAGTTCCTGCGCAAACACGGTGTGCAGTTCGCCCAGGGCTGGCTGTTCCACAAGGCGATGCCGATGGACCAGCTGCTTGATCTGGACACGCCCGAGACGCGCAAGACCCACGCGGCTTGAGCGCGGCCGGCCGATCAGTCGCCGGCGCTGGCAACGTTGGCATCGCCGGCCCTGCGCACGCAATTGCGGCCCTCGTGCTTGGCCCGGTACAGCGCCATATCGGTGTCGCGCAGCAGGTCGGCCGCATGGTCGCCGGGCGCCGGTATCCGGCTCAGCACGCCGGCACTGATGGTGAGGGTCTGCGAGCGGTTGCCCAGCGTTCGCGGCGGCAGCGCCTCGACCAGGGCGCGCATGCGCTCGGCGCAACGGTCGACGACCTCGATGTCGGCATCGATCATCAGGCAGGCGAATTCCTCGCCGCCAAAACGGGCGACCAGGTCCTGTTCGCGAGTCGCGCTTTCCAGCGCCTGGGCGACGGCGCGCAGGGCGACGTCGCCGGCCAGATGCCCATGCTGGTCGTTGTAGCTCTTGAAATGATCGACGTCTATCACGATCAGGCCGATCGGCAGCGCGCGCGCCACGGCGCGTTCGATGGCGGCATCCAGCGCCTCCATCAGCCGGCGCCGATTGGCGAGCCCGGTCAATGGATCCTGGTAGGACAATTCGGTCAGGCGATGGTTGGCGGCTCGAATCTCCAGCGTGCGCCGGGCGACTTCGCGCTTCAGGCTGCGCTGGCGCGCACGCAGGCCGCGGTTGTAGATCATGAACAGGCCGACGACCAGGGCCATCAGCAAGACGGCGAACAAGGCGCGCACGAGCGGCCGCTCCCACCACGAGGCTTCGATCGCGAAGCGCAGCGTTGCCGGTGTGCTCGCGGTGCCGGCGAAATCGCGCGCTTCGACCTTAAGCTCATACGTTCCGGGCGGCAGGCCGGTGAAGCGGCGCATGTGTTCGCTGGTCCAGGCGCTCGCTTGGGGGTCGAATCCGACCAGCTGGCTGCGGTAGGTCGATTCCTGTTCGCGCAGGCCGGAAAGCACGGTGTACTCGATGTGTACCTCGCGGGTTCCGGCCGGAAGGCCTGGCGCGACCGGGAGGTCCGGATCCAGCGCCGCTCCGTCGGCGACCAAGGTGGTGAAGTGCAGCGACTTCGGCCGGGTGTCGCGCGCGGCCGCGCGGATGGCCGGGTCGTAAACGCTGAGCCCGCCCAGCGTGCCCACCCAGTAGCGATCGGCGACGTCGACGGCCTGCGCATTGGTGTTGCATTCGTCATGCACGAGGCCGTCGCGCCGGCGGAAGACCCGCTCGGCGTAGCGGCCGTCGCCCATCGGCGTCAGTTGCTGCACGCCATTGTTGGTGCAGACGTAGATGCGACCCTGGCTGTCGGGCAGGATGCTGTAGACGGTCGGATCCGGCGGCGCCGGCACCTTGTCGTCAATCAGCGCCCGCGGATCCAGCGGATCACCGACATCGAGGCGCACGACGCCCGAGCGGTTGCTGCTCGCCCACAGTAATGACCGGTTGCCGTTGCGGATGAGGCTGACGCTGCGGAAGCCGTCATCGGGCATGCCGTTGCCGGCGGGCAGCAGTTGCCATTGCTCGCCATCAAAGCGTGCCAGGCCCTGGCTGCTCGCCGCCCAGAGCCAGGACCGCCCATTCGCGTCGACCTGCTCGGCGAGGCCGAGCACCGCGCCGAACTGGCCGGCGCCGGGGCTCGGGTATTGCGTCCACTGCCCGTCGCGCAGCCGATGGATGCCGCTGCGCAGGGTCGCGAACCAGAGCTCGTGGCGATCCGCAACCGACCTGGACAGCGCGTAGGTGGCCGCCTCGTCCGGCCGCAAGGGCCATGGTGCGTGCATCGGCGTGAACGCGAGGGCATCGTCGATGCGCAGCAACTGGCCGCCGTTCAGGCTCAGCACTCGCCAGCGGCCGCCATCTTCTCCCCGCAGGTTCCAGATCTGGCGAACACCATCGACGGGCAGCTTGCCATTGGCTTGCGAGAAGGTGGTCCATTCGCCCGATTGCAGCAGGCCGAGCCCCTCCTTGCTGGTGCCAACCCAGAGCCGCTGGCCGCCCTGGCCATCGGATTCCGGCAGCACCGCGAAAATGCCGTTCTCGCGTGCCCCCATCAGGGTCACGGTCTGCCACTGGCTGGCGGCCAGCGAGGCGCGCGCGATGCCGCCCTCGGTGGCCAGCCAGAGCAGGTCGGTGCCATCCAGGCTGCGTTGCAGCTTGAGGCCGCGTACCGCATCGGAAGGCAGGCCGTGGCGTCGGTCGAACACCGTGACCTTGTCCTCCACGATGCGCAGCAGGCCGGCCCGCGAGGCCAGCCAGAGCGACTGCCTGCCAGCCGGTGAGTAGGTGGCCACCGCCGAATAGATCGCTTCCGTCGGCAACTCGCCCGTCGCTGCGCGCCAGATCCGGAGGCCATCGTTGCGGATGCGGGCCACGCCGTCGCCATAGCTGAGGAGCCACAGCTCTTCCTCGCCACCATTGCGCGTCCGGCGCAGGTCGGTGGCATGCCAGGCGTGGAAGCGAGGATCCTCGAAGCGCTGCCACGGCCGCGGCGTGCGCGTATCCCGCAGTGCCCGATACCAGAGACCGTCGGTGGCCGTCGCCAGCCACTGGCGCGGCTCGCCGAACAGGGTTTCCGTCTGCTCGATGCCGATCACCGGGCCCACCTGCACGGTCGGATTGCCGGTATCCGGCAGCCAGTCGCTTTTTTTCAGGCGCCACAATCCATTGTCGAGGCTGACCCAGAGCTCAGGCGTGCCGTCGCTGCGCAGGGTGCTGGAGAAGCGCTGGTGGAACCTGCTCGCGGACGGATACAGCGACCAGCTGCGGCCGTCGTAACGGGCAAGCCCCTCGCGTTCGAAGATCGCCCAGAGCGTGCCGTCGGCATCGGCTTGCATGTCGCGCACGAGGCTGCGCGCGGCGGGAAACGGCCAGGGCGTCCAGTGGTAACCATCGAATCGCGCGAGCGCCGAGGCCGATCCGGCCCAGACGAAGCCGCGCGAATCAAACCCGATCGTGCTCCAGATTTCGTCGGACAGGCCTTCGCGCGAGGCGTACACCGTGAACGAGGGCGCGCCCTCGTCCGCTCCACCCGGCGGAGAAGGAGTGGACTCGGATTTGGCAGCCACGGCAAGCGCGAGGCCCAGCACCAGGGTGAAGATTTCGGCTCGCATCCGGAACAGGCGGTCCTGCGTTCGTGCCTCAGCCCGCAATCGCCGGCTGAATCGTGTAGACGGAAGTTGCCGTGCACTATCCCACACCGCGCCTCGCGCAGGCAGGGTCCGAGCGCGCGGGAAACCGGGCGCAGTATCGGCAAGGGCATGCAGGCGCGCGAATACCGCTTGTTGCCCGGAACTGTGCAGGTGGTCACGACGCTGCCGCAGCAGGCTGCGGAAACTGGCGATGCTTGCAGGTGTCGCGGGCGTTTGCGTCGCAAGCCGGAATCCGCTGCGCAGGCTTCGCCCGCACACTCCAGCGTGCGGGCCGCGCCATCCGGCCTGGGCCTGTCCGTGGCGAAACCGCGCTTGTGGCGGAGCATCCGCCAGGCTCACGATGCACCGCTCGCGCTTCAGCAGCCGTCAGCTCGGCAGGGGTCACTGATCATGCGCATCCTCGCTCTGCTTGTCGTTCTCGGATCCGCCAGCGCCTCCATTGCGCTCGCACAGTCGCCCCGCGATTACGATATCGTCTACGTGCGCCAGGTGCGCTTTGGCGACAACCAGAATACGGTCTGGCCCGAGGTCTTCCATCCGGCGCGACTCGATCCGGGCGCCGACCTGATGCTGCTGCATCCGGATGGCAGCGAAGAGATCCTGGTCGCCGGCGGCAACGGCGGGATCACCGATCCGTTCGTGTCCTTCGATGCGCAATGGGTCTACTACGCGCGCTTTCCCGACCTGCGGGCGCAGGCGCTGAATCACCAGCGCGGTGATCTGCCTTACGCCGGAGCCGACATCCATCGCATTCGTCTCGCTACGCGCCAGATCGAGCAGCTGACGCATGGCGAGTTCACGCCGAACACCGGTGCCGGAACCTGGAACGAATCCAACCCGCTGGATCCGCCCGCGCAGTTCGACCGGCTCGGCTACGGCATCCTCAATCTCGCCCCGTGTCCGCTGCCGGGCGGGCGTATCGCCTTCGTCAGCAACCGCAATGGCTTCGAGCCGCCGAAGGGCTATACCAATCCGACCCTGCAACTGTTCGTCATGGACGGCGACGGCCAGAACGTCACCCAGATCGCGCCGATGAATATCTCCAGCGCGCTGCATCCGACCATCCTGCGTGATGGTCGCCTGCTGTTTTCTTCGCATGAAGACCAGGGCCTGCGCGACCTGCGCATGTGGGGCGTGTGGGCGATCTGGCCGGACGGGCGCAAGTGGGAGCCGGTGCTGAGCGCATTCCGCGAAGGCCAGGCCTTCCATTTCATGACCCAGCTTTCCGGCGGCGACCTGGTCATCGAGGACTACTACAACCTCAACAACAACGGCTTCGGCACGCTCTACCGCACGCCGGCGCGTGCACCGGCCGGCCAGCCAGCTTTCTACAGCGCATTCGGCAACGACAATCCGCCGATCGAACGCACGGTTGGCGCGGGCTTTTCCTATCCGTACACGATCCCGTTCACGCCGCGCGGCGGCCTCGCCTCGCTGGCACCGTTCACGCACGGCGACGATGAAGCCGCCCCGACCGGCAGCAATGGCCAGCGCGTCGGCAAGTTCACCCATCCTTCGGCGGCGCCCAATGGCGACCTGCTCGTGGTCTGGACGCCGGGTCCGGCCAATGACCTGAACCGGCCGACGCCGACGCCGTACTACGACGCCGGGCTATATGCGATCGCCGGCGGCAACGTGATCCATTCGCCGCAGGACCTGGTGCTGATCAAGAACGATCCGGCCTGGAACGAAGCGTGGCCGCGCGCCGTCGTGCCCTACAGCCGCATCCATGGCGTGGCCGAACCCGATGACCTCGGCTGGCTGCCCAATGATGGCAGCGTGCACGCGCAGCTGCCGGCGGGGACGCCGTTCGGCCTGGTCGGCAGTTCGAGCCTGTACAAGCGCGAGAGTTTTCCGGGATACGTGACGTCCTGGTCGGATGACTTCGACGGGCTGGACGCCTTCAACACCGGCGAGAACGGGCAGTCGAGCAACTGGTTCAGCCAGGGCAGCGATGCCGGCAAGGTTGCCGACAGCGACATCTGGGCGGTGCGCATCGTCGGCATGGAGCCGCATTCGCACCGCAGCTACGGTCCGCATGGCGGGCGCAAGTTCACCAGTCATGCCGAAGAGCGCTTGCGCGTGCTCGGTGAAATCCCGCTGCGCAAATTTGCTGCCGGTGGCGCGCCGGTGCTCGACCTGGAAGGCAATCCGGATACGAGTTTCCTTGCCAGGATCGTTGCCGATACGCCATTCACGTTCCAGATGCTCGATCGCAACGGCATGGTCCTGAGCATGGCGCAGACCTGGCATCAGGTGCGCCCCGGCGAAATGCGCGCCGACTGCGGCGGCTGCCACGCGCACAGCCAGCAACCGCTTGCGTTCGGCAGCACGGCGGCTGCGCAGTCAAACTATTCCGTTCCTGATTTGTCCACGACGACGCCGTTGTTGACCCTCGACGCCGGTGGCCAGCCCGGCTTGCGCATCGAGAATACGCGCCAGGTCAGCGTCGAATTCCTGCGCGACATCCGCCCGCTGCTGCAGCAGCGTTGCGCCGGCTGCCACCAGGGTGCCAACCCGCCGGGCAACCTGGATCTCGCCGACACGGCGATCAGCAATGGCCTGCCCGGCGACTACCGGCGCCTGGCCGCCGATTCCGACGCGCAGTTCGGCTACGCGCCGGTGATCGCGAACGGTACGTGGCGCCAGACCAATGCGAGCCGCTACGTGCGCATGTTCCAGAGCCGGCGCAGCCTGCTGGTCTGGAAACTGTTCGGCCAGCGCCTCGATGGCTGGAGCAACGCCGATCACCCGACCGAGAGCGTGCCCGGCAACGCCGCCACCCTGCCGCCCGGGGCCGACGCGAACGCCGCCGACCTCGACTACACGGGAACCATGATGCCGCCACCGGGCAGTCCGGTCGCGCCCCTGAGCGCCGACGAAAAACTCATGTTCGTGCGCTGGATCGATCTCGGTGCGCCCATCGATACCGGTGATCCGCGCTACGGCTGGTTCATGGACGACCTCAGGCCGACGCTCGCCGTAAGCCTTCCGCGCGCGGGCGCGAACGCCGCGCCGCTCGGCCAGATCCGCTTCGGCCTCGCCGATGCCGACAGCGGCATTGATCTGGCGAGCCTCCGCGTGAGCGCCGATTTCATCGTCAACGGGCGCGCGCCAGGGACCGAGCTGGCCGATCTTGCGCAAGCGGCCGGCGAAGGCATCTGGACCATCGCATTGACACCGCCGCTGGCTGCGGGCTGGAATCGCCACGTCCGGCTCGGCGTGCGCGACAATCAGGGCAACATCACGCGCGTCGATCGCGCCTTCTTCATCGGTGTTGGCGACACGATCTTTCGCGATGGATACGATTAGATGGACAAGCGACAGCCATCGTCCGCGACCAGCGTCATGCAGCTACCCGGACCCGCGCAAGAGGAATCGATTTTGCAGGACATCGACAAGCTGGCCTGGATCCATGTCCGCGAACGCCGGTTGCTCGGTGCGCGATCGCGCGGCAAGCAGGCGATCTACCTGCCCGGCGGCAAGCGCGAGCCCGGCGAAAGCGATCATGCCGCGTTGATTCGCGAGATCCGCGAAGAACTGTCGATCGCGCTGCGCCCCGGATCGATCACTTCGGCCGGGCATTTCCGCGCCCAGGCCGATGGCAAGCCGGTCGGCGTCATGGTGCGGATCACCTGTTACGAAAGTGCGTTCGATGGCAACCTGGCGCCGGCATCGGAAATCGAGGAAGTCATCTGGCTGCGCCATGCCGATCGCGAGCGCTGCTCGGCGGCCGCCCGGCTCGTACTCGACCACCTCAGTCACGCCGGCCGCATCGACTAGCGGCAGGCCGCCGCGCGATCCGAGCCGCCGCAAACCCTACTCGGCAACATAGCGCCACGGCTGGTCGGCCGCCGCACGCCGCCAGACCGTGAAGAAAGGAATCGGCGCCCGCTCGCTGCCGTCCTCGGCCGGCTGGTTGAAGCGGATGTGCCCGATGCTGACGCCGAGGTCGCCACTGGGCGCGACGACGACGCGATCGGCCGACCAGTTCAGGGTACTGCCGCCTGCTGGCTGCCCTTCACTGACGAGCTTGGCGATCGCTTCGGCGCCAAACACGAACCCGGCATTGGCGGAACCACCAAGATTCATCGAATCGGCCGTGCCGAATCTGGCAAAGGCCGGACCGAGCCCGACCGTCTGCGCTTCGTCGGAAAACGCCTGCTCGGCGGTGTCGAGACGCGGCTTGTCGCCTCCTTTCGGGAACGACCCGGGCAACAGCGGCGGCAGCGTGGCGTCATCGACTGTTCCGGCCGCACGCTTGCCGCGCTTCCAGGCAATCACTTTCCAGCCCGCCGCATCGCGCTGCCAGTAGGCCAGATACTTGTAGGGCAGGATCGTGCCATCGGCTTCGTGCTGGTTCATGAAGCCAAAAGTGAAACCCTGGCTTCCATCCGCGGAAATGCCGACACGCACCGGCGCCCAGGTGATATGCGCCTTGTCGATTGCCGGGTTGGCCCTGAGCACGGCGAGCGCCCCGGCCCTGTCATGGGCGAGTCCCTTGCCCGGCACGGGCACCGCGACCTCTTCGGCAAAGGCCGCGGCCAATCCCGCAAGTCCTTCGAGATTCGCGCTGGCCGCGCCGAGCGCCCGGTCAGCAGAAAACAGCTCGTCCGCGGCGGCATTCGCAGCCAAAGCAAGCGTGGGTGTAGCGAGCACCACTGCCGCCGCAGCGGCAATTCCCATCAGGCGCATGCCAATTCCTCCTGTCACCTACGCGACATGATCCATCCGGCCGCGCCGGCCTGCGCGTGCCCCAAGTCACAGCCAGGATCCGGATCGGCCGCGAGCCGCTGCATCCGGGATCCGACGCCGCCGCGCAGGATCGTGGCGTCGAACGGCAGCCCGTCGGCGCGCGGAACGACGATTCGTGCAGGTTCCGGCCCGCGTCTGGCGGGCCAGGACCGGGGATTGCGCCGCCGGTGGGAACGATTGCGGAGGCGTCACCGATCGCGACCGGTGCGGCCTCATGGGCGATGCTCGCAAAGAGACCTGCCGTTCGCGGGTGTCATTCCTCGCCGATGGGGTCGCGCAACGAATCGCGCCGCTCAGTTGCACTAAACTATGGGCGGGAAAGGCGGGGGAGGCCGTAATGGCCGAGATCACCGAACTTCTGAAGGCGCAGGATGGCCGAGACGCACCGGATCTCGGCCCGGTGTTCGAACGCCTGTATGCCGACCTCAAGCGCATCGCCCGGGCGCGTGTCGGCCAGCTCGGGCCTGGCGACACACTCGGCGCGACTGCACTGGTCCATGAGGCTTTTCTCAAACTCGCCAGCGCGGAAGGCCTCTCGCTGTCCAACCGCCGCCATTTCTTCACCTGCGCCGCACTGGCCATGCGCCAGATCCTCGTCGACAACGCCCGCGTCGCCAACGCCGAAAAGCGCGGCGCCGGCTTCGAACGGGTGACGCTGGGGCATTGCGATGCCGCAGCGCCCGCGGTCGGCTTGCCCGACCTCGATCTCGCCCTCGACGATCTCGACCGCATCAATCCCGATCTGCGTGAACTCGTCGAGTTGCGCTATTTCGCCGGCCTGTCGATGCCGGCCATCGCCGAATTGCGCGAAGTGTCGTTGCGCACGGTTGCGCGCGACTGGGAGCGTGCACGATCGCTGCTGCAGGTTCGCCTGAGTGCCGATGGACTCTGATCGCCTGGACGCCTGGCGTGCCGCGGATCGCCTGTTCGGTGAATGGCTCGATCAGCCACAGGCGCAGCGCAGTGCGTGGTTGGCCCGGCAATGCCTGGCAGCGGCGGTGCGCGCGGCCCTGGAACGCCTGATCGCCGAGCACTCGACTGCCGATGGCCTGCCGTCCTCGCTCGACCACGGCGACGCGGCATGCGCGCCGACGGTGGTGTGCAACGCGCTTTCAGGTCGCCGCATCGGCGACTGGATACTGCTTGAGGAGATTGGTCGCGGCGGCATGTCGGTGGTTTACCGGGCGCGCCGCTGCGACGTCGATTTCGAGCAGACCGCCGCCGTCAAGCTGCTCAGCATGGCCGCCCTGGGATCGCAGGGGCTCGGCCGCTTCGAGCAGGAACGTCGCGTGCTCGCACGCCTGCGTCATCCGCACATTGCCGCGCTCATCGACGGCGGCGTCAGCGACGACGGCTCGGCGTTCCTGGTCATGTCGCTTGTCGAGGGGCGCGATCTGGCCCGCTACTCCCGCGAGCAGGACCTTGACTGGCGCGATCGCGTGCGGCTCGTCGAGCAGGTCTGCGACGCCGTGGCCCACGCACACCAGAACCTGCTCGTGCACCGTGACCTGAAGCCGTCCAACATACTCGTCACGGACGAAGGTGTGCCGGTTTTGCTCGACTTCGGCATCGCCAAGCTGCTCGACTCCGAAGACGATGCCACGCGCACCGGACTGCGCCCGATGACGCCCGGCTATGCAGCGCCCGAGCAGTTCGCCGGGGGCCCCATCACGACCGCCACGGACGTCTACGCACTGGGCGTGATCCTGCGCGATCTCTGCGCCGGCGACACGGCGTTGCCTTCGGATCTCGCCAACATCATCGCCATGGCCACGCGCCCCGAACCGGAGCGCCGCTATCCCGACGCGCGCGCGCTGGGCGAGGATCTGCATCGACTGCTGTCCGGGCACGTCGTGCGCGCCACGCCGGACAGTGCCGGCTATCGCCTCCGCTCCTTCGTGCGCCGGAGAAGCGGCTGGGTGATCGCTGCTTCGGCCGTGCTGGTCGTGCTCGTGGCCGGCCTTGTCGCCACCCGCTGGCAGGCGCAGCGGGCCGCCATGGAGGCGCGGGAGGCGATGCGCCAGTCCGAGCGCGCGGAAGCCGCGCGCTCGTTCCTGTTCGCCTTGTTCGAGGCGGGCAATCGCGAACAGACCAATGGCGAGGACCTGCGCGTCTCGGCCCTGGTCGAGCGCGGAACCGCGCGTCTGCCCGAGTTCGCCGAGCGTCCGGAGTTGCACGCCGAGATGGCCAGCCTGCTCGGCCGCATCGATACGACACTCGGAAAGTACACGCAGGCGCATACGCTGCTCGACGCCGCGGCGCAGAGCGCCGCCCGCAGTGGTGACGCGCGTCTGCTGGCCCAGGTACGTCTCGGGCTGGCCACGCTCGCGAACGCCGAAGGCGAATCCGCCAAGGCTGCGGAGCTTTTCGACGAGGCGATCGCGCTTCGCGAACGCGACGGTCAAGGCGACCCTGGATTTCGCGTTGCCGCACTGTCGGGCTGGGGCTACGCAATGCAGAACAGCGGTCGATCGGCGGATGCAATAGGCCGCATCGCCGCCGAACTTGGCAAGGACGGATCGGCCTATACGCCGGGCCAGCGCGGCGAGTTGTTGCTGAACCAGGCTGGCCTGACTGTCGATCCGCATCAGAAACTCGCCCTCGTCTCCGACGCGCGGACGCAGTATGCGAAAGAGCGGATTGCGCCCACTGCGGAATTTGAACTGGAAGCCATGTTCGGCGCCGCCTATGCACGCATCGGCGAGCCCGGACAATCGGTCACGCATCTGCGTCGAGCCATCGGACTCGCCGATCGGCTGTATCCGGGTTCGACGCGCCAGCGCGCCCGCATCTACAACAACTTCGGCGCCTCGTCGAATGCCGCCAATCACCCCGCCGAGGCAAATGCGGCCTTTGCCGTGGCCGAGCAGATCTATCGCGATCTCGGCGACAGCCACTCGCCTGCATTCGCCGCGCTCCTGCACAATCGAGGTCTGCTGTTGCGCGATCTCGGTGATTCGGCGCGCGGGCTGGCCTTGCTCGAGCAGGCGCTGGACCTCGCCAGCCAGCAGTTTGGCGCCAATGACCACCGTACCGGCCTTGCCCTTCTCCACACGGCGTACGTCCGCGCCGACAACAGTCCGGACCCGCGCGCGGACGAGGAGTGGCTGCGGGCAAGCGCCATTGCGCGCGCCGCGGCCAAGCCACGCCAGATCTATGACTTGTTGCTGACCGGCACCCAGATTGCGCTCGATCTTGGCCGAACGGACGAGGCACAGGCTCGCTTCGACGAAGCCGAGGCGCTGCTGGCGCGCGAGTCACTGAGCCTGTCGACCGTGCAGGATCTGTTGCGACAGACCCGGCTCGGAATCCTGCAATCGTTGCAGGGCCATGCGCAGGCCGCGTCCGAAGCCTTCGGGCGTGCGCGTGCACTCGCACAGGTCGGCGAAGACGCCCCTCTTCCGCAGTGGTGGCGCGTCGAGCGTGCGATCGCCGAGGATGCGGCCCGCAACAAGGACCCCGCGCAGGCGCGCGTGCACCATGCGCGAGCGCTCGGCGCGCTGCTCGAACTCGGCGCGACAGCCGATGCCAGCAGCGTTGTCGCGCTGCGCCAACGCCTGCAACGGCAGAGCGTGCCCGCGGCGCAATGAAGCGCCTGCTTGCGTGGGTCCAGACGACCGGGGCGGTTCGCCGAGGACGCCTTGCCGCGCCCGCCGGCGAAGCGGCAAGCCGGGGCCGCAAGGCTCAGCGGAGCAGGCGCACGTGGCGCAGTGCGGCGTACAGCACAACGAGCGCCGCCAGGGCCACGCCGATGGCCGACCATTCGGCGCGGCTCAGGGTCAGCAGGATGGCGAGCATGGACAGCGAGGCGATGGCCGGGATCAGCGGCCCGCCGGGCAGCACGAAGGGTGCGCCGCCGCTGCGCAGGTCGCGCTTCTGGGCGAACCAGGTGGCCAGGCTGACGGCGAGGTAGAGCAGGCAGATCGCGCCGCCCGAAATCAGTGCAAGCTTCTCGAAATTGCCGACGATGGCGAGGCCGCAGCCGACCGCACCATGGCTGGCGATGGCCAGCAGCGGCACGCGGTAGCGTGCGGTGACGCGTCCGTAGGCCGAGGGCAGGTAGCCATCGCGACCGAGCGCATAGAGCAGGCGCGAGGAGGCCAGCAGGTTGCCCATCAGGAAGCCGGTCATCGACAGGCCGGCGGTGACCAGCAGAAGGACGAAGCCCGGCGACCAGATCGTGCCGGCGGTGTCGGCGATCGGCGCGGTGCTCGCGCTGATTGCGCTGCCGAGCACGCCTTGGGTGACGATCTGGATGCCCATGTAGAGCAGCACCACCACGAGCACCGCGGCCAGCGTCGCGCGTGGCACGCTGTGCGAGGCGTCGCGCAGTTCGCCGGACGGAATCAGGGCCGTTTCCATGCCCGAGTAGGCGAACATGACGAGCACCATCGATGCGCCCAGGGTCGGCCACGACGGTATCGTGATCCAGCTGACCTGGGTCCAGTCGACGAACAGCAGGCCGAGGCTGGCGAGGATCAGGAGCGGCGTCAGCTTGAGCGCCGCCAGCAGCGTGATCGCGCGCGCGCCGAGCTTCACGCCGAACGCATTCAGCGCGATCAGGATCGAATAGACCACGATGAGGAAGGCCGTGCGCAGGCCCGGTTCGTCGAATTGCGGCCAGGCGCGCGCGACCTGCGATAGCAGGGCCGAAGCCACGCCGCCGCTCGAAGCGACATTGCAGATCCACATCAGCGCGCCGGCAATGAATCCGGAGAACGGTCCGAAGGCGGCGCTGACATAGGTGTAGGGTCCGCCGGTGGTCGCCGCGCGGCTGCCGATGGCGGCGAAGCACAAGGCGATCGGCACGATGACCAGGGCGCCGGCGAGGAAGGCGATCGGTGCCGACGCGCCCATGCGTGCCGCAAGCAGGGCAGGCAACATGAAGATGCCGGCGCCGACGATGATGTTGATGATGGCGGCGCCGAGCGCGAGCCCGCCGACCGCCCGGATCAGGGCGGATTCGCCCTCCAGCGTCGCGGCAGCGGGCGGTTGCCCTGGAATGGAATTCATGCCTGCGATGCCGCTCCGGACGTGGGGTCCGGCAAGCGTGCCACAGATCGCGTCGCAGGCTAAGCGTCGAGCCGCAATTGCAGGTCCGCGTCAGGCCGTGCGGCGCTGGCGCAGGGACTGCGGCCATCGCAGGCCCCGCGCTGGCGCTGGCGGGCGCAGACCACGGCGTCCGTGGAAAAATGGGCCGGCGGGCCTTGATAGTGCCGCGCGGCAACGGCATGTCGGCTGGCTCAATGGTTCCACGGAAAGGCAGGCATGCAACGACGACGCATCGGCAGCAGCGGTCCCGAGGTTTCGGCGATCGGCCTCGGCTGCATGGGCATGAGCGAGTTCTACGGACCGCGCGACGACGCGGAATCGATGGCGACGATCCGGCATGCGCTCGATCGCGGCATCAACCTGCTCGATACGGCCGACATGTACGGCCCGTACATCAACGAGGAACTGGTCGGCAAGGCTATCCGCGGCCGTCGCGACGAAGTCGTGCTGGCGACCAAGTTCGGCTTCGTGCGCGACCCGGCCGATGCCGACAAGCGCGTCATCGACGGCAGCCCGGCCCATGTGCGCGAAGCCTGCGAGGCGAGCCTGCGCCGCCTCGGCGTCGACACGATCGACCTCTATTACCTGCACCGCGTCGATGCGCGCGTGCCGGTCGAGGAAACGGTCGGCGCCATGGCCGGGCTGGTCGCGGCCGGCAAGGTGCGCTGGCTCGGCCTGTCCGAAGTCAGCGCGCAGACGCTCAGGCGCGCCCACGCCGTGCACCCGATCAGCGCGCTGCAGAGTGAATACTCGCTGTGGACGCGAGATCCCGAAGGCGCCGTGCTTTCGGCGTGCCGCGAGCTCGGTGTCGGCCTGGTTGCCTACAGCCCGCTCGGGCGCGGCTTCCTGAGCGGCGAGATCCGTTCGTTCGACGATTTCGCCAGCGACGACTACCGGCGCAAGCAGCCGCGTTTCCAGGGCGAAAACTTCGCCAGCAACCTCGCCCTCGTCGACATCGTGCGTCGTCTCGCCGAGGCGAAGGGCATTACGCCGGCGCAACTGGCGCTGGCCTGGGTGCTGGCCCAGGGGCCGGACATCGTGCCGATCCCCGGAACCAAGCGGCGCAGTTATCTCGAGCAGAATATCGCTGCCCTCGACGTCGTCTTCGATGCCGGCGAGCTGGCGGCGATCGAGGCGGCGTTTCCTTCCGGTGCGGTCACCGGGCAGCGATATCCGGCCGGCATGATGGACCTGGTCAACCGCTGAACGCCGCGATCCGCCCGGCGCAATGACTTCCGGGGCTTGTGACCCAGGCACGCGGCGGACAAGGTGTCGAATCGGCCCGCTCTTTTACGTCTTCCCGACAACGCTTGCCTGAAAGGCGGCACATCCTCAATAATGTACTGCTAAGTTTTGTATTCCCGGATCCCCGCAATGAATGCAGTCAATCCCCGCCAGGCCGCTTGGCGGATACCCCCTGGTACAGCTGGCGGCATCCCGCGGCGGCCCGCAATGCTGGCCCTCGCGCTGGCCGGTGCGCTCGGCGGCTGCGCCGTTGGTCCGGATTTCCGCGCGCCGACGCTGGCTGCCGATGCCGGCTACCGCAGCGAGGCCCTGCCTGCTTCGACCGTCGCGGCAGGGTCACCGACGGGCGATGCGCAGCGCTTTCTCGAGGGCACCGACGTGTCGGCACGCTGGTGGAGCGGATTCGGCAGCGAGGAGCTGGACCGGCGCGTAGACCTGGCCCTGGCCAACAGCCCGAGCGTCGACTCGGCGCAGGCTGCGCTGCGCAAGGCCGAGGCCGAGACACGCTCCGTGCGCGGCGGCCTGTTGCCGTCGGTCGATGCCCGCCTCGGCGCCAACCGGCAGAAGAGCCCGGCAACGATCAGCACGTTCTCCTCGTCGGCCTATACGATCCACAACGCGTCCATTGATGTCGGCTACACGCTCGACCTGTTCGGCGGCGTGCGTCGTGGCATCGAGGCGCAGTCGGCGATCGCCGACGCCCAGCGCTACCTGCTCGAAGGCACCTACCTGAGCCTGGCCAGCAACGTGGTCACCACCAGCATCCGCGAAGCGTCGCTGCGCGGACAGATCCGCGCCACCGAGGAAATCGCCGCGCTCTATCAGGAGCAGCTTGAGCTGGTCGACCGCCAGTACCGGTCCGGGGCGAAATCGCAGGGTGACGTGCTGGTTGCGCAAAGCCAGCTGGCCACGGCGAAGGCCCAGTTGCCGGGCTTGCGCAAGGCGCTGGCGCAGACCCAGACCCAGCTCGCGGTCTATCTGGGCCAGTTCCCTTCGCAGATGCAGTTCGCTGCGCTCGATCTTGATGCGCTGGTACTGCCAGGGGAGATCCCGGTCAGCCTGCCCTCGACCCTGGTGCGCGCGCGCCCCGACGTGCGCGCCGCCGAAGCGCGGCTGCACGAAGCCAGCGCACGCGTGGGCATCGCCACCGCCAACCTGTTGCCTAACATCAGCCTGTCGGCCTCCTACGGGTCGCAGGCGCTGCAGAGCGGCGACCTGTTCGGCAGCGGCAGCGCGGCCTGGAGCCTTGGCCTGAACCTGCTGCAGCCGATCTTCCGCGGCGGCAGCCTGCGCGCGCAGAAGCGCGCCGCCGAGGCCGGCCTCGACCAGGCCGCGGCGGACTACCGTACGACCGTGCTGACCGCCTTCCAGAACGTGGCCGACAGCCTGCGCGCGATCGAACTCGATGCCGAAGGGCTGGCCTCGCAGGCCGCCGCCGAGCAGGCGACATCAAGCAGCCTCGAGCTGACCCGAAGGCAATACCAGGACGGCGCGGTCGCCTACCTGCAGGTGCTCGATGCGACGCGCCTGTACCAGCAGGCGCGGCTCGGCGTGATCGAGGCGCGCGCGAATCGCCTGGCCGATACCGCCGCGCTGTATGCCGCGCTTGGCGGCGGCTTCGGCGAGGACGCCGGCCGAATGCCCGTTACCACCGGAATGCGCGCGCAATAGTGCCCTGCGCAAGTTGAAATCCATCCGTCGCCGTTGTGCCGCTTGCCGCGCAACGGAACCGATCCAGAACCGTCGAACAAAGAGGAATGCGCATGATTCCGCGCAGAGATCGCAAACCCAGTACCACCAAACGCATGATCATCATGGTTCTTGCCGTCGGCCTGTTTCTCGCCGTGCTGATCGGCTGGAACATCGCGGGCAAGTATTTCGCGGGGCAGGCCGCCGCCAACATGCCGGTGCCGCCGCAGACGGTGACCTCGATGAAGGCGGTCATGGACCTCTGGCAGCCCGAGCAGGGCAGCGTCGGCTCGCTGCGCGCGGCCAGGGGCGCGGATCTCGCCTTCGATGTCAGCGGCCTGGTCAGCGCGATCCGGGTCAAGTCGGGCGATGAGGTCAGGCAGGGCCAGCTGCTGGTCGAACTCAATGCCGACGACATCATCGCCCAGCGCCGCCAGCTCGAGGCGAATGCGGCCCTGCTCAAGACCAACCTCGAGCGCGCACGCCAGCAGTTGTCCTACAAGGGCATCAGCCAGGCCGACTTCGACAGCGCGGAAGCCAGTTACAAGGCGGCGATGGCCGGCGTCAACCAGCAGCAGGCGCTGATCGACAAGCGTCGCCTGCTGGCGCCGTTCAGCGGGCGCGTCGGCATCGTCAGCCTCAATCCGGGCAGCTACGTGAATGCCGGCGATGTCATCCTCACCCTGCAGCAGCTCGACCCGGTCTTCGTCGACCTCAACGTGCCGCAGGGCAGCCTCGGCCAGGTCAAGGTCGGCCAGACCGTGGTGCTCTCGCTCGATGCCTTCGCCGACCGCCCGTTCCTCGGCGAAATCACTGCGATCAGCCCGAAGCTGGACGCCGCGACGCGCAACGCGCAGGTCGAAGCGCGTGTTCCGAACAAGGACAGGCTGCTGACGCCGGGCATGTTCGCCAACGTGGCGATCCAGGTCGGCGAGCAGAAGAACTACCTGACCCTGCCGCAGACCGCGATCACCTTCAATCCGTATGGCGAGACCGTCTTCATGGTCAGGCATTCGGGCAAGAAGGACGCCAAGGGCAAGCCCGAGATGCCGACCGCGCAGTCGGTATTCGTCACCACCGGCCCGAAGCGCGGCGACCAGATCGCCGTGCTGAGCGGCATCAAGGAAGGCGACGAAGTCGTCACCAGCGGACAGCTCAAGATCAAGAACGGCACGCCACTGATCATCGACAACAGCACCAAGCCGCCCAACGACGCCGCGCCGACTCCGCAGGAGCAGTGAGGCCGGCAGCGGGATCGACGGGTTTCGCGACCCGGTGCAAGGCCACGAGGCACGTGGCCCATCAACGCGGCATGAGCGCAAGCAAGGCACAACGTCATGAAATTCACTGATGCATTCATCAACAAGCCGGTCTGGGCGATCGTGGTCAGCCTGATCATCCTCGTGCTCGGCCTGCGCTCGGTCATCGACATGACCGTGCGCCAGTTTCCGAAGACCGAGAACGCCGTGGTCAGCGTCACCACGGTTTACTACGGTGCCGATGCGCAAACCGTGGCCGGCTTCATCACCCAGCCGCTGGAATCGGCGATCGCCCAGGCCCAGGGCATCGACTACCTGTCTTCGTCGAGCACCAGCGGCGTGTCCTCGATCACGGCCACGCTCAAGCTCAACTACGATTCCAACCGGGCGCTCACCGAAATCCAGACCCAGGTCAGCTCGGTGAGCAACCAGTTGCCCGCACAGGCGCAGAAACCGGTCATTTCGGTGCAGGTCGGCGAAACCACGGCGACCATGTACCTCGGCTTCTACAGCGACACGCTGCCGACCAACAACATCACCGATTACATGCTGCGCGTGATCAAGCCGCAGCTCGACTCGATCGAAGGCGTGCAGACCGCCGAAGTGATCGGCGGGCGCCAGTTCGCCCTGCGCGCGTGGCTCGATCCGGTGCGCATGGCCGCCCAGGGCGTGACCGCCGCCGATGTCTCGCAGGCGCTGGCGGCCAACAACTACCTGACCGCGGTCGGCGCGACCAAGGGCAATGCCGTCACCGTCGCCCTGACCGCCGCCACCGACCTGCATTCGGTCGATGAATTCCGCAAGCTCGCGGTGAAGTCCAAGGACGGCGCCATCGTGCGCCTCGAGGACGTCGCCAATGTCGTGCTCGGTGCCGAGGACTACGATTCCTTCGTCGCCTTCGACGGCAACCAGTCGGTATTCGTCGGCATCAAGACCGCGCCGGACGCCAACGTGCTCGACGTCGCCGAGCGCGTGCGCAATGTGTTTCCCGGCATCCAGGCGCAATTGCCGACCGGGTTGACCGCGAACATCGCCTACGACGCGACCCAGTTCATCAACACCTCGATCGAGGAGGTCGTCAAGACCCTGGTCGAGGCGCTGCTCATCGTCACCCTGGTCATCTTCCTGTTCATGGGCAGCGTGCGCGCCGTGATGATCCCGGTCATCGCCATGCCGCTGTCCCTGATCGGCGCGTTCTTCGTCATGCTCGTGCTCGGCTACACGATCAACCTGATCACCCTGCTCGCCCTCGTTCTCGCCATCGGACTGGTGGTCGACGATGCGATCATCGTCGTCGAAAACGTCGACCGCCACATCACCGAGGAAGGCAAGACGCCATTCGAGGCGGCCCTGGTCGCGGCGCGCGAGCTGACCGGGCCGATCTTCGCCATGACCATCGTGCTGATCGCGGTCTACGTGCCGATCGGTTTCCAGGGCGGCCTGACCGGCGCGCTGTTCACCGAATTCGCCTTTACCCTGGCCGGTGCCGTCACCGTGTCGGCGATCATCGCGCTCGCCCTGAGCCCGATGATGTGTTCGCGTTTCCTGCGCAGCAGCCACGAAGGCAGCCGCTTCGTGCAGTTCATCGACCGCCAGTTCGAACGCCTGCACGGCAGCTACCAGCGTCGCCTGCACGGCACGCTCGATACCTGGGTGGTGCCGGTGGTGATGGGCCTGATGCTGCTAGGCGGTACCGTGTTCCTGTTCATGAATTCGCAGACCGAGCTGGCCCCGCAGGAGGACCAGGGCTTCGTCGTCGGCATCGCCAACGGCCCGCCCAATGCCGCGCCGGCGCAGGTGAAGGCCTACATGGAGGAAATGCAGGCGATCACCAAGAAGATTCCCGAAGTCGCACAGACCTTCCAGCTCAGCGGCATCGCCGGCCCGTCGTCGATATTGACCGGTGCCAAGCTGGTCGACTGGAGCAAGCGCAGCCGCAGCGCGACCGAAATCCAGAACGAACTGCAGGGCAAGTGGGGCGCGATGGCGGCGACCAATGCATTCGCCTTCCAGTTCCCGTCCCTGCCCGGCGCCCAGGGCCAGCCGGTCGAAGTGGTCATGTCGACCACCGAACCGTTCCAGAACCTCTACGAAGTGGCACAGACCGTGCTCGCGAAGCTGCAGTCCAGCGGCAAGTTCTGGTTCGTCGACATGAACCTCAAGATCGACAAGCCGCAGAGCACGCTGAACGTCGACCGCGACATGATCACGGCGCTCGGCCTCACCCAGCAGGACGTCGGCGCCTCGCTCGGCGCCGCCATGGGCGGCGGTTATGTCAATTACTTCTCGATCGCGGGACGCTCCTACCGCGTCATTCCGCAGGTGCTGCAGAAGGACCGCCTCAATCCGGACCAGGTGCTCGATTTCTACATCCGCGCCGGCGACGGCTCGCTGGTGCAGGCATCGACGGTCGCCAACATCACCGACTCGGTCGTGCCGCAATCGCTGACCCGCTTCCAGCAGCTCAACGCGGTGACTTTTTCCGGCGTGCCGAGCGTGACCCAGGGCGAGGCGCTGGCCCTGGTCAAGGACACGATCCGCGAGCTGGCCCCATCCGGCTACCAGATCGATTATTCGGGACAGGCGCGCCAGTTCATCAACGAATCGGGCGGATTCGCGCTGACCATGCTGTTTGCCCTGATCATCGTCTACCTCGCGCTCGCCGCGCAGTTCAACAGCCTGCGCGATCCGATCGTGATCCTCGTTTCGGTGCCGATGGCCATGTTCGGCGCGATGATCTTCATCAACCTGCTGCCCGGATTCGTCGGCATGGGCGCGCTGTCGCCGCGCTGGGCCACTTCGCTCAATATCTACACCCAGGTCGGCCTGGTCACCCTGATGGGCCTGATCTCCAAGCACGGCATCCTGATCGTCGAGTTCGCCAACGAGCTGCAACGCGCCGGCAAGTCCAAGCGCGAGGCGATCGAGCAGGCGGCGGCGACGCGCCTGCGGCCGATCCTGATGACCACCGCGGCGATGGTGCTCGGCGTCGTGCCGCTGGTGATCGCCAGCGGCGCCGGTGCGGCGGGTCGCTACAACATGGGCCTGGTCATCACCACCGGGCTGACCATCGGCACGCTGTTCACCCTTTTCGTGGTGCCGGCGTTCTACATGATGCTGGCGCAGGACCACCATGGCGAAGCGGCCAAGCGGCTGGCCGATGATGAAGCCGAGGGCCTGCCTGCGCACGTCTAGTGTCCACGAGCGATTAGCGGCCCGCGATTGCCAGTGCCCTTGTAGGAGCCCCTTCAGGGGCGATGCCCTTCCGCAAATGGATCGAAATGCATCGCCCCTGAAGGGGCTCCTACAGGGATCGCGACGATGCAAATTGCCGCAAGCCCTGTTCAATGGGTCCAGCCTGCCTGACGTCGGTAGAATCGGCGCATGAACCCGACCGCCCATGACTCCCCGCTCGGCAAACAGGCTGCCGGCAGCGCGCACTACGACCCCGGCCTGCTGTTTCCGATCGCGCGGGCCGGCAAGCGCGCCGAGCTCGGCATCGGCGCGTCCTTGCCGTTCCATGGCGTCGACATCTGGAACGCCTGGGAGCTGTCCTGGCTCGACGCGCGCGGCAAGCCGCGGGTCGCCATTGGCGAGTTCCGCATCCCGGCCGCATCGGCGAACCTGATCGAGTCCAAGTCGCTCAAGCTCTACCTCAACAGCTTCAACCAGCACCGCTGTGAGACGCGCGACGACCTCCAGGCGATGCTCGTGCGCGACCTGTCGGCAGCCGCCGGCAGCGCCGTGGAAGTTGCATTGACCGACATCACCGCCCCCGCGATCAACCCGCTGACCGATCTCGAAGGCCGCTGCATCGACGGCCTCGATATCGCAGTCGACCGGTATGGTCCGCCGGATCCCGGCCTGCTCGGCCTGGCGCCGGATGGCGGCGAGACCGAGGAGCGCCTGGTCTCGCACCTGCTCAAGTCGAACTGCCCGGTGACCGGCCAGCCGGACTGGGCCAGCATCCAGGTGCATTACGCCGGAGCGAAGCTCGATGACGCCGGTCTCCTGCGCTATCTCATTTCCTTCCGCCTGCACGATGACTTCCACGAGCAGTGCGTGGAGCGCATGTTCAGCGATATCCAGCGCCGCTGCGCGCCGCGCCGGTTGACCGTGCAGGCGCGCTATACGCGGCGTGGCGGCCTCGACATCAACCCGTGGCGCAGCAACTTCGACCAGGGGCGTCCGGCCAATCCGCGCCTGCTGCGCGAATAGCCGGCGAAGTGAACCGGGCCGTAACGGTCCTTGCCGGGCGCAGCAGTGCTCATGGTTTCTTAACGTAGCTCCGGTGTACCGTGGTCGCTTGCTTCCACGCGGAGATTCCCGACCATGGCCAGCCATCCCGACAAACCGGACTTCTCGAACGTCAAGAGCGGTAGCAGTTCGAGTGCCGCACCGGCCGCGCCAAAGCCCGACTTCAGCAACGTGAAAAGCGGTTCCGCCTCGACTGCCGCACCGGGCTCTAGCACGCTGCAGACCTATACCGTGGTCAAGGGCGACAACCTGTCGAAGATTGCGAAGAAGTTCTACGGCAACGCCAACCAGTGGCGCGTCATCTTCGAAGCCAATCGCGAACGCATCAGCAACCCGGATCTGATCCAGATCGGCCAGGTCCTCAAGATCCCGGCTGCCAAATCCTGACCCAAGGAGGAAACCCGACATGAAAACTTCCCGATTCCGTGCACTTGCCGTGACCCTCGCCCTGTCCGTGGCGCTCGCCGCCTGCGGCAAGAAGGAGGAGGCGCCCGCACCGGTCGTCGAATCCGCGCCGCCACCGGCCGCCGAAGTGGCACCGCCGGCCGCGCCGGAAGGCGTCCAGTTCGCAGGTTTGACGCTCGGCAATGCGGTCTCTGCCGACCAGACCATCGCGACGCCCATGGAACAGTTCGCGCCAACCGATACGATCTACGCCGCGGTCGCCACCACGGGCGCCGCGCCGAACGCGGCGATCGTCGCGCGCTGGACCTTTGGCGATGGACAGCTGGTCGACGAGAGCAGCCAGTCGATCGCACCCGCCGGCCCGGC
>DAIMYT010000023.1:0-5508 GCA_036734345.1 Dokdonella sp. | reverse complement strand
CCTTCCACGTCTCCAAGCCCGATGGCTGGCCGGCCGGAAAATACGAAGTACAGATCACGATCGACGGCACACCGGTCGCGAACAAGAGTTTCGGGGTCCAGTAACCCGGCTCTTCAGAGGGCTTCGCAGGCCAGGCGCGCAGCAATGTGCGCCTGGCCTGCATGCGCGGGCCGCGCCACCGGCATTGGCACAGCCGGCGCATTCCGGAGACAATAGGCCCGAACCGCGCCACGCCGCCGCTCGCCGACGGCCCTCCTGCGCATCCACCCTCTCAGCGGAGACCTTCATGGCCGACAGCAAACTCACGCCGCCCGCCGGTGGCGGGAAAATCACCATCGCCAATGGCAAGCTGACCGTTCCCGACCAGCCGATCATCCCGTTCATCGAAGGCGACGGCACCGGCCCGGACATCTGGGCCGCCTCGGTGCGCGTGTTCGATGCGGTGGTCGCCAAGACCTACGGCGGAAAGCGCAAGATCCACTGGATGGAAGTCCTTGCCGGCGAAAAGGCCTTCAACGAAACCGGCAACTGGCTGCCCGATGAAACCGTCACCGCCTGCCGCGAGTACCTGGTCTCGATCAAGGGCCCGCTGACCACGCCGGTTGGCGGCGGCATCCGCTCGCTCAACGTCGCCCTGCGCCAGATGCTCGACCTGTACGCCTGCGTGCGTCCGGTGCGCTGGTTCACCGGCGTGCCCTCGCCGGTCAAGGATCCCGGCAAGGTCAACATGACGATCTATCGCGAGAACACCGAAGACATCTATGCCGGCATCGAATTCCAGCAGGGCACCGATGACGCGCGGAAGTTCGCCGCGCTGATCAAGGAGCACTTCCCGGACCGCTACAAGAAGATCCGCTTCCCGGACAGCTCGGGCTTCGGCATCAAGCCGGTATCGAAGGAAGGCACCGAGCGCCTCGTGCGCGCGGCGATCCTCTACGCAATCGACAACGACAGCGACTCGGTGACCCTGGTGCACAAGGGCAACATCATGAAGTTCACCGAAGGCGGCTTCCGCGACTGGGGCTATGCACTGGCGCACAGCGAATTCGGCGCGGTCGAGATCGACGGCGGACCGTGGAGCAAGTTCAAGAATCCGAAGACCGGCAAGGACATCATCGTCAAGGACGCGATCGCCGATGCGTTCCTGCAGCAGATCCTGCTGCGCCCGGCCGAATACGACGTGGTCGCCACGCTCAACCTCAACGGCGACTATCTTTCCGACGCCCTCGCCGCCCAGGTCGGCGGCATCGGCATCGCCCCGGGCGGCAACATCAACTACGTCACCGGGCATGCCGTGTTCGAGGCAACCCACGGCACCGCGCCCAAGTACGCCGGCCTCGACAAGGTCAATCCGGGATCGGTGATCCTGTCCGGCGAAATGATGCTGCGCTACATGGGCTGGCACGAAGCCGCCGACGCGATCATCGCGGCGATGGACAAGGCCATAGGCCAGAAGCAGGTCACCTATGATTTCGCCCGCCTGATGGAAGGCGCGACCGAGGTGAAATGTTCCGAGTTCGCCGACCGGCTGATCGCGGCGATGTGATTGGAGGCCGGGAATAGGGAATAGGGAATGGGGAGTCGGGAAATGCATCCACGCTTTTCCGCCCGTTTTCAATCTTGCCGCCGTGTGCAATTTGACGGTGCACAACGCACTGCCGAAGCGTTTTTCCCATTCCCCATTCCCCATTCCCCATTCCCGGCCGTCACACCGTGACGGCCACCATCCAGTCCCGTGCGGCGGCGCTGATCCTCGACGCCTTCCTCGATTACAACGCGCGCTTTTCCGACATCACGCGGCGCGCCAAGCGCCGTTTCGAGCGGCGCGACTGGAAGTACGTGCGCATCGATGCCAACGCGCGCATCGACCTCTACGACGTGTGCCTGCGCGAGACCCTGGGCCGGCTCGAGCTGCTGCTCGAGGAGCGCGTCCGCTCGCGGCAGATCTGGGCGTCGATGCGCGGCGAGTTCGAGACCCTGGTCGCGCCCCTGCTCGATCGCGAACTGCCCAAGACCTTTTTCAATTCGCTCTCGCGCCGCTATTTCCTGACTTCAGGGGTCGCCGCCGACATCGAGTTCGTGGCCCTCGACCGCGAGCCGACCGCCGGCATCGAGGACGCCACCGACCTGCATCGCTACGCCGCCGCCGACGGCCTGGCCGCAGTCTGCGAGCGCATCCTCGCCGACTATCCGTTCGCCAACGGCTATGCCGATATCGCCCGCTGCGTGAAATCGATCTCGCGTACCCTCGGCCAGCGCATGCGCGCACGTGGCGGCTCGCGTCCGCATACGATCGAACTGATCAAGACGGCGTTCTTCCGCGAACGACGCGCCTACCTGGTCGGGCGCGCAGTTGGCCCGAGCGGCGTCACCCCGCTGGTCATCGCCCTGGTCAGCACCGAAGATGGCGTTCGCGCCGATGCGGTGATCACCGAGGTCGACCAGGTCTCGCTGCTGTTCAGCTATACGCGCAGCTATTTCCATGTCGACCTGCCGACGGTCGGCGACATCGTCGTGTTCCTCGGCGGCCTGCTGCCGCACAAGCCGGTCGAAGAGCTGTACACCGTGCTCGGCCGGGCCAAGCAGGGCAAGACCGAACGCTACCGGCACCTGTTCCGCCATCTCGATGCGCATCCCGACGAGCGGCTCGTGCGCGCCGACGGCGAGCGCGGCATGGTCATGGCGGTGTTCACGCCGAAGGACTACCCGCTGGTGTTCAAGGTGATCCGCGACCAGTTCGCCTACCCGAAGGACATCGCCCGGCGCCAGGTCGAGGAGAAATACCGGCTCGTGTTCCGCTACGACCGCATCGGCCGACTGGTCGACGCCCAGGAATTCCGCGACCTGCGCTTCCCGCGGCGCCAGTTCGAGGAAAGCATGCTCGAGGAGCTGCTCGGCCAGTGCGCCGAGACCGTGGTGCTGGAGGGCGAGCACGTGCTGGTCCGGCATTGCTACGTGGAACGGCGCCTGCGGCCGATGAACCTGTATGTCCGCGAAGCGCAGCCCGAGGCCGCCGTGCGCGCCATGCTCGATTACGGGCAGTCGATCAAGGACCTGGCGCGCAGCAACATCTTCCCCGGCGACCTGCTGCTGAAGAATTTCGGCATAACCCGCGGCGGGCGCGCGATCTTCTACGATTACGATGAACTCTGCCTGCTCGAGACCTGCTGCTTCCGCCACCTGCCGGAAGCGCGCTTCGAGGACGAGACGCGCCCGCTCGAGGAATGGCTGACCGTGCGCGAAGGCGACGTGTTCCCGGAGATGTTCCCGCGCTTCCTCGGCGTTCCGGCCAAGTTGCGCGCGGCGCTCATCGAGCGCCATGGCGAAATCTTCGATGCCGCGTGGTGGCGCGGCGTGCAGGAAGGACTCGCGCGTGGCGACTACAGCGACATCCCGCCGTATCCGCAAGCGGTCCGCCTGCCCGGCTGAACGGGCAAAAAAAATCCGGCCCGCGAGGCGGACCGGACTTTCACGCGGAGAGCGTTGTGTACTGTCGCGTCAGAGCCTGCGGCGACCGAACACCAGCGACACGATGAACAGCACGAGGAACACGAGGAACAGGATCTTGGCGATGCCGGCCGAGGCGCCGGCGATGCCGCCGAAGCCGAGCACGGCGGCGATCAGGGCGATGACGAGAAAGACGATGGCGTAGTGCAACATGACGAACCTCCTGGGTGTTTGCTGGTGATTTGCGGGGTTCGAACTCGCGCCCCCTGCCTTGCAGGTCCCAAGCTAAGCGCTGGCGCATGAATTGGGCGTAAGGCGCAGCCGACTGGCGCATGAACAAGGGGCTGCCGTTCATCTTGGCGGGCCTGCGGACATCCCCGGTAGAGCCCGGGCGGGCGGCGAAACTGCCCGTATCGGCGGCTGTGCTAGGCTTTCCGGCCCCCTGCCGCTTCGCCGGTACCGATTTGGAGTCGACCATGAAACAGCTCTCCCTCAGTCTCGCCCTGAGCCTAGCCCTGGCCGCTTGCGGGCCGGCCGCCGAGCAGGCCCCCGCGCCGGAAGCCGCTTCCGACCAGCCCACCGAGACGGTGGCACCGAAGGCCGTCGAAGCGGCCCCGGTCAACCCATTGGACCAAATCCTCGCCGGCGCCTGGCGCTCCGACGAGAACAAGGCCCGCGATGTCTACCGTCACCCCGCGCAGACCCTCGAGTTCTTCGGCGTGAAGCCGGGCCAGACGGTCATCGAGATCACCCCGGGAGCGGGCTGGTACACCGAGATCCTGGCCCCCCTGCTGAAGGGCAATGGCACTTACATCGCCGCCTTCCCGGCCGATGCGACGTCGGATTACGCCAAGCGCGGCAACGAGAAATTCCGCGCCAAGCTCACCTCCGACCCGGAGCACCTCGGCGATGCGAAAACGGTCGAGTACGATCCCAAGTCGCCGAACCTCGGGCCCGATGGCTCCGCGGACGTGGTGCTGACCTTCCGCAACGTGCACAACTGGGGCGAGAACGCCCCGGCCATGTTCAAGGCGTTCTACGCCGTGCTCAAGCCGGGCGGCACGCTTGGCGCGGTCGATCATCGCGCCGCCGAGGGCGCCGATCCGGAGAAGTTGAAGAACACCGGATACACGCTGACCAGTACGGCCATCAAGCTGGCCACGGATGCCGGATTCGAACTCGTCGGGCAGAGCGAAATCAACGCCAATCCGAAGGACACCAAGGATTACGAGAAAGGTGTCTGGACCCTGCCGCCGGTGCTCACCCTCGGTGATGTCGATCGCGACAAATACCTGGCCATCGGCGAGTCCGACCGCATGACCCTGAAATTCATGAAGCCCAAGGGCGACCAGATCTTCGAGCAGGGCACCGACAAGGGCGCCCAGGCTCCGGCCAAGGACTGACCCAATCCGCCAGGCGAAGGGCCTCCTGCACGGCGGCCCTTCGCCGACCGACCGGCCATGCTGATCCTGTTCAACAAGCCGTTCGGGGTGCTGTGTCAGTTCACCGATCGCGAGGGCCGGCCGACGCTGGCCGACTTCATCCGCCAGAAGGACGTCTATGCGGCCGGACGCCTCGACCAGGATTCCGAAGGCCTGCTCCTGCTCACCGATGACGGTGCGCTCGCCCACCGCATCACCGATCCGCGTCACCGCCAGTCCAAGACCTACCTGGTCCAGGTCGAGGGAGTCGCGGACCCCGTTGCGCTTGATGCCCTGCGTGGCGGCGTCGTGCTCAAGGATGGACCGACCCTGCCGGCGCAGGCGCGCCCGCTCGCGGGCGAGCCCGACTGGCTGTGGCCACGCGATCCTCCCGTGCGCTTCCGCAAGACCGTGCCGACCAGCTGGCTGGAGCTGACCATCCGCGAAGGCCGCAACCGCCAGGTGCGGCGGATGACGGCCGCGGTCGGCCTGCCTACGCTGCGTCTTGTGCGCACCCGCGCAGGCGATCACGATCTGGGCGACCTCAAGCCCGGCGAGTTTCGACTCGCCTCGATGTCCTGAGCAGGAATCCCTGATGAACTTCAAGGATCATTTTTCCGCGCACGCCGCCGTCTATCGC
>DAIMYT010000022.1:13704-34825 GCA_036734345.1 Dokdonella sp. | reverse complement strand
ACAATGTCGCCAGCGGCTGCACGGCGTCGATCCTCGAGCTGATCAAGGCCTGCGAACTGGCCAGCGGCAAGCGCATCGCCATCGAGTTCAAGCCGTCACGCGGGGTCGACGTTGCGCGGGTTTCGCCGAAGCGGGATGCGATCGAGGCGGACCTGGGCTGGTCGGCGCGCATCGACCTTGCCAGCGGCTTGCAGCGAACCTGGTCGTGGCACCAGGGGCTTGCCGGAAGCGCCTGAACCGCAGGAACAAGAAATCCCATGGAATCTGTTGAATGACGTCCCCTGCTGCAACCCGGCCCATCGATGTTTCGGTCGTCGTTCCCGTCTATGGCGGTCCGGCGGCGCTCGCCGAACTGAACAACCGCCTTGCGCAGACCCTGTCCGCGGCCGGGCTCACGCACGAATTGATCCTGGTCGACGATCGCGGCTCGTCCGAATCGTGGCCGGTGATCCGCGAACTGGCGAGGTACGATCCCCGGGTCATCGGCCTTCGCCTCAGCCGCAACTTCGGCCAGCACGCGGCAACCATCTGCGGCATCGAGCACGCCCGCGGAGCCTGGATCGTCACCATGGACGACGACCTGGAGCATCCGCCCGAATCGATACCCGCATTGCTCGCAGCCGGCAACGAGGATTGCCCGCTGGTCTATGGGTTGTTCCCGCGACGCACCCATGCAGGCTTTCGCAACCTGAGTTCGGAGCTAATGCGCTGGACCCTGAAGCGCGCTTTTCCTGATCTCAATGAACACTATTCATCTTTTCGGGCCATGCATGTTTCCCTCGCCAGACAACTCGCTGCGTTCAAATTGAACAAGCCTTATATCGACGGCATGCTGTCGTGGATGACCTCGTCGGTCGCCACCGTGCAAGTGCCCCACGGCGAACGCCGTCACGGCGAAAGCACCTACACGTTGCGCAAATTGTTCTCGCATGCATTCAACATTTTCATTACGTTTTCCAATCTTCCGCTGCGGGTCGCAAGCTATGGTGGTGCTGCCCTCGCCGCACTCAGTTTTCTATACATGACGTTCATCGTCTGGGCCTACTTCACCGGGAGAATAGTCAACCCCGGCTACACTTCACTGATGTCGGTGATCCTGTTCGCGTGTGGTGTTCAATTGCTCATTCTTGGCGTCCTCGGCGAATACGTTGCCCGACTGATGGGCGCTGCGAATCGAAAGCCGGTGTTTCTGATAGAAAAACAGACTGAATCCGGCAAACTAATCGCGAAAAATCAGCACTCCGGAACGCGGCAAAACCAAGATCAAGAATAATTGACACGCACTCCCCTCATGGAGGGGAAACAAGAGAACCCTCCAGCCAATGAGCATTCCGACGCTTCCACTCCCATCAAACTTTCCACGGGCATGCTGCCAGGCGGCAACCCGGAACCTCGAGTGGCTTCGTTGGTACCCCTCGACGCCCGTCATCCAATGCCTCGGTCGATGAGGGTTGCATTCCACGAGCATTCTCGATGACGCGGAAGCCCGGGCGTTTGCTGAGGATCGGCATAGGCGCTGCCGTGTCGGCAGGCTGCATCGCATTCATACTGTGGCGTGTCGATCTTGATGCCTTGTGGCGCGCGCTGACAGAGTTTCGCTGGATCTTCGTCGTATTTGCGCTCGCTGCCCTCGCGCTCGACTATTCGCTGCGCATTCTTCGCTGGACGCTCATGCTGCGACATGCGGGCGCCGCAGTCAGCGCGGCTGATTGCGCTCCGGCATTCCTTGGATCCATGGCTTTGAACAATATCCTGCCATTGCGTGCCGGCGACATCGTGCGGGCTTTGGTCTTTCCGCTATCGCTGGGCGTCAGGAGAACAGCATCCACCGCGACCCTTGTACTCGAAAGAGTACTCGACTTCCTCGCGTTGATGATTTGCTTTGGCGTCGGAGTATGGCTGAGTCCGACCTTGCGAATCCCCATTCTCGAGAAGGACCTCTTGCTGGCCCTGACCACACTCGTCGGTGGCCTGGTGATCATGCTTGTCTTCTTCGCCAGCGGCATAGGCAGGACGGTTCAATTGTTGGTCGGGTGGACGGCCCAATGCGGCTGGCCGAAAGTCTCTACCATTCTCAAGCACCTGCGTGAGCTGCTAGGAAGTCTCTACTTGATCTCGCGAGTGCGCGTCCTCGCCTGGCTCACTCTGCTTTCAATACTGGTCTGGCTTGCGAACGCCGGATTGTTTCTGGCAGTACTGCGTGGCTTTTCGATTCCCTCGCCCCCCTCGACGGCACTGGTGATCATGGCCATAGCAACCTTGTCCACCCTTGTTCCGTCGTCGCCCGGCTACGTCGGGCCATTTCACCTGGCCGCATACGCGGCGCTCATCATGATCGGCGCCAGTCAATCGACAGCCGCGGGATTTGCACTGATTTCCCACCTCGTGCTTTGGGTCCCGGTGACTATCGCCGGGCTGTTCGCAATCACGTTGACGCCCTCGTTGTTTCGAAAGACCACTCGCGATAGAGCCATTCAAGAATGAACGAAAAGATCAATCATCATGACGTCATTGTCGTCGGCGCAGGATTCACCGGACTGACGGCGGCCCTGGAATTGGCTCGCGCCGGGAAGAAGGTACTGGTGCTCGAAGCAGACTCGGCACCCGGTGGACTTGCAGGCTCGTTCGAGTTTCGCGATGGCGTTCGCATTGAAAAGTTCTATCACCACTGGTTCAATAATGACGAGTATGTGCCGGAGCTCGTTCATGAGCTGGGCCTCGATTCCGAAATCGTTACGCATCCATCACGTACAGGCATGTATTTCAATGGAAGGCAGTGGCGTCTATCCACGCCACTGGATCTATTGCGATTCAAGCCATTGTCGCTTCTGAATCGAATTCGTCTTGGACTGCTTGTCTTTCAGGTACGTCGAGTAAAGGACTGGCGAACCATTGAACACCTGAGCATCCGGGAATGGCTCGAACCTCTCTGCGGAAATGAGGTATTCCGCATCGTATGGGAGCCGCTCATCCGATCAAAATTTTCCATCTATGCTGATCAGGTCAATGCCGTATGGTTCTGGAAGAAGCTTGTGCTGCGCGGCAGTACGCGTGACAAGAGAGGCGGAGAGGAATTGGTCTATTTCAGGGGTGGGTTCGGCAGGCTTGCAGAAGCCATCCAGGACGCAATTCGCAATCACGGCGGTGAGATCCGATACGGCAAGACAGTCAAGGGGCTGCGCAGCGATGGGAACGAGCTTCGCGCAGTAACCACCGAAAACGAAGTCCTGCCGGCAGATCAATTTGTATTCACGCCTGCACTGCCGATCATTGCCAACATTTTCGATTCGCACGTGAAGTCATCGGTAGTTTCAGGTTGGCGGCGCGTCAACTACCTCGGCAATGTGTGCCTTGTACTCGAGCTCGATCGCAGCCTTTCCGACACTTACTGGCTCAATGTCAACGATGCCGGATTCCCATTCGTGGGGGTGATCGAGCATACGAATTTTGACCCGCCGGATGGCTACGACAACAAGCACATCGTATTCCTGTCACGGTATCTTGCTACCAACGACCCGCTTTGGAACAGCGCGGATCCGGAGTATCTGGAGTTCGCGCTCTCGCACCTGAAACGCATGTTTCCAATGCTCGATCGCTCCTGGATCCTGGATTTTCGAATCTGGCGTGCCGAATATGCTCAACCGGTCACGGAGCGGAACTACTCCCAGTATGTTCCAGACCGTGGCACCCCCTTCACGAATGCCCACATTTCTACCATGGCGCATATTTATCCAGAGGACCGGGGCACCAACTATGCCATCCGTGAAGGTCGATCAGTGGCCCAATTGATTCGATAGCTAGCGCAATGGTCTCCGGAGACTTCCAAGATACTTGGGATCGACTGAGCTCCGCATTCGACGGACACAACGGCATCTTATTGCTTCCGAAGGGCTACGCTTACTTGCAGTGCACAAAGATTTGGCGCAATCTTTACCATGACGCCATCCAGGAAGTCGACGGACTTTAGTATCCATCGGGGAAGTCGCGGCGCAGGAAGATGGGACGTCACCCCGCCGGAGAGCGGGAAGAGAAATACTTCGGAATGAGCAAATCGGACTATCTCGAACCCAAAGGCGCGAGTAAACCGTTCGCGATCACGAAAAAGAAGATTGGGAATCACGTTGTTCCCTGCCCAGAGATTTTCGGGGTCGCAACATGGCGTCTCTTCATCATAGACGTCTACGTCAAACGAATAACCCTCCGTTTTCAACAAGCGACAAAGAAACCTGAGCAAAACCGAGCCCCAGACATCCTGTATGAGCAACATTCCACCGGGCTTCAGCACCCGCAGGGATTCACGGAGAAATGTTGCCGGATGCGCCAGATGATGCAGCATATTGCTTTCGATCACGAAGTCGAGCTGGCTGTCAGAATAAGGTAGGCGCATGGCGTCGACCTTTCGATCCAGCCAATCAAAATCCGCGAAATCAGTGAGCTCGTAGGTTCCTTTCTTAATGTACTCCCTGGAAAACCCTGCGCCGGCACCAACCTCCAACCCGACGTGGTGATCATCGATGTATTGATTCATCCAGTTGAAACGCTTATCCAGCAAATAGCGGACTGTCGACCGTTCGGTGCCGTGGAATCTCCGCCGTGACTTCTCCACGTCACCGACGCTTGCCATACGAGATGAATTGGCGGCGGGAAGATAGCTTCTCGAAAACAAAGTGGCCTCACAAATCGTTCGTTTGATTTGTCACCTGATCGGAATCAAAAGCCGTCTGCAAAGACTTTGTTTAGAAGCTCTGCCGGGAGCTTTTCAGTGAGCCTGTTTTGTCGGCTGAAAGAAACCAGAACAGTTGTCAAATCGACTTCCTGGGAAGCATGGATTTCCGTCTCGCTCGAATTTCCTGAAGAGGTGGCAATCTTCAGCGAAAACCATGGCCTGGATTGCTGCCCCCTGATCTCACCATTGATCGAGAATTGAGCGGAGCAAGGTGATTCCTCGCACCCCACAAGATTTCCGGTCACGTGAGCGCTATCGTTTTCGGTATTGATTATCGTGTAGAACTCACGGGCCTTGGGTGGCGCGATACGATTGCCCTCGATCTTTGCAAATATTATTGATTGACTGTATCCACGCGGTTCGTCGTCGAAGAACAGAACATAGGTCGGGCCAGTCGCCGTATTTATACTGCCAAGGCCTGACGAAAACTCCACTTGTTTCCCAGATTTGGCTTTCGAATAGAGCTTCCAATAAAGCTCATCCGTTACGGCAATTCCCCTGTATAGATCGAGTCCTACGTAGTGAATTCGACTTCCTTCGGGAACAGCGGAAAAAGCCTCGGATTCAAGAAAGCGATCGAACGTCTCCCATTTCCTTGCGGAAAGCTTTTGCTGGAGATTGGTTTCGTAGTTGGACCAGTCCGTGAGTATTGACCCAGCAGCTACGAGTAGCGCAAAGGCGGCCAGGAATCCGCTTGATCGAAAACTCTGCAGAAGCGGAATCAGCAACAGTGCCAGGAGAGCGATCCAGGCAAAGTAGGAGAAATGCGAATAGACGTATGCCTTGGATCCAAGTTCGACCCAATACTGGTACTTTGGCGTCAACCCAAGAAGCGCGACCGGAAGAAAGATCAAGGCTACTGATACCGCATAGAGCTGCCATGGAACTCTCCATCGGGGCTGCATTGCAATGGCCTTGGCGATGAAGATGGCTCCTGCGCCGACAAATGCAGCTTTTGAAATCCAGGCTACGCCAAACCCCTCCTTGAACGTCGATACGGTGGCAACGACGCTGTCGTTCCACAACGTTGCAAATGGTGCGGTGCCCGTCGCATAGACCCAGATTGTTCTCAGTATTCGAGTCGGGAGTATGCTTCCGCTCAAATAGGAACCGTCATATATCGAAGGATGCACATGGCGCCACCACAGCCAAGCAACCATCCACATCGTTATGCCGGCTGCATACGGCACCAGGTAGCGAGCGTTTTTTCGCAGGCCCCCATCGGAGAAAAAGGCGATCGCGCCGAACAGAAAAACATAGGGAACAAAGGGCTCGATCATTCCAGTCAGGCAAATGATTGCCCCTAGAATCGCTGTCGCAAGGCTTCGCTTCTCGATAGCGCGAATGAGCATCAGCGCGCTCAGCAAGAGCAAGACCCAGGTCATCTCCCATACAAATGGGACGGCGCTGAACGGATTGTGCTCGAAACTGTTTTGGGCCAACCCGAAAAAAAGGATCATGTACAGCGTGCCCAAACCCGTCAGTGGAATCACACGCTGAAATAGCTTTGCCGCCAGGATTGCAGCGCCAAGAATTGGGCCAAGATAAGTGAGCAGGTAATACGCAGGGTGGTCTATCGCGTATGGAACGAATAGAAAAGCCATCGCTGGCTTGTATAGCCGCCCGGTTGCGGCACTGATCTGCCACCCAACGGCAAACCAATCTCCCGACCAAGCCCACATTGCCTCCCAGAAGTCATCTTTGGTTACGTACTTGATACCAATGAGTGATGAGAGGAACAGCAGTGAGACAACGATACTGCTCAGTTTAGCTCGTCGAAGGTAGATCTTGCCTGCAGAAGCTCCATCTCCAGAATTCAATTCATCCCAGGGCGGCATTGATTTCGCCCTTCAGGTCTCCAAAGTCCTCGACTCCTACGGAAAGCCTTACCAGTCCGTCGCTGATACCCAGTCGCTTTCGATTGGCCGCCGGTACGGATGCATGAGTCATGATGGCTGGATGCTCGATAAGGCTCTCTACTCCCCCCAACGATTCGGCGAGGGCAAACAGCTTGCAACGCTCGAGCATTCGGCGTGCTTTGCGCAGCCCTCCTTTCACCTCGATCGATATAATGCCGCCGAAACCATCCATCTGCTTTCTCGCCAAGGCATGCTGAGAGTGAGACTTCAGACCTGGGTAGATCACTCGCTCAATCGCAGGATGTTTCTCCAGCCACTGGGCCATGGCCAGGGCACTCTCGCAGTGCGCCCGCATGCGTAGATGCAGGGTCTTCAGGCCTCGCATGGCGAGGAAAGAATCAAACGGCCCCGCGACGGCTCCAACCGAGTTCTGCAGGAAGGCCATTTGCTCGGCGAGTTCAGCACTCTCGCCCGCTACGACGATCCCACCGACCATGTCCGAATGGCCATTCAGGTACTTGGTCGCGGAATGCAGGACGAGGTCAGCACCGTATTCAATCGGTCGTTGCAGCATGGGCGAACAGAAAGTGTTGTCCACGACCAGGATCAACCCATGTTTGCGTGCGAAGTTGCCAAGCTTAACCAGGTCGACCAGCTTCAGCATCGGATTGGTCGGCGTTTCCGCCCAGATCATGCGGGTATTGGGCTTGAGCGCAGCCTTCAAGCCCTTTGTGTCATTGAGATCCAGAAAAGTGAAATCCAGACCCGCCGAGCGCCTGCGGACGCGCTCGAAAAGTCGGTATGTGCCCCCGTAGAGGTCATCCATGGCGATGACATGGCTGCCCGAATCGAGCAGATCCAGGACCGTACTCGCCGCCGCCAAGCCAGAAGCAAATGCATAACCCTGTCGGCCACCCTCAAGGTCAGCCACGCAACGTTCATAGGCCATGCGCGTAGGGTTCTGCGACCTTGAATATTCATACCCTTGATGGACACCTGGACTTTTCTGGACATAGGTCGAAGTCGCATAGATGGGCACCATGATGGCGCCGGTCGACGGATCGGGACTCTGGCCGGCGTGGATGGCGCGGGTGCCAAGCCCCATGCGAATCATGCTCTTGTTCTTGCTCATCTTAATACTCCAGGTATTCGTCTGACGTCGTGCGGCGGAAAGGATGACGCCAATGGGTAAGTGGGTGAATTAGCGCGGGTTTACGACCAGTCGCCAGACTTCTATTGAAAACTCCCACAGCGCAACTCCCGCCGATCAAGAACTGCGCTATTTTCGGGTGTCCACCATCAGATCAAGATGCAAGGTTCCATCAAGACCGGCCCGCTCGTTTGCTGCTCTCCACTCGCGCATGATTTCCGCGCCACTCGTGGTTCGCACTCGCTCGATATCTCTATGGAGCACATCTATGTGGCTGTCCGCGAACTCGAACAATTCGTCTAGATACTGCTCAGGATCCGTATGCGAATGGTTCCTGATTGTCACTGGAGCGAATTCAGTAAAGACCAGCGGACGATGCTCTGCCACGAGCGATTTCAGCCCACTCCAGGCTACGGGTTCATGGCCTTCGATATCAATCTTGATGACATCGATACGCTTGGTTCCGGCGAAGAGAAAATCGAGGCGCTGCGTTGGCACATAGTCGCAGCGACTGGTCGGCTGAAAGTGTGAGTCCACGATACCGTTTGAAGAATCGGAATCCCGAATCAAAGCGATCACACCCACTCGATCCGACGCGGCAATCGGAAAAACCGCCACATTCTTGAACGCATTTTCAAGTATTCCGGCGCAAAGTGAATTGACATTCTTCATAACCGGCTCAATAGCAAGAACCTGCCCACTCGCACCCACCCGCTGCGCAGCGAACAAGGAAAATATTCCTATATTTGCACCGACATCCAGCACGAAATCGCCGGGCCGAATTGATTCCAGAAATACCGGAAGAACATTGGGCTCGTACTCGATCGCCTCGACGAGGTGGCGGCCGATGAGCCGATCACCGCGCCATGGAAAAAACTTTACTCCACCCAGCTCCACTTCCTGCAGTTCAGAGTCCACGCTATTGCAAATAGCGTATTCCTCAGAGCGCATGAGATTCTGGGCAACGTTCTGCGTGGAGAGGTTGCCGCGCCTTACCGCATCCATATGATGGGAAAACCCAGCATCGTCAGGCTCACGGCCGAGCAACAGCCGATAGGCATACCTTACATCTTGCGAATCAGCTCTCAATGGCATTCTTCTTCACCTCACGGCACCGACATGCGATCGGCAGGGCGGGCTGATAGTCCGGGGAATCAATTAGGGCACCAGGCGCAAGTCTTCCGACCAGGCGACGCGTTCGCATCAGAAACTGACTCATCCTAGTTTCAATAGAGCCTTTCATTGCACGCGTCGACGCAGATAGTTGAGCAAATCTATTCGCGTGATCAGGCCAAGAAATTTCTCGCCATCCATCACGATGGCGACGTGGCCGGCATCGAATACTGGGAGCAGGCTTTCGATCGGCGAGCTGACGTCGAGTTTTTCGAGACGACTGATCATCGCGGTGGAGACCGGATCGCGAAATTTGGTCTCATCACCATAGACGTGCATGAGCACGTCGGATTCGTCGAGGATGCCGACGATGGCGTCGCCTTCCATGACCGGCAGCTGGGAGACGTCGTAGAGCTTCATGCGGTTGTAGGCGGTGACCAGCAGGTCCTTCGGCGACACGATCACGGTGTCGCGCTGCGAGTATGGACGCAGGATCAGGCCGCGCAGGTCGCCGCGGTGTTCGCGTTCGAGGAAGCCGTTGTCGAGCATCCAGTAGTCGTTGTACATCTTCGACAGGTACTTGTTGCCGGTATCGCAGACGAACACGACCACGCGCTTGGGTTCGACCTGCTCCTTGCAATATTTGAGCGCGGCGGCGACCAGGGTGCCGGTCGAAGAACCACCGAGGATGCCCTCCTTCGACAGCAGCTCGCGCGCGGTCAGGAAGCTTTCCTTGTCGCTGATCGCGAACGCCTTGGTCACGCGCGAAAAATCGCTGATGTCGGGCAGGAAGTCCTCGCCGATGCCTTCGACCATCCAGCTCGCCGATTTGTCCGACAGCACGCCGTCATTGATGTATTCGGCGAGGATCGAGCCGACCGGATCGGCGAGGATGAATTCCGTTTCAGGGGAATGTTCGGCGAAGTACTGCGAGAGGCCTGTCATCGTGCCGGAGGATCCGCAGCCGAAGACGATCGCGTCGACCTTGCCATCCATCTGTTCGAGGATTTCCGGGCCGGTGGTGAGCTTGTGCGCCAGCGGATTGTCCGGATTGCCGAACTGGTTGATGAAATAGGCACCAGGCGTCTCGCTGGCGATGCGGGCGGCGAGGTCCTGGTAGTAGTCCGGGTGGCCCTTGGCGACGTCCGAGCGGGTCAGGATGACTTCGGCGCCCATGGCCTTGAGGTTGAAGATCTTCTCACGGCTCATTTTGTCCGGCACGACCAGGATCAGGCGATAGCCCTTCTGCTGGGCGACCAGGGCCAGACCGATGCCGGTATTGCCGGCGGTGCCTTCGACCAGGGTATCGCCGGGTTTGATGCGGCCGTCGCGCTCGGCGGCGTCGATCATGCTGAGTCCGATGCGATCCTTGATCGAGCCACCGGGATTGTTGCATTCGAGCTTGAAAAACAGCTCGCAGCTACCGGTGTCGAGGCGCTGGGCCTGGATCATCGGCGTATTGCCGATCAGTTCGAGGACGCTTTGATGGATCGGCATGCGGGCTCCGTGCAAGTTCAGGCATGGGGCGGAATGATAACCCAGGGTGGATTTGGATCCGGGCAAGGTGGGAAAGCTGTCGATACGCGCGCCGCCGCTCGCAAACGCTGTGCAGGAGCCCCTTCAGGGGCGAGGCTATTCGCAAATTCCGCCAAAGGCGTCGCCCCTGAAGGGGCTCCTACAAAAGATGTGCGGAAGCGCAACGCGAGGACATCCATCGGTACCCGCGGCACGCTTCGCAGGTGCTTCGCGGAAAGGGCCGTGGCAGATGCTGGTCGCCATGCAAACTGTAGGAGCCCCTTCAGGGGCGAGGCTATTGCGTCGAATCACGAACGTCCCGACTGAAGCGCCTCGCTGGAGGAAACAGCACCGCATCGCCCCTGAAGGGGCTCCTACAAAGGAACGTGCGGAGCATCGCGGCTGAAGCCAACAACAAAGCGGAAACGCGAGGCAAGCCATCGAACCCCGCGCCGCATTTCGCCCGCTCTTCGTAGGAAGGGCCCTTCGACAGGCTCGGGACAGACATTCATGCCCGATGCCCTTCGTCACGTGGCGAAGAGCATCGCGGCTGAAGCCAACAACAAAGCGGAAACGCGAGGCAAGCCATCGAACCCCGCGCCGCATTTCGCCCGCTCTTCGTAGGAAGGGCCCTTCGACAGGCTCGGGACAGACATTCATGCCCGATGCCCTTCGTCACGTGGCGAAGAGCATCGCGGCTGAAGCCGCTTCCTACAAGAAGCCGACGGAGAGGGGCAGATGCGCTGCGCCGCTTGCCCGCAGCGGGCATCAGCGGCGCGCGGAAAAAGGAAGGTCAGTGTGCGGAGGGATTCAGATTGGCCCACATGTGGGTGAGCTTGTCCTTCGCCTGCAGCTTTTGTTTCTTGAGGGTGTGCAAGGTGACGACATCCATGGGCAGTACACCAAGTTCGGCGTCGCGGACCTTGTCATCGAGTTCCTTGTGCTTGTGGTAAAGCTGGCGGAACTCGGTATTGCCGTGCATCAAGGATTCCAGATCTTCTCTTGCTGCTTGTTCGAACATCAGGCTACCTCCTCTCAGGGTGAAAACGCAGACACCATGACGCGACGCCCGGGTGGGCGTCGCGTCATGGGTTGCAGGGACGATGGAACTGACACGTGATGGCCTGGATTCAGGCCGCCTGAGCCACTGGGTCCAGCACTCGGATCGCGACTACCAGCTTGCGACACGGGCGGGCGCCACTGCCAGGCACTCGACCGTGCGTGTCGGACGTTGTGAACCGACGGCGCTGGGTGAACGGTCTTCTGTGCTGAACTCATGGGCTAGACGTGTCCCATGCGGGTTCCAGAGAAACACCGGGTCGCATGGGATTTAGAAACTACTCCTTTGCCGGGGCCTTGGCAACCGCTTTTGGCGGCCAACATTTCCCTAACAAAATAATCGTATCCTATTGTTTTTCCTCGAGAATTACGTCGACCCTGCGATTCCTGGCGCGCCCTTCCGCGGTGTCGTTGGGTGCGATGGGCCGCTCGGCCCCGACACCGACCGCAGTCATCCTCGAGGCCTCGATTCCGGCCTCGAGCAGGGCGTCGCGGACCGCCTCGGCGCGCTTCTGGGCGAGCACCTGATTGGCATTGGCGCTGCCGGTGGAATCGGTATGCCCCTCGATGCGGATCTGCTTGGACGGATCCTGTCCGACGAACTCGACGAGCTTTGCCAGCGATTCGCGAGCCTCCGGCCGCAATCTGGATTGCCCGGAGGCGAATGCGACATCGTCCAGGGTCATCTGCATGCCGCGAGTGCCTCGGGTCGCGCGCAGGTTGTTGAGTCGGGCACGCAGGGCATCGTTGGCGGCTCCGGCCAGCTCGGCCTCCTTGCGGGCCAGGGCGGTCTCCTGCGCCTGTGCCTCGGCCAGGCGACGCGCCTGCTCGGCCTCCTCGCGGGCCGCCGCAGTATCCTGCTCGCCCTGCAGGCGGGCCTGCTCGGCGGCGCGTTCGGCCTCTTCCGCGCGTATCTGTGCGAGCAGGCGCTGCTGGTCGAGCTCGCGACGCGCCTGTTCGGCCTCCTTGCGCGCGGCGGCCAGTTGCAGGCGGCTGTGCTCGTTCTGCAGTTCGGCCAGCTGGTTCTCGAAATCGAGGACCTGGGCGCTCGCCCAGGCGATGTCGACGCGGCGCTCGGCCAGGTAGAGCAGGTGGGCACGCTTCTTGCCGCGGCCATTTTCCTCGAGCAGGGCGAGCGCGGCCTGGGCGCGTGCGACCTCGGCAGCCGCATAAGTGCCGAGCTTGGCATCGGACGCCAGCTGGGCGAGGCTACGCGACAGCCGCTCGTAGTCGACATCGCGGCTGGCCGCATGGGCAGGCCCGACCAGGGCCAGGGCCAGGCCACAGCCGATCAGCAGGGGGCGCATCATGGCGTCCCCCCGCGGTCGTTTTCGCCGGCCCCGATGACCCGTGAGATCTCGGCATTTTCCTGTTTCAGGGCATCCACCGATTCGCGCAGCTTGCCCAGTCGCGCCTTGATCGCGGCCAGCTCGCTGTTGGCCGAGGATTCCTCGGCCAGGTTGGCCGCCAGCGTGTAGTCGCGGTCCTGCATGGCCACCCGTGCCTGGTCGAGCCGCTCCTCGGCAAAACGCAGCTCCAACGGCGCATAGGTGGGGGCACCGGCGTCGCGGGCGCTGGAAAGGCGCTGCTGGGCACTGCCCAGCAGGTCGGGCGGCGGCTTGGTCGGACCGCAGGCAGCCAGCAACAGCGCCATGGAAACGACGAATGGAGCATGGATTTTCGTACCGCTTGGTGTCATAAGTATTCTCTGCGCCTCGGGCCCAGTCCTATTGTGGGAACGTGGCCGGGCATTCGCAACGCTCTTGGCGAATCTGCAATCACGTTTCAAGGGGACAGATCAGATGGACATCGGGTATTTCCTCAAGTTGATGACCGAGAAAGGCGCGTCGGACATGTTCCTGACGACGGGCGCCCCGGTGAACATCAAGGTCGAGGGCAAGCTGTATCCGCTCGGCAATACCGGCCTGCCCGGCGGCATGGTCAAGAAGATCGCCTACTCGTTGATGGACGAGGGCCAGGTGCCGCAGTTCGAGAAGAACCTCGAGCTCAACATGGCCATCGCCGTGAAGGACGCCGGTCGCTTCCGCATCAACGTGTTCAAGCAGCGCGGCGAAGTCGGCATGGTCATCCGCGCGATCAAGAGCGAAATCCCGACCATCGAGCAATTGCGCCTGCCGCAATTGTTCAAGGACCTTATCATGGAGCCGCGCGGCCTGATCCTCGTGGTCGGCGCGACCGGTTCGGGCAAGTCGACAACGCTGGCGGCAATGATCGATCACCGCAACACGAATACCTCCGGGCACATCCTCACCGTCGAAGACCCGATCGAGTACCTGTACCGGCACAAGAAATCGGTGGTCAACCAGCGCGAAGTCGGCCTCGACACGCATACCTACCACGCGGCCCTGAAGAACGCGATGCGCGAGGCCCCCGATGTGATCCTGATCGGCGAAATCCGCGATGCCGAAACCATGGAAGCGGCGATCTCGTTCTCGGAGACCGGCCACCTCTGCCTGGCCACGCTGCACTCGAACAACGCCGACCAGACCCTGGAGCGCATCCTCAACTTCTTCCCGGAGTCCGCGCACCGCAACATCCTGATGAACCTGGCGCTGAACCTGCGCTCGGTCATCTCGCAGCGTCTCGTGATGGGCAAGGACGGACGACGCCTGCCGGCGGTGGAGGTGCTGCTGAATACGCCGCTGATCCGCGACATGATCCGGCGCGGCCAGATCCACGAAATGAAGGAGGCGATGGATCGCAGCCTGCAGGAAGGCATGTGCACGTTCGACCAGGCGCTCTACGCGCTGTACAAGGATGGCCGCATCGAACTCGAGGAAGCGCTGGCGAAGGCGGATTCCCGCGACGGCCTCGCCCTCAAGATCCGCCTTGCCGAAGGCGGCGAGACGCCGATGGACGAAGGCTTCGAGGATGCGCATTTCTAGTCGGCGCGACCTCCCGACAATGTTTGCGGCATTGCCGTCCATTTTTCGACGGGCTTGGTGCCTGTCGAAGGGCCCTTCCTGCAAAGGCGCTTGAGCACATTGGGACGCGGGGGTGGCGATTGAGGCCCGCGGCGTTTGTCGGCTTTCGGTAGGAGAGGCATGTATGCCCGATGCCGTTCGTCACGTGGCGGAGAGCATCGGGCATAAATGCCCTTCCTGCGAAGAGCGGGCGAGCGGCGGCGCAGGTGCCGATGAGGTGTCACGCGTTGCAGCTTCGTTGTTGGGCATAAATGCCTGCCCTGTGCCTGTCGAGGGGTGAACTCCAACCTGCCTCAACCCTGTGCGAAGGGCTCGCCCCTGAAGGGGCTCCTACATGTGCATCGGCGCGTAGAGTCATCGCGGGACGTAGAGTCATCGCGGCGTGGGGTCGACGCGACGTGGGGTCATCGCGACGTGGGGTCATCGCGGCGTGGGGTCATCGCGCGGCGTGGGGTTTCTGCAGGCGCCCGTTTACGGGCGATCCTGGCGGGTTTCATCGCACCGACCGGGCAATGCGATAATGGCGGCCCGACCAAGCTGCGGCGCGAGATTCCGATGATCCATCAACTGCGCAACGTCCTCCAACCTGCGGAACTGGCCCGGCTGCGTGCCATCGCCGAGAACACGCCGTTCGTCGATGGCCGGATCAGCAATCCGAACCATCCGCTCAAGCGCAACCAGCAGATTCCGCAGAACGATCCGTCCAGCGTCGAGCCCGGGACCATCCTTCGCGATGCGCTGTTTCGCCACCCCGATCTGCGCACCGCGGCATTCGCCAGGAACATGGCCAATCCGACCATTTCCCGCTATGAGCCGGGGATGAGCTACGGCTGGCACATGGACGAGGCGCTGTTTCCGTCGCAGCCGGCCATGCGGTCGGACGTTTCTGTCACCGTGTTCCTCAGCGATCCTCAGGATTACGACGGCGGCGAATTGATGATCACGCTGGGCCAGCATGTCCTGCCGATCAAGCTGGCTGCCGGCGATGCCGTGCTTTATCCGGCGACCACGATCCATCAGGTTGCGCCGGTGACGCGCGGCGTGCGCCTGGTCGGCATCACCTGGATGCAGAGCTACATACCGGACGTGCACCAGCGTGAACTGCTGCAACAGGTCGAGGAGGCGCGCACTATCGAGATGGCGCGCGGCGAACAGGCCGACATGCGCATGCTGCTGCTGCTCGGCTCGCTGCGCAACAACCTGTTCCGCATGTGGTCGGACGCCTGACCTGACCCGACCTTACTCGACCCGATCCGGTCCGCGTCCTGTCGCGGCGCACTGACCTGCCCGGCAACCTCCGGCGCGACGATCTATTCCTGCGCCACGGCTCCCGCGCAGGCTGGTGTCGCGTTCAACGCAGCAGCGTTCGCAGTGGTTCGCACTGCGGGTATTCGCCCAGCAGCTTCTCCGCGAAGGCCATGCCGCGGGCGATCTCGTTGCCGAATCGGCGTCGCGACAAATCCAGATCGTGCGCGCGATCCGCGGGCGTATAGGCGTGCGTCGGGCTCTTCGCGTAGGCACGCATCACGGCCGACTGCATCAGTGCGGCATTGTCCGCCGGCAGCTCGGCAAGGCCCATGTGCGCCCTGACCGCATGAAGGTGCGCGGCGGGATCTTCCAGCAACTTCTCGAAATCGAGCAGCATCACGCGCGCGGCATATGCCGCAGTCGCGCGGATCTGCTGGAAGCGCAACAGCTCGGCGACCCAGCCCATGGCCACGGTTTCGGCCGTATCGAGCTGGTGCAGGCGCAGCGGAATGCCGCCCAGTGCGCGATCCAGGAACTGCAGTCGCGCAGGGGCGCCGTGCAGGACATCGAGTCCGCCGCCAGGCGCTTTCATCATGGTGGCCAGATAGCTTTCCAGCGGCAGGTACATCAGCACGATACGGACCCGCGCATCGAATGCGAGCACGCGTTCGATCAGGTTGTTGCAGCTGCTGGTGGCCTTGATGATGACCTTTTGTTCCGGCGCGAAGCGGCGCCCGAGGATCGCGAGCGTATCCGCGAACAACCGCTGCCACTGATCGGTCGAGAGGCGTGCCGACGTGGATTCGAGCTCGCGTTCCGCCACCGCCAGTTCGCGCAACACGAGGGGCTCGCGCAGGCCGAGGATGCCGGCATCCTGGTCGAGCAATCGACTGAGCAGGGTCGATCCGCAGTGGCCGATGTGGAAGATGAAATCCGCGGTGTGTGCCTCGTGGGCCATCGCGGAAGCCACCTCGGCGATTCCCCGCAGCGGCACCCAGAATCCTTCACGCCCCTGCATGCCGAGACGCTCGTCGAGGAACGACGCGGCGCGCAGGTCTTCCTGCGACAACCGCACGAACAGGGCGCGTCGCAAGACAAGGTCCATCTGCTGCAGGAAGCTGCCGGCGTCGTCCGCCATCGCCCGTGCTACGCCGGCTTCGATGGCGGTGCTCATCGTGTGCATCCCGGGCCGGGCGAGCGCTTCATGCCTCGGGTCGGGTGACCGCTGAGTCGACGACCGGATTCCTCGCGAACAGCAGGTAGGTCGAAAGGATGTACTTGTCGTTCGATCGCGGCGGCATGCCGGCGTGCTGGTACATCCAGAACGGCGGAAACATCAGCAGTCGCCCGGCACGTGCCTGGACGTTCATGTCGAGATCGGTGAAACGGGTCTCGCCGCCCTCTTCGACATCGTTGAGATACCAGAGGAAAACAAGGTAGCGGTGGCAGCGGTCGAAGATGGCATCGAAGTGCGGCTGGAAGCCCTCGTCGCCACCCGCCGCGTAGCGCTTGATGATCAGGTCGGCGGTCAGGTTCGATCCCGGTATCGGCAGGCCGACGCCGATGTCGGCGTTGTAGCGGGCCAGGTAATGCTCGATCTGGGCCAGAAAGAATGCCTTCATCCCCGCGTCGGCGAAGCGGCTCAGGTTCAGTTCGGTCCACTTGCTGTCGTCGAGGCCGGCGCGAATTCCGCGCCCGTTGATTTCCTGGGCATCGCGCATCTGCTCGAAACCGGTGACGAGGCCCTGGCACAGCTCGCGCGGCAGTGCGTCATCGTACCAGCGGACGTAGTGGCGCAGGCTGTCGAGAGAGGTGTTCATTTCCGCTATCCGGTCAGGCCGTGTAGCCCCAATGATCGATGATCGGCGCCAGCACTGGCAACGAGGGCTCCAGCCAGGCGCGGTAGCGCTCCCAGCGCCCCATCGCATCGGCGTTAAGGCCCTGCACGACCTGCGCGTAGCTCGGCGTGCCGATGAAGCCGCGGGCGCGTGCGTGCTCGCTGAAATTGAGCATGGCCGAGGTATCGTCGATACCGAGGAACTCGCCGATGCGGCGCAGTTGCTGTTCGGGGTCGGTGACCAGGTCTTCGTGCCGGCAGACCAGGATCTTCGAGGGATACAGCTTCGAATCGTTGATCCAGCGCTCGGTCAGGCGCTGGTAGAGGTCCGCAAGGCGCGCGATGCTGGTGCACTCCGCGGCGAGCCTCGGGTCACGGAAATTCTGCATGTAGCTGCTCAGGATCGAATCGCAGGGGTGGCGAACGCAGAAGATCAGCGGCGCCTGCGGGAAGATCCTGCGGATCAGCGGCAGGGCGAGGAAGTTGAGCGGATGCTTGTCGACCAGGCGGACGCCGGCCGGCCTTTCGACCGTATTCGCGGCTTCCTGCCAGTAGACCTCGCGAAGCATCGCGCACTGTTCTGCCGTCAGGTCGGCCAGGGCGGACGGATAGTCCACGCCCTGCTCGCGCAGTCGCTCGAGCATGCGCTGGACCATCGGCTGTTCGTCGGCCGATGCGAACGCGGGATGGGCCGCGAGCATCTGCTCGAGCAGGGTCGTTCCCGAGCGCGGGAACCCGACGACGAACACCGGCGAATCGGCCTCGGTTGGCGCGTCGACCGCATCGCCGGCTGCGCCCGCGGTGGCCTCATACCCGGGGTCGAGCAGAGAAAGAAGTCCGGTGCCGGCCAGTCGCGCCTTTTCCTCGGCGGTGTACTCGACGATGGCATCGGCGTGCGCGTGTTGCAGGGCGTCCATGGCCGCAGCGGCATCGTCCATCTGGTCGCAAACCCTGGCCAGTCCGAAATAGAGGGTCTGCTGGTAGCGTGGCGGGACCTCCAGCGCCAGCGCGGACTCATAGAAACTTCGCGCTGCGACGTAGTCCTTCTTGCGCGAAGCGATCAGCGCCATCGCATGCAGGGTTTCCATCTTCGCCTGCAGGTCGGCGATGCGCGCCGGATCGCTCATCCTCGCGATCAGTTCCCCTGCCTCGTCGAGGCGGTTGAGTCGCTCGAGGGCCAGCACGCGCCGGGCCGTCGCGCGCATGCGGATCGTCTCATCCTGGAATTCCGTGGAAAGAATGGATTCACCGGCACTGATGTCGCCCAACTGGTAGAGCAGCCAGCCCAGTTCGAGCATCGCTTCATCGCTGGTCCCGCTCCATTCCGGCCAGCCCTGGACGAGCAATCTCGCGGTCTGGTCGTCGGCGCAGGCATGGCAGGCTACGGCGGCCCAGATGCGCATGCCCGGCTCGGCGCCCTGCATGACGCAGGCCGCGCAGAGTTGATCGCGGGCCTGTGCGAAGTCGCCGAGATTCAGGTGCAGCAATCCGAGGTTGGCGCGCAGGCGCGGACTTTCCTGGTGCAACGCGAACGCGCGCTGGTAGGCATCGCCGGCGGACTTGAGGTCGCCCAGCAGGCGCTGCACGTTGCCGAGGTTGTTCCAGTGCTGCCAGGTTTCCGGATGGTCGCGGGTCAGGCCGAGCAGGAGATTGCGCGCGGTCAGCATGTCTCCCGCATTCTGTTCGCCGAGCGCAAGCAGCGACAAGGCGCCTTCGTCGTAGGGGAAGGACTGGACGAGGGTGCGCGCCATGTTGAGCGCGTCGGCGTGCCGGCCAACCTTCATGGCTGCAACGATGTTTTCAACGAGTTCTTGCACGGGTTGTTCCGGTCACGTGGTGGGTGGGGGACGGCGCCGGCTCGCGAGGGTGTTCGTTCCGCACGCGGGCGTGATGGCGCGAGGCGATCTCAGGCGTCGTAGTGCCATCGCTTCATCGCGGGCTCGAGGGTCGGAAGCACCGGTTCGAGATACTCACGGTAGCGCTGCCAGCGTCCCACCGCTTTCTTGTTGAGCGGTTCGACGACCTGCGAGTAGCTCGGCGTGCTGATGAATCCTTTTGCGCGCGCGCGCTCCTGGAATTTCTCCAGGGCGGTGGCATCGTTGAGATCCAGGTGCGCCGCAATGCGCTGGGTCTGGATGGCAACGTCATCAAGCAGGTCCTCGTAGCGAAGTTCAAGGATCGCCGGCTTGAAGAGTTCGGCGTGGTAAATCCAGAAATTCATTGCATTGGAATAGCCACGCGCGAGGCGCTCGAGCGACGAACACAGGACCTGGTATTCCGGCGCACGGAAGCTCTGCATGTAGTTGCTCAGGATGACATCGCACGGATGGCGCAGGGCCAGCACGATCCTGGCGTGCGGAAAGATCCGGTGGATCATCGGCAGGCGCAGGATGTTGAGCGGGTTCTTGTCGACCAGACGCTCGCCGGGCTGCAGTTGCACGACGCCCCTGACGCATTCCCAGTAGACACCGCGCAGTTCCTCGAGTTCGCCGGGTTCAAGCTGGTCGAGGTCGTCCGGGTAGACCCGATCGCTGACCGCCTGCACCTTTTTGATCACGTTCTGCAGGAACGCGCGTTCGTCCATCGAGCGGACGCCGGGGTGGGCGTCGAGCATCTGTTCGAGCAGCGTCGTTCCGGATCGCGGAAAACCGACGATGAAAATCGGCGAAGCGGCGGCATCCGGCGCGCCCGGATCGGTCTTCCAGCGTTCGTAGCGGGCCGCTTCCACCGGGAAGCTCGTGATATTGAGCGGATTCGAGTCCGGCTCCATCAACTTGGGGACGAGGCGGGCCGCCTGGCGCATCTGCAGGCCGTGTGCCGCCGCCAGGGCGTCCATCGCGCCCGGAGCATCCTTGGCCGCATCGCAGGCCTTGGCCAGGGCAAACCATTGGGGTGCCCGGGTGATGTCGTCGGGATGTGCGTTGAGCACGGTCCGATAGAAGGAGATCGCTTCATCATGGCGTCCGCGACGCGCAGCCAGCGCACCGCGCACGATGAGCTCCTCATCCTTGTCCATCGCCTCGAGCGGAGCCCCCGCCAGCAGGCTCTCGGCCTCATCGAGCCGATTCAGCCGCTCCATTTGTCCAGCCAGGCGCAGGCGGGCGATTCCCTCGGCTTCCGGGCGGGCAAGAACCGCGCGAAGCCTGCGCTCCGCATCCTCGGAGCGCTCCAGTTGCATCAGCAGCGTGGCGAGATCGGATTCAAGCACGGGACCGAGATAGGGCCACTGGTTGCAGTCGGCCACCAGCTCCTCGGCCATCTTCGTGTCCGCACATTCGTGGCAGGCCAGCGCGCCATAGATGCGCGCTTCGGGCAACCCCGGATCCAGTCGCGATACGGCGAGCATGATGTTTCGCGTATCCACGGCATCGCCCTGCTGCCAGCGCAATGTGCCGAGATTGGCCAGTGCGGCAGGGTCTGAAGAGTCGAGGGCCAGTCCGGCTCGATACGCCTGCTCGGCGGCGGCAAGGTCGCCACTCTCCCTCAATGCGGTCCCGAGATTGTTGTGGTGGCTGGGTTCGTTCGGCTCCAGTTCGATCAGCTTTCGATAGAGCTCGATGACCTCGGCTTGCCGGTTCAGCATGCTCAGCGCGATGGCCAGCAGGACCATGGCCTGCGTATCGCCCATGTCCATGGCAAGTCGTGCGCGGGCCAGGCGTTCGGCACCCG
>DAIMYT010000022.1:0-13694 GCA_036734345.1 Dokdonella sp. | reverse complement strand
CCCGCCTCAAGGGCGGAAACGATGTCGGGTATGGCAGGGGCCGTCAGCAAGTCGTTCATCGGGGATTTCTCTCGATCTGGCGTGCGCTGCACAGCTCCAGCCGAGCCGGCGTCACCCGGTTGTCGGCCGAGCAGGAGTAGGAGTGGCGAGCGCATGGGGGCAAGCCGATAACGTTAGCACGGTTTCGCCCGGCTCCCAAAGCAGCCAGTCCGAGCCAATGACATCGCAGATGGTCCGCCGGGCGCATTCTCCATGATCCGGACTGCTGAAGCGCAGGCAAAAAAAAGCCGCGCGGCTGGTAGCCGCGCGGCGAGATCAAACAGGAAGCTTCTTATCAGAACTTGACGGTAGCGCGAGCCCAGTAGTAGCGGCCCACCGTGTCGAAGGTACGGACGTCGGTGTTGCCATTGGTCACGTTGTTCTGGAAGTAGATCGGCGGCTGCTTGTCGAACGCATTGTCGATACCGATCTGGAACTGCGTGTTGATCGCTTCAGCCGTGTAGCCGAAGGTGAAGTTGTGGTAGGCATACGCACCGAAGTTGCGCACGACACCCGGGATTCCACCATCGATCGACAGGCCCTGCGACAGGTCTGCACTGCCGACGCGCGTGTTGCCGATGTAGCGAACGCGCCAGCCAGCCTCGAACGGACCCATGTTCCAGTCCAGGCTTCCGAGAGCGCGAACGCGCGGGAAGTTGCCGAACTGGGCCGTGTACACACCGGCGTTCGAGATGCGCGGCACGTCCGGATTGCCCGGAACCGGCGTGTTGTCGAACTCGGAGATGTAGGTGCCGTTGAAGCCGACCGTGAAACGGCCGATGTTGCGGCCGAACATGTCGAACTCGGGCAGGCGGTAGCTGATGCCCATATCCCAGCCGCTGGTATCCAGACGACCCAGGTTCACCGTCGGCTCGCGGATCGTGTCGATGTCGCCGTTCGCGAAGCGCGAAATGAACGGACAGAACAGGCTGTTCGGATCCTGGTAGCAGAGGTTGAGCACGTTCTGCGCATTGATGCCGGTGATCGTATCGGTCAGGTAGATCCGATAGTAATCGAGGCTGACCGACAGGCCTTCGATCCAGCTCGGGTCATAGACCACGCCGAAGTCGAAGCTCTTGCCGCTTTCCGGCTTCAGCGCGAAGCCTGCGGCCACGGCACCGGAAGCGATACCGTTGACCTGGCCATTCTGCTGGCGCGGAATGCCGTTGACCGGATCGATGTTGGTCGCACCCGTGGACGGTCCGCAGGCGTTGATACCCTGCTGCTGGCCCGGCAGGTAGCCGAAGCACGGATCCTGCGCGGTCGGCGCATCGCTCTGCGCACCAGCGAACAGTTCGCTGATGTTCGGAGCGCGGAACACTTCGGAGACGGTGCCGCGGAGCAGCAGGTCTTCGATCGGACGCCACTCGATGGAAACCTTCGAGTTGGTGGTGTTGCCGGCCAGGTTGAACTTCGAGTAGCGGACGCCGACGTCGATGTTCAGGCTATGCGCAAACGGCATGTCCTTGAGGATCGGCACGAACATTTCCGCATACGCTTCCTTGGTCGTGATGTTGCCCTGCAGCTGGGTCGTGCAGGCGGTACCGAGGTCGCAGGTGCCGGTTTGCGGATTCAGGATGATCGTCGAATCCGCCTTCAGGCTCGAGTAGTCCTTGCGGTACAGCACGCCGACCGCGAGGCTGGCGGGTCCTGCCGGCAGCTCGAACAGCTCGCCGTTGACGTTGGCCGTGGCTTCGCGCGAGGTCGCCAGGAAGTTCTGGAACGGGCTCGAACCAGCGGCGCGAAGGATGGCGGTGGAGGTCGGATCGTCCTGCTGGAAGATGTTGAGCGGGACGCAACCGGCGATGACATTGCCGCCCAGGGCATCAACGCAGACCGGCACGCCATTGCGGATCTCGGACGGGCCGAGGGCCGAAGCGAGCTGCGAGAAGTTCAGGTAACCGGTGGTGTACTGGTCCTGGGTGAAGTGGCCGTAGTTGATGTTGGCATCCCAACGCCAGGAGGTGTCACCGATGTTGCCACGCAGGCCGGCGATGAACTGCGAGGTCTGGGTGTCGAACTGGTTGACACGCTGGCCGACGCCGGTCAGGCGCTCGAGCACGTTGAAGCTCGTACCGAAACCCATGTCCTGACCGAACGGGTTGTAGATGCTGTCGCCGGAGATCGTCACGCCATTGCCGCGCGCGTCGAACGGATACGGAGCGATCAGCGAGCTCGAGGAAGTGCGGTTGACGAAGGCCTTCATGTAGGCCTCGACGCTGTCGGTCAGCTTGTAGTTGCCGATCGCGAACAGGTTGGTGCGCTCCTGCGGAACCAGGATCACGTTCAGTGGCTGGTAGTTGTAGGAGTCCGGTCCGACCGTGAAGCAGCGATAGTCAGACAGCGAGCTGCCCGTGGTGCCCGGCAGACGGGTAACCGTGTTGTTCGGGCAGTTGAACTGCCCGCGCAAGGCGGTCGGCAGGGTGATGCGGCCGGTCGGGGTGCGGCTGGAACCGCCCGCGAACGACGAGCCGTAATACAGGTACAGCGCCTGGCGCGAGAATTCGCGCTTGCCGGCACTGACGGCGTCGGTCTTGTTGTAGTTGACGCCGGCGACAACGCTGCCGCGATCGGTCGACTGACCCAAGGTGATCGACACGCTCTGGCGCTCGCCATCGTCACGGTCGGAAATACCATAGTCGGCGGTGAATTCGGCGCCCTGGTAGTCCTTGCGCATGATGAAGTTGACAACGCCACCGATTGCGTCCGAACCGTAGATGGCCGATGCGCCGTCCAGCAGGACTTCGATGCGCTCGACAACATTCGCCGGGATCTGGTTGACGTCATTGTTGATGATGCGCTGGCCGTCGATCAGGATCAGGGTGCGCTTGGAGCCGAGGCCGCGGAGCGAAACGCTCGCTGCGCCGGTGCCGCCACCGTTGTTGACCTGCGGGTTGGTCGCGTTACCTGCGATGGACGGCAGTTCCTGGACCAGGTCACCGACGGTGAGCTTGCCGCTCTTCTGGATCTGCGCACGGTCGATGGTGATGACCGGGTTGGCCGTTTCAATGTCGACGCGACGGATGTTCGATCCGGTCACGACGATCGTATCAAGGCGCTCGCTGGCAGCTTCATCCTGGGCGAAGACTGCAGCGGAGCTCAATCCGACGACCGCTGTCGTGCCCGCATACAAAGCGAGTCGTACAGCTTTCAAAAGCTCGTTGTTCGTTAATCTCATTACGCTCTCCAACGTTTTTAGAGTGGTGTCACTGGTGACGCGGATTCGGGACATGACGCAGATAGGGAATGTGATGGAATCCGTTCCCTGCTACAAAAATAGCCGGAAACGGCCCAAGGGGCCGACGGCAGTGACGGGATACTAACAACATTCTCACGTTATGGGAATCCCCGATTGATCACTTAACAATGATCAAAAATGCGCCTGAATCCGCCGGAAATTCAATAAGTTGCAGATGCAACTAAAATTCCTGCGCGATCGCGCCAGGACTCGAAGTACGAAGAGTGCTGTCTTCGATGCAACGGGGAGATGCGCGGGCAATCCGGGCGCGGATGCCGCAGAAAAAGGGATCAGAGATCCTGCCGGTACTGCACGTAGGGCATGCGTGCCTGGGTGGCATCCATGTCGCGTGCCGCTGCGGCATCGAGCGGCGCGGAGAACAGGTTTTGCGCGCCGACCGTCACTTCACCGCGCCATGGGGTGCGCCAGGAAACACCGAGGTCGAGCCCGCTCCAACGCTTGCTGCCAAGCACACCGGGTTCGTCGAGGCTGCTGATCCGGCCGACGATGCTGCCGCGCAGCGAGCCGCTGTGCACGCCGAGGCCGAGCGTGGCCTGGTTGAGATCCAGCCCGGTGCCAGGCAGGCCATACCAGATCGGCATCAGGTCGGCACGCGTCAGTGCTGCGGTGAGGTCGATCACCGGCCCCTGGTCCAGCTGCCAGGTGCCGCGCGCACTGAGGCGCCGGCCCGAATTCAACTTGTAGCTGGCGACTTCCGGCACATCCATCAGGGCCAGGTCGATCGGGCCTCCGGCGAAACCGCCATCGGCAAGGACCGGCAGTTGCGAATGGCGACCGTCGAGCCAGGAAAGGCCAAAGGACAGGTCCACGCCGTTCGGTGCAGTCCAGCCGAGGCCAATGGCCGCGCTGAGTACACCGGACGCGCGTGCCGCATCGATTTCGCCAAGGCAGTTGACGCAGCCCGGCGAGCCCGGAAAGTCGAATGGCACGGCCGAGGCGCTCTCCTGGCCGAGCATCATGTCGGCGCGCAGGCCATCGCCGAGGCGCAGGCGCAGCCCGGCGGAAAACAGATCGGTGGCATCGACGATGCGCAGGTCGGAGACTCCGCCAAATGCCGGCGACGGCGGCAAGGTCGGGGCGCCAGCGCCGCGCGAAAGCGCGACGATGGCCATCAGGCGACCGTCCGGGCTGGCCCACAACGGAACGACCTGGTCGGTGGTGCCGGCCGCGCCGGAGCTGACCTCGATCGACAGCAGGCGATCGAACAGCGGGCGCTGCGTATCGGCCAGTGTTGCGGGCGCCATGCGCTGCGCTGCCACCGAAAACGGCAGCAGGATCGCAAACAGCAGGGTGGCGGCGCGCAACAGCATTTGAGTAGATCCCAAGGTGGATTTCAGGTGACTGCTGTCGGGGCGCCCAAGTTCCCGGGGCGTTTGCCCGGGAACCATCACCCGCGACAGCAATCCATGGCACGAATCATACGCCATTTTACGGAAAACAAACAGTCTATTCAGTCTCAGGTTTTGCCTACAAGCGACTGAATTTCGGGATTTTCAGGGCAAATCGCTGCCCGGCTGCACCGGTCCGGGCTGCCGCATACCAGCGCACCCCGCGACTATTGCGAGGACGCGCTCCCCGGAGCCAGCGGATGGCCGGCAAACAGGCCGGCGACGTCGACGCGGTCGACCCGATAGGTCCGGTTGCAGAATTCGCAGGTGATCTCGACATCGCCATTTTCGGCCACGGCTGCGCTCGCCTCCTGCGGACCGAGTGACTGCAGCATCGCGAGCACGCGCTGGCGCGAACAGCTGCAGCGGAATGCCAGCGGCCGCGCCGGTTGCAGCACCACTTCTTCCTCGTGGAACAGGCGCAGCAGCAGGGTCTCGACCGGAAGCTCGAGCAGCTCCGGCTGGCTCAGGGTGTCGAGAAGGATGCCGACGCGGTTCCAGGCATCGGCATCGGGGCTGGGTGCGCTGCCACCAGCCGGGGCGATCTTCTGCAACATGATGCCGGCGCAACGCCCCCCGTTCGCGACCAGCACGATTCGCGTCGGCAATTGCTCGGAGCGCTCGAAATAACCCTCGAATGCGCCCGACAGGCTGTCGGCCTCGACCGGGACGAGGCCCTGGAAACGCTTGTCGGTGGCCGAATTCTCGATCGTGATGGCCAGCCTGGCGCGAGGATCGTGCAGATCCGCATCCTGTTCCGCGGCCTGGCCTTCGCAGCGCGCGATGCCCCGCAGGTAGCCGTCATGCGTGCATTCGGCGAACAGGAGCCGCAGTTTCCCGGCACCCCGCAAGTGGATGGAAAGGCGGCCCTCGAACTTGAGCGCGCCGACGAACAGGGCACTGGCGGCCAGCGACTCGCCGAGCAGGCGATTGATCGCCGGCGAATTGCCCGAGTGCTCGAGGATTTCGGCCCAGGCCGACCCGAGGCGGACGATCCCGCCACGCACCCCGGCCTGGCGGAGCTGGAACGAATGCATCAGGTCATCTGGATCGTGCATCATGGGCGTCCACTTTCGAGGCCCGAGTAAATGCGGCCAAAGTGCGTCCTTGCAACCCGCGCCGCTGCCGCCCGCACAGCCTTTGCGTCGCGCCGATGAATCGAGCGCGCAGGATCGACGGGCGGGCCTGCGGCGGATGGCACAATCGGTCCTGGATATCCGCGACGACTCTCCGCGGCAGGACCGGAGCGCCGCATGGGTATCGCCGCGGCGTGCCACGCGGCGGCGAGCAGGCGACCAGCGGAGCGGCGAAGGCAACGTGCAATGGGAGAACGACGAAACATGCCGGCCAAACGACCATTCCTGCGTCGCCTCCTTCGCTGGACGGGCATCGCCGCACTGACCTGGATCGTGCTGACGGTTTCGATCGTGTTCGCGCTGCGCTTCGTCCCGCCGCTGTCCTCGGCCTTCATGCTCGGGCGCAGGATCGATGCGGCGCTCGAGGGGCCGCCCGGCTTCAGCGTGCACTACCGGTGGACCCCGCTTGAGAAGATCTCCGCCAACCTGCCGATCGCGCTGGTTGCCGCCGAGGACCAGAAATTCCCGCAACACCACGGTTTCGACGTCGATGCCATCCAGACCGCCCTGGCCGAGGCCGACGAGGGCGCGCGCCTGCGCGGCGCCAGCACGATCAGCCAGCAGGTGGCCAAGAACCTGTTCCTCTGGAACGGACGCAGCTTCATCCGCAAGGGATTCGAAGCCTATTTCACGGTCCTCCTCGAAACGCTCTGGCCGAAGCGGCGGATCATCGAGGTCTATCTCAACATCGCCGAATTCGGCGACGGCATTTATGGCGTCGCAGCGGCCAGCGAACGCTACTTCGGCGTGACGCCGGCGCAGTTGAGTACCCATCAGGCGGCACTCCTTGCCGCGGTCCTGCCGAACCCGCGCCGGCTGCACGCCGACCGCCCTTCGCCCTACGTTCAACGCCGCGCGAACTGGATCGAACGGCAGGTCCGCCAGTTGGGTGGCCCGGGCTACCTCGATCCATGAGGAACGATCGGGCCACGGGCTGCGCGTGGCAATCGGATTCCCTCGATCCTGGTTCAACCTTCGAAAGGCTCAGCGCCTGCCCCGGACCCGACCCGGGCGCGAGTGGATCCTGGCGGTGCAGCCACCCTCCGATTGATGGTCGCAATGTCATTTTCCGGCAGGGAGCTGCATAATTTGAGCCTGCCTTTCATGCATTGATGTCGATGAGCGTATTTCCCCTTTTCTCGGTGCCATTCGTGCGCACCAAGTTGAACAATCCGGCCGCGATCAATGCCGAATTGCGCAGCCTGTTCCTGAAGCGCGAAGCGGAGGGCGCCAGCTGGCGCAATCCGCAACCGACCATGCCGATTCCGAAAGGCCTGTACGAGAGCAAGTTCGACCTGTTCTCCTGGCCCGACCGGTGCGTGCAGCAGCTGCACGAATTCTGCATGCTCGAATTGTTCAAGGTCATTGGCGAGGTGAACGCCTACAAGCTGGACGAACTCCGCGAGCTGGAATCGCAAACGCATGCCTGGTTCCATGTCACCCGACGCGGCGGCCTGTTCAGCTCGCACAACCATCCGATGGCTTCCTGGTCGGGCGTGTACTGCGTCGACGCCGGCTCAAGTGATCCCGGCGAGACCGATTCCGGGGTGCTGCATTTCCAGAATCCGCACCAGCTGGCCAGCATGTACACCGACCCGGCCAACAACAGGATGATCGACGCCTATTCGCTGAAAGGCTGCAATTTCCACCTGGCGGCGGGCGAGCTCGTGCTGTTCCCGTCCTGGCTGTTCCACGAAGTGTCCCCGTTCAAGGGCACCGGGGAGCGCATCACCGTCGCATTCAATACATGGTTCAGGAAGCGCGGGGCCACATAGGTCAGCCCATCCGCCATTGGCGCGCACCGGCACCCCGTCCCGATGCATGGCGAGGCCGGTACGCCAGACCGGCCGCCTGCAGCGCCGGAACGGCACTGCCCGGGCGAGACCGGGCCAAACTCGGCTAAGATGACCTTTCCGCTGAGCGCGAACGAGGTCGGAGGTCGCCATGCTTCAAGCCAAGCACCTACTCGCAGACAAGGGCCACGAAATCTTTTCCATCGGTCCCGCAGCACCGGTTCTCGAAGCGTTGAACCTGATGGCGCAACGCTCGGTCGGCGCGCTGCTGGTCATCGATGGCGAGGTCCTGGTCGGCATCGTTTCCGAACGCGACTACGCGCGCAACATCGTGCTCAAGGGACGTTCCTCGGCGACGACGGCCGTGAACGAGATCATGGGCACGGGCCTGATCACGGTCGGACCCGACGATACCGTCGACCATTGCATGCGCCTGTGCACCAACGAGCGGGTCCGCTACCTGCCGGTCCTCGAGGAGGGCCGGACGATCGGCGTGCTGTCGATCGGTGACCTGGTCAAGGCGGTCATCAGCGAGCAGACCGAACAGATCGAACAGCTGCAGCGCTATATCGCCGGCTGATCGGGATTCGCGTCGCCCTCAAGCCGACCGGCTCGGCGCGTCCGGCTGGTTTTCAGGACGGGCCTCACTGAATTCGGCCATCTCCAGGCAGAACTGCTCGATGCGGGTAATGGTCGGATAGGGCGAAAGGTCTACATCGAACCGGCGCGCGTTGTAGACCTGCGGGACCAGGCAGATGTCGGCAAGGCTCGGTGAATCACCATCGCAGCAAAGCCCGGTCGAGGCGTTGTCCGAGAGCATCGCCTCGAGCGCGGTGAATCCTTCGACGATCCAGTGGCGGGTCCAGCGTTCGCGCTCGACATGCGGCGAACTGAACTCTTTCTCAAGGAATTTCATCACCCTGAGGTTGTTCAGTGGGTGGATGTCGCAGGCGACGATCTGGGCCAGCGCGCGCACGCGGGCACGCTCGCGCGCGGTCGATGGCAGAAGCGGAAAGGTCCCCGGATAGGCTTCTTCGAGGTACTCGATGATCGCCATGGACTGGCGGAATACGCGCGCCCCGTCGAGCAGGATTGGCACTGATCCCTGCGGATTGAGTTCGCGATAGGCCGCCGAATGCTGCTCGCCGCCGTTGTTGACCAGATGGACCGGAACCAGCTCGTAGTCGAGCTGTTTGAGGTTCAGGGCGATGCGTACGCGATAGGCAGCGCTCGATCGCCAGTAGCTGTAGAGCTTGATTGTCTCCGTCATGCGCCCTTCCCCATTGCACTGAATCCATCGGAGCCGCAACGCTCGGCGTTCCGGTGCATTTGGCGAATCAGGCCGGGGAGTACTTCTCCACGACCTGCTCGATGGCACCGAAAATCGAATGCCCTGCATCGTCGGTGACCTCGATACGCACGCGGTCTCCGAACTTGAGGAACGGGGTCGTCGGCTTGCCATCCCGCAGCGTTTCCACCGTTCGCTGCTCGGCCAGACACGACGCTCCCTTCGATGTGTCCTCGTTGGCAATCGTACCTGATCCGACCAGGGTTCCGGCACCCAGCGGCCGCGATTTCGCCACATGCGCGACGAGGTCGGCGAAACTGAATTGCATGTCGACGCCGGTCTCGGCCTCGCCGAACCACTTGCCGTTGATCCAGGTGCGCATGGGCAGGTGCAGCTTGGAGTCCTTCCAGGCATCCCCCAGTTCATCCGGCGTGACGAAAACCGGGGACAGCGCGGAACGCGGTTTCGACTGCAGGAAGCCGAATCCCTTGGCCAGTTCGCCGGGGATCAAGCCGCGCAGGGAAACGTCGTTGACCAGGCCGACCAGCTGGATGTGCTCGGCCGCCCGGGATGGGGTCACGCCCATGGCCACGTCGTCGGTCACGACGACGACCTCGGCCTCGAGGTCGATGCCCCAGTCCTCGCTGGCCGCGAGGATCGGATCGCGCGGCGCGAGGAAGCCGGAACTGGTCGCCTGGTACATGAGCGGATCGGTATAGAAGCTCTCCGGCACTTCCGCGCCGCGCGCGCGGCGAACGCGCTCGACATGCGGAAGGTAGGCGCTGCCATCGACGAACTCGTAGGCACGCGGCAGCGGCGAAGCGAGCTTGTCGACATCCAGGTCGAAGGCATCCGCGGCCTTGCCGGCCTGCAAACCCTCGAACAACGCGTTGAGGCGCGGCGCAATGTTGCTCCAGTCTTCCAGCGCGACCTGCAGCGTCGGCGCGATGCCGGTGGCGCGGACGGCGCGGGTCAAATCGCGATTGACGACGATCAGCGTGCCGTCGCGGCCGCCTTCCTTGAGACTTGCAAGTTTCATGTCGGTTCCTGTTCCTGCGGGGCGATCAGCGCTTGCGCGGATCGAAGTGTTTGCGGATGCCCTGCCAGCATTCGAAGTAGTCCTGCTGCAACTGGGGCGATTCGAGCGCCTGGCGGGTCGGCCTGATCACTGCCCGCGTCTCGAACATGAAGGCCATCGTATCGACGATGTGGTCCGGTTGCGATGTGTCGGCCTTGCTCGCCTTCTCGAAGCTCGCCGCATCCGGACCGTGCCCGGACATGCAGTTGTGCAGGCTGCCGCCACCGGCCGCGAAACCGCCGGCCTTGGCATCGTAGGCGCCGTGGATCAGGCCCATGTATTCGCTGGCGATGTTGCGATGGAACCACGGCGGCCGGAAAGTATCTTCGGCACACAGCCAGCGCGGCGGGAAGATCACGAAATCCAGGTTCGCCGTGCCCGGCGTGTCGCTGGCCGAGGTCAGCACGGTGAAGATGGACGGATCGGGATGGTCGTAGCTGATCGAGCCGATCGTGTTGAAGCGGCGCAGGTCGTAGCGATACGGCGCGTGGTTGCCGTGCCAGGCGACGACGTCGAGCGGCGAATGGTCGATGGCCGCGCTCCACAGCTGGCCCTGGAACTTGGCGACCAGCTCGAATTCGCCGTCGAGGTCTTCATAGGCGGCCACCGGCGTCTCGAAGTCGCGCGGATTGGCCAGCCCGTTGGAGCCGATCGGACCGAGGTCCGGCAAGCGCAGGGCGGCGCCGAAGTTCTCCGCGACATAGCCGCGCGAATCGCCGTCCGGCAGGTCGACGCGGAAACGGATGCCGCGCGGGATCACCGCGACCTGCTGCGGCTCGATGTCGATCACGCCAAGTTCCGTGGCGATCGACAAGCGTCCCAGCTGCGGCACGATCAGCAGCTCGCCATCGGCGTCGTAGAAGTAGCGCCCCTGCATCGAGCGGTTGGCCGCATAGACATGGATACCGATTCCGGATTGCGATGCCGGGCCGCCATTGCCAGCCATCGTCACCAGGCCTTCGATGAAATCGGTCGGCTTCTTCGGCAACGGCAGCGGGTCCCAGCGCAACTGGTTCGGATTGACCGGCGCCTCGTCGAAGCGGTTGTGCAGTCCGGCGGAATCCATCACGACGAACGGCCTGTGCATCGCCGCCGGACGGATCCGATAGAGCCAGCTTCGCCGGTTGTGCGAGCGCGGCGCGGTGAAGGCGGTGCCGGAGATCTGTTCCGCATAGAGCCCATAGGCCGCCCGTTGCGGCGAGTTGCGCCCTTCCGGCAAGGCGCCCGCGAGCGCCTCACTGGCAAACTCGTTGCCGAAGCCGGATTGGTACATGGGTGTTTTCGTCGTGGTCATCACTTTCGCTCGAAAGCCCCTCTCCCGCCGGGAGAGGGGTTGGGGTGAGGGTCCGCACTCTCTACAATATTCCAGATCGCCTCAAGCACTGCATCGGTCTGATTCAGGACGTCGTTGTCCCAGAAGCGCAGCAATCTCCAGCCTTGTGCTTCGAGCCGTCCGGTACGCGTCGAATCAAACTGTTCGCTGTGCTGGGAACCGTCGAGTTCAACCACAAGTTTTTTTCGACGCAGCAAAAATCTGCAACATAGGGTGGAATCGGATGCTGACGGCGAAATTTGAGACCCGCAATTTGCCTGCTTCGAATGCAAGCCCAAAGTCTACGTTCTGCGTCGGTCGGTGCTTTGCGCAGCTGTCTTGCATTGGCGAGCGTACTGGACGGTAGCGGGGGTTTGACTGCAACCAACGCCGAGTTGGGCCTTTGCTTCATAAAGTATCTCGCGATGTGATTCGAACCCTTGATGCTTCCCGCAGAGCGTACCCTCACCCCAGCCCTCTCCCGGGGGGAGAGGGTGCGAACCCAGAGCACCCCAGCCCTCTCCCGAGGGGAGAGGGGGCAAAAGTGCTACAGCACGCCGCGGCGTATCTGGTCGCGCTCGATCGATTCGAACAGGGCCTGGAAATTGCCTTCGCCGAAACCCGGGTTGCCCTTGCGCTGGATGATCTCGAAGAAGATCGGACCGATGCAGTTCTGGGTGAAGATCTGCAGCAGGAGCTTCTGTCGGGTTTCGGTATCGGCGTCGATCAGGATGCGGTTCTTCGCCATGCGCGGCACGTCCTCGCCATGGTTCGGGATGCGCTCGTCGATGACCTCGTAGTAGGCGTCCGGCGTATCGAGGAATTCGACGCCCTTGGCGCGCATCGCCTCGATCGTCGAATAGATGTCGTCGGTGAAACAGGCAATGTGCTGGATGCCCTCGCCGTGGTACTCGTTGAGGTATTCGTTGATCTGCGATTTCTCGTCGGAGGACTCGTTGAGCGGAATGCGCACCATGCCGTCGGGCGCCGTCATCGCCTTGGAGACCAGGCCGGTTTTCGCGCCCTTGATGTCGAAGTAGCGGATCTCGCGGAAATTGAACAGCCGCTCGTAATAGTCCGACCACTTCTGCATGTTGCCGAAGTAGAGGTTGTGGGTGAGGTGGTCGATGAAGGTCAGGCCGAATCCCTTTGGATGCGGGTCGGCGCCCGGGATCGGCGCATAGTCATCGGCATAGATCTCGCCGCCATCGCCATAGCGATCGACCAGGTAGAGCATGCAGTCGCCGATGCCCTTGACCACCGGCACGTCGACCGCCTTGCTCGCCGGCTTGTGGTCGATGGCCTCGCCGCCATTGGCGAGGACCTTGGCCAAGACGGCGTCGGCCGGCTTGCTGAAGCGGATCGCGAAGCCGCACGCACTCGGCCCATGCGCCTTGGCAAAATCGGCGGCGAAGGAATCGGGATCCTCGTTGACCAGGAAGTTGACCGTGCCCTGGCGGTAGACCGTGATCGGACGGGTCTTGTGCCGAAGCACGGCGCTGAATCCCATCCTGATGAAATAATCGTGCAGTTTCTGCGGCTCGGGCGAGGCGAATTCGACGAACTCGAAACCGTCGATCCCCATCGGGTTCTCGAACGTCGTAACCTGCATGCCCGTGTTGGCGGTCTGGGGCTGGACGTTCATGACGGTTTCCTCGTTGCCTGCGCGGGTTGCGCTTCGAACCGTATGTTATAGTTTCAATTGAAACCAATTGCAAGAGGCACAGAGCAATGCCCGGTCATGCCCTGCTCGAACTCGAAACGTTCCTGCCGTATCGGCTATCGGTGCTTTCCAACACCTTGAGCCAGGCCATTGCGCGCGTCTACGAGAAGCGATTCGACCTGTCGGTCACGGAATGGCGGGCCATGGCCGTGCTCGGCTATTGCGCGAACCTGTCGGCGCGCGAAGTCGCCGAACGCACCGCCATGGACAAGGTCGCGATCAGCCGGGCCGTCGCCCGCCTGCTCGCCAAGGGGCATATCGAACGCGGCACGGCGCGGCACGACAAGCGCCAGTCGGTGCTGCGGCTGTCCGAGGAAGGCTGGAAGATCTACGACCAGGTCGCGCCACTGGCCCTCGAGCACGAAAAGCGCCTGCTCGCCCACCTCGACGAGGAAGAACGCCAGTGGCTGGCCCGCATCCTCGACACGCTGTGGCAGGCGGAACTGGTTGAGTCGAAGCGCTGAGCTCAACAACGAAGCGGTAACGTGGGGAGAGCCATCGAAGCCCGCGCCACGGATCGCACGCGCTTTTCGTAGGAGCCCGTTTACGGGCGATGCCTTTTCCGCGACCGGAACGTGAAGGCTCGCCCCTGAAGGGGCTCCTACGGGACAGCGGATTCGCGGGAAAAGCATCGCGGCTGAAGCCGCTTCCTACGACAGCGCGATGACGCCGGAACGG
>DAIMYT010000021.1:0-35332 GCA_036734345.1 Dokdonella sp. | reverse complement strand
CCCAATCCCCAATCCCCAATCCCCAATCCCCTACCAGAGTGGCTGGCTGAAATCGAAGTCGGGCTTGGCTAGCGGTTGCGAGAAGGCCGCGCTGCCGTCGTAGTCGACGCCGAGGCGCAGGAGCAGGTGGGCGCGGTTGATGTTGTCGGTTTCCGGGGCGATCACCGCGGCGCCGGCGGCGTGGGCCTTGCGCACCAGGGCGAGCACGGTGTCGGCGACCGAGCGGATGCTGCCGAGTTCGTGGACGAGGGTTGGATCGAGGCGCACGAAGTCGGCCTGCAACTGCTTGAGCGCGTGCACGGCGGCCCAGTCGCGGCCGAAATCGTTGAGGCAGACGCGGATGCCGAGCTTGCGCAGTTCGCCGATGCGCTCGCGGCCGCGCTCGCCGGCGTCGATCAGCGGCGAGCAGGGCAGGTTGAGGGTCAGGCCGGTGCCCGACAGGTGATGCGATTTGAGTTCGCGGTCGAGCCACCAGCATAGGTCGGCGCCGAGCAGCGATTCGACCGACTGCGGCACGAAGATGCGCAACTGGCGGCCCTGCTTGAGCTGCTCGCCGCGCATCTGCAGCGTGTGGTTGAGCAGCATGCGGTCGATCTCGCCGAGCTGCTTGGTCTCCGCTGCCGCCGGCACGAGATCCTCGTAGCTGATCGAGCTGCCGGGGTTCTGCGTGCTGAGCACGCGGAAGCGCAGGTCGAACTGGCCGCTGAGCTTGCCGGCCAGCGGCACGATCGGCATGAAATCATAGGTCGCCTGCTCGGCCTTGAGCGGACGTCCCATCACCGCGCGCACGGCCAGCAGCGGATCGCTCGGCAGCAGGGCGGCCTCGCGTGCCTCGTACCAGAGCGCGCGGTTTCCGCCCATGTGCGCGGCGGCAAGCTGCGCCGCTTCGGCGTTGGTGACCATCGTGTCGATGCTGGTCTGCTCGCCGCCGAGCAGGGCCAGGCCGATGCTGGCGGTGAGCTGGTAGTCCTTGCCGTTGAGCATCCAGGGCTGGTTGGACAACTGCTCGCGGATATCGTCGGCGACCATCGTCATTTCGCCACGCGAGCGCCGGTGGACCAGCACGAAATAATGGAAATCCTGGTAGTGCGCGGCGATGTCGGTCACGTCGAGCTGGCTGCGCAGGAGCTGGCCGATGTGCGCATCGAGGGCGGCGAAGCCGCTGATGCCGATGCTCTCGCGCAGCGCCTGCGAGCGGTCGATGGCGATGCACATCAGGGCGGCCGAGCGGTCGCCGGCGGCCGATGCGAGCTTCTCGATCAGCACCGTGCGCGAGTAGAGGCCGGTGCGCGGATCGCGTCCGCCCGCCGTGCCGATCAGCTCGCGCATGCGGCGCGCACGGTTCAGCCGCGACAGCAGCGCATGGGCAAGATGCCGCGCCTTGACCGGCTTGAGCAGGACTTCGTCGCTGCCGGCGGCGATGGCGTCGAAGCGTTGCCCGATATCGCCATTGGACGACATCAGGATGATCGGCAGCGCGGCCTGGTCGGGCTGGTCGCGCACGAGCTGGATGAGCTCGAGGCCGTGCACGTCGGACAGTTCCTGATCGACCACGAGCACGTCCGGACGAAAGTCCGGCAGGGCCGCCAATGCGGCCTGACCGTTGCTGGCCAGGCGCACGGTCATGCCGCGCTCGGCCAGCCAGCGTGCGCGCTCGCTGGCGCTGACCGGATCCACCTCGGCCAGCAGGACGCGCCATGGTGTCTGGTTGGCATGCACGAGCAGGTCATCAAGGGAGGCCAGCACGCGCAGGGAATCGAGCGGCATGCTGAACAGCCCGGCGGCGCCGGCGCGCATGGCGAGCAGGCGGTCACCGAGATCGCCCTTGCGCGAGAACACCAGCAGGATCGGCTGCGCATGCAGTTCCGCCGCATTGCCTTCGTCGAGGCAGGCGCGGATGCGGCCGAGCTGGCTCAGCGCGCGGGCATCGAGCAGCAGGGCGCCGGGCCGTGCCACGCGCAGGAATTCGAGCAGGCCTTCGACGTCGTCGAACTCGTTGACCTGGTAGCCACGCTCGCGCAGCGCTGCGCTGAGGCCCGGGGCGCTGCGCACGGTCTCGCCGAGCAGGCAGGTGGCGCGCGGCAGCAGGGTGGGGCCATTGCCGGCGACGCCAGGATCCAGCGTCGGCTCCGCGACCACGACCGCCGCGGTTTCCGGGTGGTCATCGGACTGGGCGGCATCACCGTGCAGGGAGCGCACGTCGGCCGTTGCCGAACCGGACAGCTCGCTGAGCGCGCTGCCCAACGTGTTGACCATGCCGGCCAGGCATTCCAGCGCGTTTTCGTTCGGCACCAGCTTGTCGTCGATGAACGAGCACAGGTAGGCGGCCAGTTCGAGGGCCGAATTGTTGACCCCGGCCAGGCCGAGGTTTTCGCTGGTCAGTGCGATCTGGTCGAGTTCCTCGCCAAGCAGGCGGGCGGCGCGATGGTCCCAGCCCGATCGGGCCAGCGGCTGCCAGCGTCGAACCAGGCTCAGGCAGCGCTCACGGAGCGCCTCGCGTGCGGTGGTGTCCGAGAGCCCCTGGTTGGGGTTGGGTCCAGTCATGAGTGAGGTAGATACCCGACGATATTATTTTCATTGGTGCCAGGGCTGGCCATGAATCCGCGGACGTGCGGCCATGGGCACACTTGCGCAGCGAGCATGGCGGAAGGGCGGGTGCTCAGTCGTGCACTGGCGCACAGTTTACGCCGCGCAAACGCGCTGCCCGATGAATGCCGGCCGGTTTGCCGGCGCGCTGGCAGGGTGGCGAGGGCGCTGGTGGCCGCAGCCAACGCCCGCAGACTCTGCGGCATACTGGGCGCCTCCGGAATCAGGGGTCCCCGATATGCGAAAGCACCTGCACACGATAGCGCTGGTCCTGTTCCTGCTGGTGTTCGCCATCGACCTCGCATTGTGGGGCGCGGTGCCGGGGCTGCCGGACGTCGGGCCCCACATCGAGCGCTCGGCGAACAGCGAAGCCATGCTGGCATCGCTCTACATGAGCCTGGGAGTCCCGCTTGACGGATTCCTGTCGTTCCTCGGGGATTTCGGAACGCGGGTGATGACCCGGGGGCTGGAGGGCAGTTTCGCGCAGATCCTCGAAGCGCCGAACCTGGCCATGGACCTGGTCTTGAACGGGTCCTACAACTCAACGCATGGCTGGATCAAGACACTCTACTGGGCGTCGCCCGTGCTGCTGGTGCTGTTCCTGATCCTGTGGGCGCTGAAGCCGAAGACGGTCAGCCTGATCCGCAAACGCTGACCGGTTTGCCGGGCGGCGCTGCCCGTCGGGCTGGCGCCGCCGCAGCCGGTTGCCTGCGGCTCAGGAGGAGATCGGCTCGAAACGATTGGCGTCGCGGTTCTTGCGCACGTGGGCCGGATTCCAGATGCGCCCGTTCATGGCGATGTAGACGCCATCCGGCAGGCACTGCACGGCGCCGACCGCACAGCCGACATTGAACACCGCGTCCGAGCCCTGGAAGCGCGCCGGATTGAGCGCGCCGGTCAGCACGATGACCTTGCCTTCGATGTTGCGCAGCACCGCGGCGGTCTCGACCATCGTGTCGGTGCCGTGGGTGACCAGCACGTGGCGGTGCGGCTGCGCCTCGATCAGGCGACGCAGCAGGTCGCGGTCGGATTCGTCCAGGTGCAGGCTGTCCTTGCGCAGTGCCGGCAGCACGTCGAAGGTGAAGGCGACGCCGAGCGCATCGAGGATCTTGCCGATCTGCGGATCGCCGATCTCGTAGGCGGACTTGTCGTCGAAATAGATCTTGTCGATGGTGCCGCCGGTGGTGACGATGGAAAGGTGCTGCATGGATGTTCCTCGGGAGGCGTGATTCAGTTGGCCGGCGGGTCGAGCAGGTCGACGGCCGGGCCCGGTTCGAAGCTGCGTAGATCGCCAAGGCCCTGCGCGATGAAGCGGGCCAGTGCCTGCGCCGCTCGCGCGTCGCCTGGTCGCGCGGATGCCTGCGCGGCGTTCCTGCAAAGCAGGGCGGCGGCGAATACCCGGGCCACGGTAATGGCAAATCCGCGGGCGCCGGCCTGCATGGCCTGCGGATGGGTCGCCTGGCGCGGCAGCCATTCGCTGGTCTGGGCCAGGGCCGCGCGGATGCCGCGCAGCGACGCATCCAGTGCGCTCGATGGCGCGTGCAGCTGCGCTTCGTCGAGCAGGGCGCCGGCCGATTCGAGCACCGGCTCGAAGCCGACGCTGGCGATCGCGCGCAGTGCGTCGAGCGCAAGCACGTTGGTCGTGCCTTCCCAGATCGGGAAGACCTGCGCGTCGCGCAGCAGTTGCGGAATGCCGGTGTCCTCGATGTAGCCGGCACCGCCGAAGGCCTCGCAGGTTTCCGATGCGACCTGCACGGCGAGCTTGCCGGTCCACAATTTCACCATCGGCGTGAGGATGCGCAGCAGGGCGAGTTCGCGCTTGCTGGCGACGCCGCATTCGCTGCGGCCGAGCAGGTGGGCGACATGGAACACGAGCTGGAAGGCCGCCTCGAATCCGGCCTGCATGTCGGCCAGGGTCGCGGCGTGCAGCGGGTGCTCGATCAGGCGCCGGCCGAAGGCTTCGCGCTGGTGCGCATAGGCTGTCGCCAGCGCGATGCAGCGGCGCATGGTCGCCAGCGCGCAGACCGCGTTCCAGGTGCGCGTGACGTTGAGCACCGGCGTGATCAGGCGGACGCCGTGATCGAGTGCGCCGACCGGTGTCGCGATGGTGCCCTCGAGATGGATTTCCGCGGTCGGCAGTTCGTGCGTGCCGAGCTTGTCCTTGAGGCGGTCGACGCGGATGCCGTTCCAGTGACCGGCGGCGTCGCGCGTTTCCAGGTAGAACATGGCCAGCGCATCGGCGCCGGGACCGGCACCTTGCGGGCGCGCCAGGGTCAGGGCCATTTCGCCGATGACGGCGGAGGTGAACCACTTGCGGCCGTGCAGGCGCCATTGGCCATCGTCGCCGCGACGCGCCTCGGTCTCGCTGTTGCCGACGTCGGAACCGCCCTGCAGTTCAGTCATCCATTGGCCGGACAGCCACAACTGCGCCGGATCGCGGCTGGTCAGTCGCGGCACGGCGCGCGCGATCAGCGCCTCGTTGCCGGATGCCTTGAGCGCGGTCGCCGCGCCATCGGTCATCGCCAGCGGGCAGGTGTGGAATTCGCTGGCGACGTGATGCAGGTAGATGCGCGCGAACTGGTCGCAGCGCGCGTATTCGCCGTGGCCCGGTTCGTGGCCGGCTGCGACCAGTCCGAAACGCGCGGCCAGTTCATTGCCGCGTTGCCAGACCGGCGTCGATTCGATGCGGTCGATGCGTTCGCCCCAGGCGTTCCACTGGGTCAGGACCGGCTTGGCGGCGATGCGCGAGCGCGCCTCGGCCCAGGCTTGCGCCGCGTGCTCGCCGAGCGCGTCGAGGTCGGCATGGATCGCCTCCCTGACGCTCCCGGGCAACCCCTGCGACAGCCAGGTCTGCAACACGCGGTCGCTGCGGTACTGGTTGCCAAGCACGGGGGCGGCGGGAAGCGGATTCATGGCATGGGATTATAGACCCTGCCCGCCTGCCTTCCGCCGGCGCGAACGGCAGTCGCTCATGCAGCGCGCCGCACCTCTTTGGCAATCGATGCGCGCGCCGCCTCCACTGCCTGCTGCTTGTGTTCGGCGCTCATGTTGACGCCTTCGGCGCGGATCACCTCGATGTCGGTGACGCCGAGGAAGCCGAAGACGCTGCGCAGGTAGGTTTCCTGGAAATCCATGGCCGCACCCGGCGAGCCTTCGCTGTACACGCCGCCGCGCGAGGAGGCGATGACCAGCTGCTTGCCGCCGGCGAGGCCCTCGGGACCCTTGTCGCCGTAGCGGAAGGTCTTGCCGGCCACGGCGATGCGATCGATCCAGGCCTTGAGCTGGCTCGGGATGCTGAAGTTGTACATTGGCGCGCCGACCACCACGATATCGGCCGCGAGGAACTGATCGAGCAGCTCGCCGCCGCGGGCCGCCGCGGGATCGCTGGCATCGGCGACCGGCGTCCAGTGCGGCAGCGGGTGCGCGGCGAGATCGAGATAGCTGACCTTGAGGCCGGGATGATTGCGCCGGAAGGCCGCCACGATCGCGGCGGAGAGTTCGCGCGAAACCGAATGCGTGCCGAGCGCGCTTGAATCGATGTGCAGAAGGTTCATGGTCGTCAATTCACTGGGAGCTGGCTTTGCCAGCGGTGAAAATAACGATAACGGCTGTACGCTGATGCGATAAGTAGGCGAAAATGAGATGCTTCGTTCAGTGAGGAGAACGATGATGCCAGCCCAAGACGATCCATTGAGTGACCTCAACGACCTGCGCTTTTTTGTCGAAGTCGTCGATCATGGCGGTTTTTCGGCGGCCGGCCGGACTCTCGGCATTCCGAAGTCGCGCCTGAGCAACCGCGTGGCCGCGCTCGAGGAGCGCCTCGGCGTGCGCCTGCTGCAGCGGACCACGCGCCGCTTCGTGATCACCGAGGTTGGCGAGCGCTTCCTCGTCCACTGCCGGGCCATGCTCGAACAGGCGCAGGCGGCGAAGGAGGCCGTCGAGGAACTGCGCAGCGAACCGTGCGGGCTGGTCAAGGTCAGCTGCCCGGTATCGATGGCGCCCACGGTAATGGCCCGACTGGTGCCCGAGTTCCTCGCCGCGCACCCGAAGATGCAGCTGCGCCTGATGGTCAGCAACCGCCGCGTCGACCTGATCGGCGAAGGCTTCGATATCGCAATCCGCGTGCGCAACAAGCTCGATACCGATGCGACCCTGGTCGTGCGCACCGTCGGCCAGTCGCGCGTCCTGCTGGTCGCGTCGCCGGCGTTCCTCGACGCGCAGGGCCGTCCGCGCACGCCGGAGGACCTGGCCGCGCTGCCGCTGCTGTCGATGAACGACCACGATGGCGCGCAGGTCCTGGACCTGGTCGGGCCGAGTGGCGCGAAGCTGCAAGTCGAGATGCAGGCGCGCCTGGTCAGTGGCGATTTCGCCGTGCTGCTCGAAGCCGCGAAGCGCGGCATGGGCATCGCGACCTTGCCCGACGTCGCCTGTGCGGCGGCGATCGCCAGCGGCGAACTCGAAGTGGTGCTGCCCGACTGGGCGATGCCGCAGGGCACCGTGCATTTCGTCTATCCGACGCGGCGCGGCCTGCTGCCCGGCGTGCGCGCGCTGGTCGATTTCCTCGCCGAGCGCCTCGCGGTCGCCTGAATCGCCGACCGGAACGGCGCAGTCAGGGCGTGGGCTGGCCGGGCTTGTGCTTCCTTGCGTCGCGCACGATGCCGGCGAGGGCGCCGATCAGGACGACGCAGAGCGCGATCTCGATCAGGGCCGGCACGCGTACCGACGCTACCGACCACGCGGCGACGACGCCGTGGATGAAATAGCCGAGGCTGATGATGCCGACCCAGAGCAGGGCGCGCTTGGCGCCGCGCCGCAGGGCCAGCAGTGGCAGCAGCAGCGGCGGCAGGGTCAGCGCCAGGGCGAGGCCGACCTGGCCGTTCGCCGGTGGTGCCAGCCACGCATGCCAGGCCGGTTGCAGCAGGACCAGTGCGGCCCAGGCGAGGAAACCCGCGCGCATCGCCATCATGGATTCGACTCCAGGCGTGAACACACATGGGCGACGCGTCGCCCGAGGCTGCGCGCGAGTGCGCGCTCGTCCTCGCTGATCGGATTCTCGTCGCTGGTGCCGGCGACGTGGCTCGCGCCATACGGCGTGCCACCGGTTCGCGTGCGGTTGAGGGCGGCTTCGGTAAACGGAATGCCGACGATCAGCATGCCGTGGTGCAGCAGCGGCAGCATCATCGACAGCAGCGTGCTTTCCTGGCCGCCGTGCATCGTGCTGGTCGAGGTGAATACGCCGGCCGGTTTGCCGACCAGGGTGCCCGAGGCCCATTCGGCGCCGAGCGTGTCGATGAAATGCTTGAGCGGCGCGGCCATGTTGCCGAACCGGGTCGGGCTGCCCATGACCAGTCCGACGCATTCGCGGAGGTCGTCCTTGCTGACATACGGCGCGCCGTCGTCCGGCACCGGCGGCTGCGCGCTTTCGGTCACCGGGGCTACCGGCGGCACGCAGCGCAGGCGCGCCTGCATGCCGGGCTGCTCCTCGATGCCGCGGGCGACCAGGCGTGCCAGTTGCGCCACCTTGCCGGTGCGGCTGTAGTAAAGGACCAGCACTTCGCTCATGGTTGGACGGTTTCCTCGGGAACGGGCTGGCACGGATTGGCCGGACTGTGCCATTAGGCTAACCTCGGCAGATGGCCATCCCGAAGTTTGCCACGTCCGGACATTCGCGCGAGCGCAGCCTGGCGTTTCTCGAGTTCACCTGGCATCGCTTTCTCGAGGACCGCTGCCTGCAGACGGCCGGCGCGCTGGCCTTCACCACCCTGTTTGCCCTGGTTCCGCTCACTGCGGCCGTGCTCGGCATCCTCGCCGCATTCCCGGTGTTCGAGGAATGGCGGGTCAAGCTGACCGTTTGGGTGTTCAACAACTTCGTGCCGGCCGCCGGCGACGTCGTGCAGAACTACCTGACCGAATTCGCGGCCAATGCCAGCAAGGCCACGACGATCGGCGTGCTCGTCCTCGTGTTCAGCGCGATCTCGCTGATGATGAGCATCGAGGATGCCTTCAACCGCATCTGGCGGGTCAAGACCAACCGCGGCCCGGCATCGCGCTTCGTCATCTACTGGACGGCGTTGAGCCTCGGCCCGATGCTGCTGGTGGCTGCGGTGGCCATCAGTTCGTATCTCGTCGCGCTGCCATTCATCGATGCCGCCGCCACGCAGTATTCGATCAAGGCGCGGGTGCTTTCGGCACTGCCCTTCCTGATCGTCTGGATCGCCCTGATCACCGGCTACATGGTGATTCCGAACCGCAGCCTGCGCCTCCGCGACGCCGCCATCGGCGCCCTGATCGCGGCGGTCCTGTTCGAATCGGCCAAGCATGCCTTCGCCTGGTATGCCGGCGCATTCGCCACCTACCAGCAGGTTTACGGCGCGCTGTCGATCGTGCCGATCTTCTTCCTCCGGATGTACCTGTCGTGGATCATCGTGCTGCTCGGCGCATCGATCACAGCTTCGCTCAGCTCGTTCGATTACCGCCACGCCGCCGACCGCATTTCGGAAGACCAGGAACTGGCTGGCCTGTTGCGCGTGATCGGCCGGCTCGCCGCTGCGCATCGCGACGGCCGCGGCCTGCACAGCGCGGAACTGCTCGAGGACGAGCCTTACCTGACCGACGACCTGCTGCAACGCTACCTCGGGGACCTCTGTGAAATCGCGGTGATCCGGCGCACCGAAACCGGTGAGTGGATCCTCTCGCGCGATCTGCAGGGTGTCACCCTGCTGGACCTTTACCGGGAGGGCGACTACCGTTTGCCGGTCGGCAGCCAGCCGTTGCCCGGCGTATCACTGGCCGAATACGAACAGAGTCCGTTGCACGACCTGGCCAGGGAACTGCGCAAGCGCCTCGAGGTGCCGCTCGCCTCGATCCTCCCGCTTCCTGCGCCGGCGGTCACCGGCGCCTCCATGGCACAACCCGGGAAAACCTGATGAAACAGTTTCCAGTCTTGCTCCTCGGCGTTCTCGTCGCGATCCTCCCGGCGGCAGCCGGCGCGGAATCGCCGAAACAGCCTGCGCTCAAGGTCGAAACCCTCGATGGCAAGACCTTCGACCTGGCGAGCGAACGCGGGAAATGGGTGATCGTCAACTTCTGGGCCACCTGGTGCGCCCCGTGCATCGCCGAGATGCCGGCGCTCTCCGCCTTCATCGAGTCACGCAGGGATGTCAGCGGAATTGGCCTGGCCTACGAGGACACCGACAGGCAGGAGATCCTCGATTTCCTCAAGGAGCACCCGGTCGCCTATCCGGTCGCCCAGGTCGACGTGAACGAGCCGCCCGCCGATTTCGACACGCCGCGCGGCCTGCCGACCACCTACCTGGTCGCGCCCGATGGAACGGTGGCCCGGCACTTCCTCGGTCCGATCAAGGAAGCCGATCTCGAACAGGCCATTGCCACGGCGAAGTCGGCGAAGAAACCCTGAGCGGCGATGGCTTGCGCGCGCTTCCATGTTTGCGGGCACGTGCAGGGGGTTTCCTTCCGTGCCGGCACGCGTGCGCAGGCGGCGCGCCTGGGCATCAGCGGCCACGCCCGCAACCTGCGTGACGGGCGCGTCGAAGTACTTGCCGCAGGCAGTCCGGACTCGCTGGCCGAACTCGAGGCCTGGCTGCAGCGCGGGCCGCTTGGTGCCCGCGTGCAGAGCGTCGAGCGCGAAGACTTGCCGGATCAGTCCCTGACCGGCTTCTACACGCGCTGAAGCGCCGGCTCTTCTGTGCGGCCAAGCGTGACTTATGGCGCTGGCCGCATGCTTCGCGCGCGGACACCATCGGCAGCCGGGATGCGCGGCGCGGGGAGCGCTCCGATTCCCTGGTTCGACGTGGCGCGTTCCGTGACCCGGCACCATGCCCCATCGCCTCTCTCCATTCTCCATCTGGTAACTCCATGCGCCTTGCCCTTGTCGTCGCCGTCATCCTGTCCGTTTGCGCAACCGTCCCGCCCCTGCGCGCCGCGGAGCCTGCCGCCGCGGCGGCGGTCACCACCCAGTTGCCGCGCACCGTGCGGCCCGTGCACTACGAGATCGAGGTCGAGCCGCATGCGCAGTCGCTGGGTTTCGACGGCAGGGTTTCGATCACGCTCGACGTGCTGGAGCCGACCGCCAGCATCACGCTCAATGCGGTCGACCTGAAGTTCTCCTCGGCCAGCCTGCATTCCACGCAGGGCAAGCGCGCCTATGTCGACCCGACGGTCAGCGTCGATGAATCCGCGCAGACCGCGACCTTCACCTTCCGCGACAAGCTCGCTGCCGGCAGCTACCGGTTGACGATGGCCTACACCGGCACCATCGGCACCCAGGCCAACGGCCTGTTCGCGATCGACTACGTCACCGCCGATGGCGGCAGGCGCGCGCTGTACACGCAGTTCGAGAATTCGGACGCGCGCAAGTTCATTCCGTGCTGGGACGAGCCGAACTACAAGGCGACCTTCGACCTCGCCGCGATCGTGCCGGCTGCGCAGATGGCGATCAGCAACATGCCGGTCCAGGCACGGCAGGATCTCGGCGAGGGCAGGACGCTGGTGACTTTCGCGACGTCGCCGAAGATGTCGACCTACCTGCTGTTCTTCGGCCTCGGCGATTTCGACCGCGCCACGGCCACCTCCGATGGCGTCGAATTCGGCGTGGTCACGCAGGAGGGGCTGACCGCGCAGGCGCAGTTCGCCCTGCGATCCTCGCAGGCGGTCCTGCGCGAATACAACGACTATTTCGGCGTGCCGTACCCGCTGCCGAAACTCGACAACATCGCATCGCCCGGGGGTAGCCAGTTCTTCGGCGCGATGGAGAACTGGGGCGCGATCTTCACCTTCGAGCGCGGACTGCTGCTCGACCCGGCGATCTCGACCGAGTCCGACCGGCAAAGGATCTTCGGCACGGCGGCGCACGAAATCGCGCACCAGTGGTTCGGCGACCTCGTCACCATGCAGTGGTGGGACGATCTCTGGCTCAACGAGGGCTTCGCGACCTGGATGGCCGCGCGCACCACGGCGATTCTGCATCCGGACTGGAAACCCCAGTTGCGCGCACTCGATTCACGTGAATACGCCATGTCGATGGATGCCGTGGCCAGCACGCATCCGGTCGTGCAGCGCATCGACACGGTCGAGCAGGCCAGCCAGGCCTTCGATTCGATCACCTACTCGAAGGGCGCGGCCGTGATCGCGATGCTCGAGGGCTATGTCGGTGCCGATGCCTGGCGCGACGGCGTGCGTCGCTACATGAAGGCGCACGCCTATGCGAACACGCGTTCGGACGACCTCTGGCGCGAAGTCGAAGCCGCCGCAGGCAAGCCGATCCTCGCGATCGCGCATGATTTCACGCTGCAGCCTGGCGTGCCGATGCTCGGCATCGACTCGGTGACCTGCAAGGACGGCCAAAGCACGGTTCGCCTGGTCCAGGGCGAATTCAGCAAGGACCGTGCGGAAAAGAAGCCCTTGCGCTGGCGGGTCCCGGTCATCGCCCGCATCCTCGGCGGCGAGCCGGCGCGCGGCATGATCGAAGGCGGCAAGGGCAGCCTGCAGCTTGCCGGCTGCGGGCCGATCCTGCTCAACGCCGGCCAGAGCGGCTACTACCGGACGCGCTATCCGCAGGCGCAGTTCGCCGCGTTGCGCGACCGCTTCGCCGATCTCGCGCCGATCGACCAGCTCGGCCTGATGGGCGACTCGATGGCGCTCGGCATGACCGGCCTGCAGCCGGCCCCGGACATCCTCGACCTGGTCAAGGCGACGCCGCCCGCTGCCGACGGCAAGGTCTGGGAACGCATCGCCGGCACGCTGCAGGAAATCGATGGCTACTACGTGGGCGACCGTGCGCGCCAGCAGCGCTTCCGTGCGTTCGCCACCACCATGCTTGCCCCGAAGCTGCAACAGCTTGGCTGGGAAGCGGGCGCTGGCGAGGACGAGACGGTTGCGATCCTGCGCACGCGGCTGATCGAGGTGCTCGGTGATCTCGGCGACGCCGATGTCATCAAGGAGGCGCGCCGCCGCTTTGCCGCGCGCAACGCCGAGCCGGCGCTGCTGCCGGGCGCCCTGTACAAGACCGTGCTTGGCATCGTCGCCAGCCATGCCGACGCGGCCACCTGGGCGCAGCTGCATGCGGATGCGAAATCCGAAAAGCGCTCGATGATCCGGGACGGCCTCTACCGGCAACTGGCCGCAGCGCTTGACGAAGGGCTGGCGCGCCGCGCGCTCGGGATGGCACTGACCGACGAGCCCGGCGCAACCGTCAGCGCGGCGATGATCAGCGCCGTGAGCGAGCATCACCCGGACCTCGCCTTCGATTTCGCCCTGGCCCATCGCGACCAGGTCGAGCCGCTGATCGATTCCACATCGAGCAGCCGCTATTACCCGCGCCTGGCCAGCGAGTCGCTCGATCCGGCAATGGTCAAGAAACTCAAGACCTACGCCGACCGGCACGTCGCCGCGAGTTCGCGTCGCGCCACCGAGACGGCCATCGCCAACATCGAATACCGCATCGGCATCCGCAAGGAGCGCCTGCCACAGATCGACGCGTGGCTGAAGAAGAACCAGGGCTGAGCGTCGCCCGGGCGCGCCGAGCCGTCGTGCCCGCGCTGCAACGAAAAAGGCCCCGCGATGCGGGGCCTTTTCAATCCGGCCGCAGCCGGCTCAGGCTTCGACTTCGTCCTTGTAGGCGTCGATCGGGATGCACGCGCACATGATGTTCTTGTCGCCGTAGACGTTGTCGACGCGGGCGACCGGCGGCCAGTACTTCTGCTGGCGGAGCACGGCCAGCGGGAAGACGCCGAGTTCGCGCGTATAGCTGTGCGTCCACTCGCCGGCGGCGACCATCGTGGCCGTGTGCGGGGCGTTCTTCAGCGGATTGTCCTCGCGGTCGAGCTTGCCCTCTTCAACGGCGCGGATCTCGTCGCGGATCTGGATCATCGCGTCGATGAAGCGATCCAGCTCGTGCAACGACTCGCTTTCGGTAGGCTCGACCATCAGCGTGCCGGCCACCGGGAAGCTCAGGGTCGGCGCGTGGAAGCCGAAATCGATCAGGCGCTTGGCGACGTCCTCGGCGCCGATGCCGGTGGCATCCTTGATCGGGCGCAGGTCGAGGATGCATTCGTGCGCGACGAGGCCGTTGCGCCCGGTGTAAAGGGTCTCGTAGTGCGGCGCCAGGCGCCGGGCGATGTAGTTCGCATTGAGCAGGGCGACCTGGGTCGCCTTGCGCAGGCCGGAGCGGCCCATCAGGGTGATGTACATCCACGAGATCGGCAGGATCGAGGCTGATCCGAAGCTCGCTGCGGAGACCATGCCGACGCGCTGCGATGGCGTACCCTCATCCGCCCCCGGATGGAGTCCGGGGCTGGCTCTTCGGGCACCTTCTCCCGTGGGGAGAAGGGAGGGCAGGAACGGGGCGAGGTGCGACTTCACCGCGCACGGACCGACCCCGGGGCCGCCGCCGCCGTGCGGAATGCAGAAGGTCTTGTGCAGGTTCAGGTGCGAAACATCCGAGCCCCACTTGCCGGGCCTGGCCACGCCGACCAGCGCGTTGAGGTTGGCGCCATCGGTGTAGACCTGGCCGCCATGCTTGTGCACGGCTTCGCAGATGGCGACCACGTCTTCCTCGAACACGCCATGCGTCGACGGATAGGTGATCATCAGCGCGGCCAGCCGGTCGGAATGTTTTTCCGCCTGGGCGCGGATGTCGTCGACGTCGACATTGCCGTCCTTGTCGCAGCGGGTCACCACCACGGTCATTCCGCACATCTGCGCCGAGGCCGGGTTGGTGCCGTGCGCGGATTCGGGGATCAGGCAGACATCGCGATGGCCTTCGCCGCGCGAGCGGTGCCAGGCGCGGATCGCGAGCAGGCCGGCGAACTCGCCCTGGGCGCCGGAATTGGGCTGCAGGCTGACCGCGTCGTAGCCGGTGATCTCGACAAGCATGGCCTCGAGTTCGTCGATCAGTTGGTGGTAGCCGGTAGCCTGCCCGGCCGGTGCGAGCGGGTGGATGTTGGCGAATTCCGGCCAGGTGACCGGGATCATTTCGGCGGTGCCGTTCAACTTCATCGTGCACGAACCGAGCGGGATCATCGTGCGATCCATCGCCAGGTCCTTGTCGGCCAGGCTGCGCATGTAGCGCAGCAGCTCGTGCTCGCTGTGGTGCGTGTTGAACACCGGATGCTGCAGGAACGGCAGCTGGCGCAGCAGGCTGGCGGGCAGGGCGTCGGCGGTCGACGCATCGAGCGCATCGATGTCGTCGATGCCGGCGCCGAAAAGGCCGGCGAGGGCGACCAGGTCGGCGCGCGTGGTCGTTTCGTCGACGCTGATGCCGAGGCTGTGCGCGTCGATCGCGCGCAGGTTGATGCGGGCATCGCGCGCCTTCGCATGCAGCGCTTCGGCATCGACGCCGACCACATGCAGGGTATCGAAGAAATCCGGGCCGACCGTGACCCCGGCCTTGCGCAGGACGCCAGCCAGCAGCGCCGCCATGCGGTGCGTGCGCCGCGCGATCCGGGTCAGTCCGTCCGGTCCGTGGTAGACCGCGTACATGCTCGCCATCACCGCGAGCAGGACCTGCGCGGTGCAGATGTTCGAGGTCGCCTTCTCGCGGCGGATGTGCTGCTCGCGGGTCTGCAGGGTAAGCCGGTAGGCCGGCTTGCCCTCGGCGTCGATCGACACGCCGATCAGGCGGCCCGGCATCGAGCGCTTGAAGGCATCGCGGCACGACATGAAGGCCGCATGCGGTCCGCCGAAACCAAACGGCACGCCGAAGCGCTGGCTGTTGCCGACGACGATGTCGGCGCCCCAGGCACCGGGCGCGCGGATCAGGGTGAGCGCGAGCAGGTCGGTGGCGACGGCGACCAGCGCGCCGCGCGCGTGCGCGGCGTCGGCCAGCTCGGCGTAGTCGTTGATCTGGCCGAAGGTGTTCGGGTACTGCAGCAGGATGCCGAAGCTGTCGACGCTGGCCGCGTCGGCATCGTCGCCGACATGCAGTTCGATGCCGAGGCCGTCGGCGCGCGTGCGCACGACTTCGAGGGTCTGCGGATGCACCGCGCTGGATACGAAGAACACGTTCGACTTCGATTTCGCCGAGCGCTTGGCCAGGGTCATCGCCTCGGCCGCCGCGGTGGCTTCGTCGAGCAGCGAGGCATTGGCGATTTCCATCCCGGTCAGGTCGGCGACCATGGTCTGGAAGTTGATCAGCGCCTCCATGCGGCCCTGCGAGATTTCCGCCTGGTAGGGCGTGTAGGCGGTGTACCAGGCCGGGTTCTCGAGGATGTTGCGCAGGATGACGTTCGGCGTATGCGTGCCGTAATAGCCCTGGCCGATGAAGCTGCGGAAGACGCTGTTGCGGTCCGCGATCCTGCGGATCTTGGCCAGCGCCTCGACCTCGCTGATGGCTTCGGGCAGGTCCAGCGGCGCGGGCGACTTGATCTTGCCCGGCACGATGGCATCGGTCATTGCGTCGAGCGAGTCGTGGCCGATGATGCCGAGCATGTGCGCGATCTCGGCGTCGTTGGGGCCGATATGACGCTCGACGAAGGCGGAATGGTTTTCGAGTTCGCGCAGGGAAGGCGAGGGAATCTGGGGCATGGTGGTGGCGTCCGGAAGTCGCGCGCGAAGCCGCACGCTGGGCGCCCCTCTGTCCTTTTGCCTGAGAGTTTGGAAGCGCAGCCGTGGCTGGCCTCTTGCCCCTTCGGCGCCGGTACCTGCCGAATTCGGCAGCCGGTCTCTCCAGAGTTGTTCGCGCGCGGAGGTATCGGGGCCTGAGCGATTACGGGCGTTGCGCCTTCGGCAGCAGGTAACGGCACGTGGGGCAAACCCGCGTTCCCGCTCTGCTTCTCCCACCACGTGTAACGGCGCCCATGATAACCGCGAAGGCGGGTGCGCGTCTCCAGGGCCGGAGAATCCGGCTTTTCGCGCCCCCGGGGCCGGCGATCTCGCCGGGGACCTCGCGACCGGCTTGCGCCGGCCGCTACTCGATGCCGAGCTTCTCGAGGCGGTAGCGGAGCTGGCGCAGGGTCAGGCCGAGCTGCTTGGCCGCGGCGGTGCGGTTCCAGCGCGTGGCCTCGAGGGCCTTGGTGATGACGGCGCGCTCTGTTTCCGCGACCGTGGCGGCAAGATCGCCGCTGTAGGCGGAGTCGGGCAGCATGATGCCGGCCGGCTCGGCCGGCGGGGCGTGCGCGCCCTGGTTGCGGAATGCCGGCGTGCCGACCGGTCCCGCGCCTGTTTCGGCGACGCTTGCCGAGCTGGCTGGCGGGCGCGCGATCAGGCGCATGTCCTCGGCGCTGATCGAGCCGTCCTCGCACAGCGCCACGGCGCGTTCGAGCACGTTCTCGAGTTCGCGCACGTTGCCCGGGAACTCATAGGCCATCAGGGCCTTGAGCGCATCGGCGGTCAGCCGCGCCGGGGCGCGATCGGATTCACGCGCGAGGCGATCGAGTATGCGGCTGGCCAGCAACGGGATGTCGTCGCGGCGTTCGCGCAGCGGCGGAACCCGCAGCTCGATGACGTTGATGCGGTAGAACAGATCCTGGCGGAACGAACCGAGATCGACCAGGCGCGCGAGGTTCTTGTGCGTGGCGGAAAGAATGCGCACGTCGACGGCGACCTCGGCGCGCGCGCCGATCGGACGCACGGCCTTCTCCTGGATGACGCGCAACAGCTTGACCTGCATGTGCAGGGGCAGTTCGGCGACTTCGTCGAGGAACAGGGTGCCGCCGTCGGCGGCCTGGAACAGGCCTTCCTTGTCAGCATGGGCGCCGGTGAAGCTGCCCTTGCGGTGGCCGAAGAATTCGCTCTCCATCAGTTCCGACGGAATCGCGCCGCAGTTGACCGGCACGAATGCCGCCGAGGCACGTGGTCCGAGTTCGTGGATCAGGCGCGAGGCCAGTTCCTTGCCGACGCCCGATTCGCCAGCCACGTAGACCGGCGCCTGGCTGCGCGCGACCTTGGCGATGGTGGCGCGCAGTTCCTTCATCGGCTCGGATTCGCCGATCAGCTTGGCGCTGCTGGCGTCGACCGTGGCTTTCTTTTCCTCGGACAGGCGCAAGGCGGTCTGCACGAGGCGGCGCAGGACGTTGATATCGACCGGCTTGGAGACGAAGTCGAAGGCGCCGGCCTTCAGTGCGACGACGGCGGCATCGACATTGCCATAGGCGGTGATCATCGCCACTGGCGTATCCGGATACTGCGCGGCGATCAGCTCGATGACTTCGTGGCCGGTGCCGTCGGGCAGGCGCATGTCGGTGAAACACAGCGCGTAGCGGGTCTCGGCAAGGCGCTGCTTGGCTTCGTTGACCGTCGCCGCTGTTTCCACGACCAGGCCCATGCGGCCCAGAGTCAGCGTCAGCAGCTCGCGAATGTCCCGCTCGTCGTCAATTACCAGTGCAAATTGTTTGCTCATGCCATCCGTCGATGCGTGTGCTTCGCGACGCACAAGATTAATCTGCGCCGCCCGGGAAGGCAAAGCATACAGGTCCGGAAGCCGCATCTACCAAGCGATTGCCGCACTCGGCGAGTTCCCGGCCCGCCTCCGCGTGCCGGCGCGGGCCGCCCGGGCGGCAGCACGGCCCTCCCGCCCGGCATCGATCAGGGCGGCGATTCGAAGCCGTCGGCGAAGATCCTGTCGGAAACGGGCGCCGTATTCGCGGTGGCCGTATTGTTGCCGGTGTTGGGGTCGCTGGTCGGCGAGTTGACCACGGCCGTCACCGAATTGGACAGGGTGCCCGTGGTTCCCGGCGCGACGGTCGCGTTGACCGTGTAGACCACCTGCGCGGCCAGGGGCAGGCTCACCACCTGCGAAATGTTGCCGCTGCCGCCGGAGGTGCAGGTCGCGCCGCCGCTGGCCGCGCAGCTCCAGGTCACGTTGGTGTAGGCGCCGGGGAAAGTATCGACGACGACCACGCTGGGCGCGGCATCCGGCCCGGCATTGGCGATCGTGAGCGTGTGGCTGATTGCCGCGCCAGGCGTATACAGGGCGGGGGTCGTGCTGATCGATGCGGCGACATCCGCGCTGGTGCCACCGGCCTGGCAGTTGACCACGCCGCGCAGGACCCAGTCGCCGGAGACCCCGAAGGTTTGCGACGAGAACCACGCGAAGTTGCTGCCGCCGAGGTTGGCGTAGATGGCATTGCGACCAGTCTGGATGCCGTCGGCATCGACGACCAGGCTCGGCCCGCTGCCGGGCGGCGCCTGGTCGAAGCGGTAGGCGACGACGAGGGTCTCGCCGGCGCTGACCGCGACGCTGAGCGGCACGGTGCTGTTGTCGTCGAGATAACGGTATTCGTTGAGGACGCCGTCGTTCAGCAATGGCCCGTTGATCTGGGTGGCCAGCGCCCCGGGATTCGGATAGCTGCCCGAGCGGTAGATGTCGATCGAGCCGCCGAGGGTCTGCCCGCTTGCGCCGCTCTGCGAGAGCCAGAACACCTGCACGGCAACGAGTTGGCCTGCGCACGGCGAAGTCAGCCAACTGGCCCCTTTCTCGCCGGCGACGAAGCCGGCCTGGATGACCGCGGTCGAGAAATTGACCAGCGAATCGTTCTTGATGGTCACCTCGGCGGCGACCGCGCCGCCGGCCAGCGTAGTGGCCAGAAGCGCACACAGGACCCGTTTCATCCGCTTTCCCCTGAGAAACCGGCGAGGACTGCCACCCTACGCGGGCATCGGGATCAATGACATGCGCGAGTTCACATTCGGGCGATCCGGGCGGCGCCGGCGCCACCCTGGCCGGTGCGCGCTCATTCGCGCCAGATCAGGCTGGCGAAGCGGCCGCAGCGCGCATCGCGCCGGTAGGAAAAGAAGCGCGGGTCGGTGAATGTGTCGAATCCGCCGCCATCGATGCGGCGAACGCCCGCGGCCGCGAGTCGACGGCGAGCCAGGGCGAAAAGGTCGCAGCGCCAGTGGCCGGGCCGCGTTGCAGCGAAGGCCCCGCCGGCTCCGTCATCGGTGTCGAGGAAGACCTGGCGGACTTCTTCGCCGACTTCATAGGAGGCCGGCCCGATCGCCGGACCGAGCCAGGCGAGGATTTCGCCTGGCGCGGCGCGCATGCCGGCGAGGGTCGCTTCGAGCACGCCGGCGGCGAGGCCGCGCCAGCCGGCATGGGCGACAGCGACCTCGCTGCCGTCGGCCGCGCAGAACAGGGCCGGCAGACAGTCCGCGGTGAGCACGCCAAGGACCTGGCCACCCCGGCGGGTCACCGCCGCATCGGCAACCGGCAGTCCGGCCGGGTCCGGCGACCGGTCGGGGTCATGCACGGCGATGCCGTGCACCTGGCGCAACCAGAGTGGCGAAGCGGGCAGATCGAGCCATTCGACCAGTCCCGCCCGGTTGGCTTCGACGCTGGCGCTATCGTCGCCGCAGCGATCGCCCAGATTGCAGGTGTCGAAGGGAGGTCGTGATCGGCCGGGCAGCCAGCGCGTCGTCACCCGTGCATGCACGCCAGGTGGTCGCGGCCAATCGGGAACCAGCCAGGAGTCGTTCACGGCCAGCCTGCGCTCAGCTTTTCGAGTCGGCGCGCACGGTCGCGATCAGGGCATCCATGTCGGCCGGGCGCGGGGCCTCGAAATGCAGCCTTTCGCCGCTGGCCGGATGCGCGAACTCGAGGCGCTCGGCGTGCAGGGCCTGGCGGCGGAACCCGCGCAGCGCCTCGATCAGTTCGGGCGAGGCCGCCTTGGGCAGGCGCAGGTTGCCGTAGGCGAGGTCACCGACGATCGGATGGCGAACATGGGCCATGTGCACGCGGATCTGGTGGGTGCGACCGGTTTCCAGGCGGCATTCGACCAGGGTCATGGCGCGGAACTTCTCGCGCACGCGGTAGTGGGTGACCGCTTCACGGCCGTCCTCGCGCACGGCCTGGCGCAAGCGGTCGACCGGATGGCGGCCGATCGGCTTGTCGACCTTGCCACCGGAGACCATCGCGCCGTAGACGAGGGCCTCGTACTGGCGGTGCACGCTGCGCGCGCTCAATTGCTCGACCAGGCTGGTGTGCGCACGCAGGGTGCGCGCCACCACCATCAGTCCGGAAGTGTTCTTGTCGAGCCGATGCACGAGGCCGGCGCGCGGAATGCCGACCAGTTCGGGGTCGTGGTGGAGCAGGGCGTTCTGCAGGGTCCCGTCCGGATTGCCGGCGCCGGGGTGCACGATCAGGCCGGGCGGCTTGTTGACGACGATCAGGTCGGCATCCTCGTAGCGGATGTCGAGGCTGATGTTTTCCGCGCTGGCGCTGACCTCGCGCTGCATGCGCACGTTGACTTCGACATTCTCGCCGCCATGGACGATATGCCGCGGGATGACCTGTTCGCCATCGAGCAGCACGTCGCCGGACTTGATCCAGGCGCTCAGGCGCGATCGCGAATAGTCGGGAAACAGGTCGGCCAGGGCCGCATCGAAGCGACGGCCGGCGGATTCGACGGGAATGCTGGCGTTCAGCGTGGGTTGGGTTGTGCTCATGGACGTCGATCGGAGGTGCTATTCGGGATGACGCGGGTTTCCGGCGCCAATGGCAATCGGGTTATGATCGCCACCCACCATCATCGCAGAGCCCCCCTCCGCATGCGAGTTTCCCGTCAGTTCCGGGTTGTTTCCCGCGTTGTCCTCGTCCTCCTCGCCGTCTCCCTGGTCGGGGGCTGCTCCCTGTTCGGCAAGAAAAAGGCCGACCCGCTCGAAACGCTCGGCGTCGAGCAACTCTACGAGAAGGGCAAGTCCGACGTCGAAAGCGGCAATTACGATCGCGCGGTCAAGACGTTCACGCGCCTGGTCGCCCGTTTCCCGTTCGGTCCGTATACCGAACAGGCGCAGCTCGACCAGGCCTATGCGCAGTACAAGATGAACAAGCCCGATGACGCCTATTCGACGATCAACCGGTTCATCAAGACCTATCCCGCGCACAAGCACATCGACTATGCGTTCTACCTGCGCGGCCTGATCAACTTCGATCGCGAGGAAGGCCTGCTCGAACGCTACGCCGGCCTCGACATGACCCAGCGCGACCAGGCTTTCGTGCGCCAGTCGTTCGACGACTTCGCGGCCCTGATCAAGCGCCATCCGAACAGCGCCTACGCAGCGGACGCCAAGCAGCGCATGATCTTCCTGCGTGACGGCATGGCCCAGTCCGAACTCAACGTGGCGCTGTTCTACCTGCGCCAGGGTGCCTATGTCGGCGCCTCCAATCGCGCCAAGGCGATCATCGAGACCTATGACCAGTCCAGGCAGGTTGGCGACGCGCTGGCGATCCTCGTCAAGGCCTACCACGAACTCGGCCAGGACAAGCTTTCCGCTGACGCCGAGCGCGTGCTCAAGCTCAACTATCCCGACCATCCCGCGCTGGCCGGCAACTGGCCGGCGTGGCGCTCGAACTGGTGGAAGCTCATTCCGCTGTCGAATCGCGGCACCAAGCCGGTCGTGAAGAACGACTAGTCCCAGCCCGACGTGATCGGATAGCGCCGCTCGCGACCGAACGCGCGGCGCGACACCTTGGGCCCCGGCGCCGCCTGCTGGCGCTTCCATTCGCTGATGCGGACCAGGTGGACGACGTGGCCGACCGTGGCCGGGTCGAAGCCGGCGGCGATGATGTCCTCGCGTGACTGTTCCTCGTCGACATAGCGGTGGAGGATGGCATCGAGCACGTCGTAGGGCGGCAGCGAATCCTGGTCGACCTGGTTCTCGCGCAGTTCGGCCGATGGCGGGCGGTCGATGACCGCCTGCGGAACCATCCAGCGCCGCGCGCCGCCTTTTGTCGCTTCCCGCTCGTTGCGCCAGCGCGCCAGCTCGAAGACTTCAGTCTTGTAGAGGTCCTTGATCGGCGCATAGCCGCCGCACATGTCGCCATAGATGGTGGCATAACCCACGGCGTATTCGCTCTTGTTGCCGGTCGTCAGCAACAGGCCGCCGAACTTGTTGGACAGCGCCATCAGGATCACGCCGCGGCAGCGCGACTGCAGGTTTTCCTCGGCGGTGTCGGCGGCATGCCCATCGAACAGCGGTGCCAGCGCCTCGAGGAAGCCGTGGAACGGCGCCGCGATCGGCACCGTCTGCAGGCGCACGCCGAGCATGGCGGCCTGCTCGTCGGCCAGGTCGTTGCTCTGCCCCGAGGTGTAGCGCGAGGGAAGGCGCACCGCGGTCACGTTCTCCGCGCCGAGCGCATCGACCGCCACGGCCAGCACGAGGGCCGAATCGATGCCGCCGGACAGGCCGACCCAGACCTTCGAAAAACGGTTCTTCGAGCAATAGTCGCCGGTTGCGCGGACGATGGCGCGCCAGGCCAGGCTCTCGCGGCTTTCATCGGTCTCGGCCGGCCAGTCCACCGGCGAGAAACGGCGCGAAGTGGAATCGAAATCCGCGAACAGCAGGTGATCCTCGAAGGCGCGCGCCGCTGCATGGATCGTTCCATCGCCGTCGGCGAGCACCGAGGCACCATCGTAGACAACGGAGTCCTGGCCGCCGACCACATTGAGATAGGCCAGGGCGACGCCGGATTCGGCGACGCGCGTCTCGAGCAGTTCATCTCGGCGCGCCAGCTTGCCGTGATCGAATGGCGAGGCATTCGGCACGACCACCAGTTCGGCGCCGTGCTTCACCGTGTCGGCGAGCGGCTCGGCGAACCACAGGTCCTCGCAGATCACGATGCCGACCTTCACGCCCTTGATCTCGACCACGCAGGAGCCGCCATCCGGATCGACCTCGAAATAGCGGCGTTCGTCGAAGACGGCGTAGTTGGGCAGTTCGCGCTTGCGGTAGGTGGCCTGGATGGCGCCATCGCGCAATACGCTGACGGCGTTGTAGACGATCGATCCGGCCGACTGCGGCCAGCCGACCATGGCGACGATGCCCGTCACGCCGGAAGCCAGTCGGGCGAGGGCGGCCTCGCATTCGGCCAGGAAACTCGGCCTCAGCAGGAGGTCTTCGGGCGGATAGCCGCTCAGGGCCAGCTCGGGGAAGACGATCAGGTCGGCAGCATGGCGATCGCGCGCCTCTGCGACCAGCGCTTCGATGCGGGCCTCGTTGCGGGCGACCGCGCCTACCGGGAAATCGAACTGGGCCAGGGCGACGCGCAGTGTCGGCATGGGGACTTCATCGGCAGCAGTTAGGGGAGCGGGCGGGCATTCGGAACGGGAATCACGCTTGAGGATCGGGGCCGCCGGATGTGCGGCAGGCTTGCCGGCGATTATGCCACGTGGCCATGCGCTCAGAGTTCGCGGACGAGGCGGAAGCCGACGCTGTCATAACCGCGGTCGGCGGGAAGCATGCGGATCGCGCGGGCATCGACATCGGGGCCGTCCTGCCAGGAAAGTCCGAGCACGGCATGGCGCGGGCAGTTGTCGCTTTCGAAACCGCGCACGACCGGATTGCTTGCGCTGCCGCATTCGGCGGACCATTCGGAGACATTGCCGAGCAGATCATGCAATCCCAGGGCGTTCGGCCGGTAGCGACCGGCCGGCGCGGTCGCGGCGTGGCCGTCGTTGCAGGCATGATGCAGGTTGATGCCCTTTGCACTGTCGTCGCGCACGTTGCCGAGCGCGCACGCCGAACCCTTGCCCGCGCCCGCGCGCAGCGCATGCAGCCACTCGGCATTGCCCGGCAGGCGGTAGCTGCGACCGGTGCGCTTGCCCAGCCAGCGGGCATAGGCGCGCGCATCCGCAAGACTCACGCAGACGACCGGATCCTTGCCCGACTGGCGGAAGCCCGGATCCTTCCAGTCGCGCCGGTCGAAGATGCGCAGCGGCGAAAGGGTGTTGCGGCAACGCGCCGCGGCGCGTCCGGTGGCATTGGCGAACGCCGCATATTCGTCGCGAGTGACTTCGTTGCGCATCATCATCAGGCTGCCGGCAATCGTCGATCCGGCATATCGCGCCGGCACGAAGAGCAGCTCCGGTCCGCCGGGATCGCGCGTGGCGACGCCGATGCGCGGAATGGCTGCGGCCTTCGCGTCCAAGGAATCGGACCTGGCCGGATCGAAGCCGAGATCCCGCGCCAGGGCGATGCCGCCGAGCGCGCGCTCGCGCTCACCGGCGTCGATGTCGGTCCCGATGCGCTCGAACAAGGCCGTTTGGGTGCGGCCGCGCAGTTCCGCGAAGGCCGGATCGGCACGCAATTGCGCAAGGTCGGCCACGCGATCAACCTGCTGGTAGCGCTTGCGCGACTCCTCGTATGAGCCATCGCGGACGAGGCCGACAAGCGCATCCATGGATGCCGAAAGCACCCGCGCAAGCCCGGCCCTTGCTGCATCGCTGCGCGCATCAAGTCGCAGCACATCAAGGTAGCCTTCGGCCGCATTGGCGCCGGCAGGCTCGAGCAGGGCACCCGATTCGAATCGTTCGTTGGCATCGGCGAGGGCGCGCTCGAGTGCCTGGGCATCGTCCGTCGGGTCGGCCGGTGCCGTTGCCGCCGCCAGCGTGGCGCCGGGCGAACTCTCGGCGGGTGGCCGCACCACGGCCAGCAGCAGCGTCATCAGCGAGACGGCGAACAGCGCGCCCACGGCCACCAGCACGGCCGGTCCATGGCTCAGCGCGCGGCGCAACCGGCCGGACAGCCCGGCGGCGCGCCGAACGTGACGCTGCAACGGCTCCAGGGCGCGCTGCATGGCCTGCGCGTTGCGGAACCTCTGCTCCGGCCGTTTGGCCATGGCGTGATTGATGAAGGCCTGCCAGTGCGCCTTCTCGGCGGGCAGCCGGGGTACCGGATCCTGCGCATGCATCAGCGCCAGCGCCAGCGGATCGTCCGCCTGGAACGGAAGCTTGCCGGTCAGCAACTCGTAGGCGAGCACGCCGAGGCTGTACAGGTCGGACCGGCCATCGACCGGATCGGCGCGCGCCTGCTCGGGACTCATCTGTGCGCTGGTGCCGATGGCCAGGCCATCGCCGGTGATCCGCGAGCTGCCGTCATTGGGCGCAAGGGCGATGCCGAAATCGGCGAGCTGGGGGCGATCGGCATTGTCGAACAGGACGTTCTCGGGCTTCACGTCGCGATGCACGATGCCACGCGCATGCGCATAGCCGAGGGCGTCGAGCAGGGCGCGCAGCAGGGCGATCAGGCCGTTCTCGTCATCGCGAAAATCGCGCATGCTGAGGTCGCCCTTGGCCAGGTAGGGCATCACGTAGTAGAGATCGCCCTCCAGCGTGCGGCCCACTTCGTGGATGACGACGATGCCGGGATGTTCGAGCTTGGCGATGATGCGCGCCTCGTGTTCGAAGCGCAGGCTCTGTTCCGCGTCGAGCTGGCGCGCGGGCCGCATGACCTTGATGGCGACTTCGCGATCCAGCGATTCCTGCACGGCGAGATAGACCGTGGCCATGCCGCCCAGACCGAGCCGACGCACGATGCGATAGCCCGGGATGCGCGGCAGGTCGGTGCGCTGCTCGATCGGGTCGCCAGTTGGATCGCTTTCGCTCACGGCCATCGACACCCAGGCTGGGATTGCGGGAATGACCGGCTGGAACGGTCCATTGCGGACAGAGACTATCCCAATCGATCCCTGCCGCGTTGCCCGACGGGCCGCGGTTTCGGGCACCGTTCAGGGCGCTCAAACGACAAGGCCGCCAGATCGCTCCGGCGGCCTTGTCGGTGCCCGGACGTTGGCCCGGTTACTTCATCTTCTTCGCCAGCGTGGTGCCGAGGTCGGCAGGTGACTTCACCGTGGTCACGCCGGCTTTCTCGAGCGCGGCGAACTTGGCCGCGGCGGTGCCCTTGCCGCCCGAGATGATCGCGCCGGCATGGCCCATGCGCTTGCCTGCGGGCGCGCTGGCGCCGGCGATGAAGGCGACGACCGGCTTGGTGACGAATTCCTGGATGAACTCGGCCGCTTCCTCCTCGGCGCTGCCGCCAATCTCGCCGACCATGATGATGCCTTCGGTCTGCGGATCTTCCTGGAACAGCTTGAGGCAGTCGATGAAATTCAGCCCATTGATCGGATCGCCGCCAATGCCGATGCAGGTCGACTGGCCGAGGCCGACGTTGGTGGTCTGGAACACGGCTTCATAGGTCAGCGTGCCCGAGCGCGAGACGATGCCGACCTTGCCGGGCTTGTGGATGTGGCCCGGCATGATGCCGATCTTGCATTCGCCCGGGGTGATGATGCCCGGGCAATTCGGCCCGATCAGCACGGTATCGGGGTACTGGCGCAGCACGTTCTTGACGCGCAGCATGTCGAGCACCGGAATGCCTTCGGTGATCGTCACGATCACCTTGATGCCGGCATCCGCGGCTTCGAGGATGGCATCGGCCGCGAACGGCGGCGGCACGAAGATCATCGAGGCGTCGGCGCCGGTTTCCTGCACGGCGTCGTGCACGGTGTTGAAGACCGGCAGGCCGATGTGTTCGCTGCCGCCCTTGCCCGGGGTCACGCCACCGACCAGCTTCGTTCCGTATTCGACAGCCTGCTCGGAATGGAAGGTACCCTGCTGGCCGGTAAAGCCCTGGGTGATCACCTTGGTGTTCTTGTTGACCAAAACGCTCATGGATCGATCCTCGAAAATTTCATGCGCCTGCATGCTCTTGTAGGAGCCCCTTCAGGGGCGAGGCCTGTCGTTCAATATCAGGGCAAAAGCATCGCCCGTGAACGGGCTCCTGCAGGTGTTGATGTTCAGGTATTTTTGGGGTTCTCAGGCGGCCTTGACCGACGCGACCGCCTTCTGGGCGGCGTCGTTGAGGTCGTCCGCCGGCGTGATCGCCAGGCCGGAGTTGGCCAGCAGTTCACGACCCTTGTCGACGTTGGTGCCCTGCAGGCGCACGATCACCGGGATCTTGAGGCCGACTTCCTTGACCGCCGCGATGATGCCTTCGGCGATCAGGTCGCAGCGCACGATGCCGCCGAAGATGTTGACGAGGATGGCCTGCACCTTGTCCGAGCGCAGGATCAGCTTGAAGGCCTCGGTCACGCGTTCCTTGGTTGCGCCGCCGCCGACATCGAGGAAGTTGGCCGGTTCGCCGCCGGCGAGCTTGATCACGTCCATGGTCGCCATGGCCAGGCCGGCGCCGTTGACCATGCAGCCGATGTTGCCGTCCATGGTCACGTAGTTGAGGTTGTGCTGGACCGCGGCCGCCTCGGCGGCGTCTTCCTGGGTCAGGTCGCGCATGGCGGCGAGCTTCGGATGGCGGAACTCGGCGTTGTCGTCCGAATTGACCTTGCCATCGAGCGCCATGAGCACGCCGGAATCGAGGATCGCGAGCGGGTTCAGTTCGACCAGGGCCAGGTCCTTCTCGTTGAACAGCTTGTACAGGCCGAGCATGATCTTGGTCAGCTGGCTGGCCTGCTTGCCGTCAAGGCCCATGTCGAAGGCGAGCTTGCGGCACTGGTAGGGCTGCAGGCCCTCGACGAAGTTGACTTCGATGGTGTGGATGTCCTCGGGCGTCTCGCGGGCGACCTGCTCGATGTCGACGCCACCCTGGGCGGATGCGATGAACGAGACCGCCTTGCTGTCGCGATCGACGAGGATCGACAGGTAGAGCTCGTTGGCGATATCTGCGGCGTCGGTGACCAGGACCAGGTTGACCGGCAGCGCACGGCCACCGGACTGGTAGGTTTCCATGTCGCGCCCGAGCATGCCGGCCGCTGCCGCCTTGACCTCGTCGGTGGACTTGCAGAACTTGACCCCGCCGGACTTGCCGCGGCCGCCGGCGTGGATCTGCGCCTTGACCATCCACTGCGTGCCACCGAGCGCCTTGGCCGCATCGACCGCGTGCTCCGGCGAAGACGCGACTTTGCCGGGGGGTACCGGTATGCCGTACTGGGCGAACAATTCCTTGGCTTGGTATTCGTGGAAATTCATTCAGGCACCTTCATGGGAAAGACGCGGATCGCGGCACTGCCTGCAGGGCATGGCCGCAAGCCATTGGGCGGAACGGGAGGGCATCGACGCTGGTAGACCGGGTCGACCCGCAGAATGGGCGGCTATTTTGGGCAAAGCGTGCTGCGATTGCAAAACAGGGGTTGCGGGCTGCGCGCCGCGCCCGGGTTCGGCTCCCCGACTGGCGACCCGATCCGGGGTCGCAGTGCAGCATCGATGGGTCCGGGTCGCCCGCCATTTGCCGGGACAAGTCGCCGGGCTGCCGGAGTCCACCTGTCACTTTCGGTGAAAGTAGCGTGCAATGGCCCGCTCAGGCTGTAACATTGCGCCCCGCGGGCCCATGCATTCGGCCCACTGGAGGACGGATCTTGGCAGAGCGAAAAGCGCGGCGGGCTGAAGATGCCGCGGGTGACATCACCCGGCGCGAGCTTTACTTCTTCAATCTCTACCGGGTCCTCGAAGCGATCGTCTATCTCGGGCTCGTGTTCAGCCCGCTGGCGGTGGACTGGATCAAGATCAGCCATGCCGAACTCGGCCGCGCCGTCGCCCTTGCCTACTGCGCGATCGCGATCATCCTGCTGATTTCCACCGACCGCATGCGCCGCCGCCTGACCGCCAGCATCGGGCTGGCGTTGACGCTCGACATCCTGGCTGCTGCGCTGATCCTGCTCGCAATCAGCGGCGGGCACAGTTCGATCCCGATGATGCTGATTCCGTTCCGCCAGTCCATGCTGCTTGCCGGGCTCGCCGCGCTGGGCGTGATCGCACCGCCGATGCTTTCGTATATCAGCGCGAACCTCGCCGACCGCAGCATCCTCGAAGCGTCCCTGTTCGGAGTTGCCTATATCGCCGTCGCCGCGCTTTGCGCCCACCTCGGCCGGCAAATGCGCGAAACCGAAGCGCTCGCCGAACAGCGTGGCGTCGACCTGCTCAACCTCGAGCAGGTCAACGACCTCATCATCCGGCGCATGAAGACCGGCGTGCTGCTGGTCGACGACGCCAACCACATCCTGCGCATCAACGAATCGGCCTGGCACCTGATCGGCAACCCGTCGCCGAGCCAGCGCGATCTCGGCCAGGTCGCCGCCGAGTTGTCGCGGCGCCTCTACCACTGGCGCCATTCCGGGCGCATCGACCAGAACCCGGTCGCGCTGGCTGCCGACGTGCCGGAGGTGATTCCGCGCTTCTCGCGCATGTCGCCCAACGATGACACGCATATCCTGATTTTCCTCGACGACACCTCGCTGCTTTCGCGCAGGGCCGAGGAAATGACCCTCGCTTCGCTGGGTCGCCTGTCGGCGTCGATCGCCCACGAGATCCGCAATCCGCTTGCGGCGATCCGCTACTCGGCGCAACTGCTGGCCGAATCGGAGAGCATGCAGGAGGAGGACCGGCGCCTCGTCGAGATCGTCAACAACCACTGCACGCGCGCCAACGAGGTCATCGAGAACATCCTGCAACTGTCGCGGCGCGAACGCTCGCGGCCGGAAAGCATCGACCTCAACGCCTGGGCCCTGTCCTTCGTCGAGGAATACAAGCAGAGCAACGATCTCGGCCAGGATCACCTGCGTGCGATCACGCAGAATCGCCAGATCGAGGCCATGGTCGATCCGCAGCACCTGCAACAGGTGGTCTGGAACCTCGTGCAGAACGCCATTCGCTACGGTCGCGAGCCCGGCGCGGTCGCGCGCGTCGTCGTGGTCGCGCGCATGGGCACCGACAAGGGCCCGCCCCTGCTCGAAGTCGGAGATCGCGGTCCCGGGATCCCGTCCAAGGTGGCGGCGCAGATCTTCGACCCGTTCTATACGACCAGCGAATATGGCACCGGCCTGGGCCTGTACCTGGCGCGCCAGATGTGCGAGTCGAGCCAGGCCACGCTGGAATACGTTCCGGTTGCCGGCGGTGGCGCATGTTTCCGCATCACGCTCTCACCGGCGGCCACGCTGGCCGCCCGGGCCGCCGCGCAGGTCGGTTGACGGCGCAGCGCGACAAGGCGCCCGGAAGTCTCCGATGCCCCTCATGGCGAGGTGGGCGCCACGGAGCCGGGAGGCTCGGGCAGATGCGCGCCGGCGGGTTGGCCGCCAATCGACCTGAAGGTTCCCCATCATGCGCATGGACAAACTTACTTCGCGCTTCCAGCAAGCCCTGGCCGACGCCCAGAGCCTCGCGCTCGGGCGCGACCACAACATGCTCGAGCCCGTGCATGTGCTGGTCGCACTGCTCGATCAGCAGGGCGGCTCCACCCAGCCGATGCTGGCCCAGGCCGGAGTCAACGTGGCCGCGCTGCGCACGCGGCTCGGCCAGGTCCTCGACCGGCTGCCGAAGATCGCCGGGCAGGAAGGCAACATCAGCGTCGGCAACGATCTCAACCGCCTGCTCAACCTGACCGACAAGCTCGCCCAGAAGCGCGGTGACCAGTTCATCGCGAGCGAACTGTTCGTGCTGGCCGCGCTCGACGACAAGGGCGAGGTGGGTGCCGCGCTGAAGGCCACCGGCGCCAATGCGGCTGCTCTGGAGACTGCCATCGAGCGCATGCGCGGCGGCGAGAGGGTCGACGATGCGAATGCCGAGGAGAATCGCCAGGCGCTCGAGAAGTACTGCATCGACCTGACCGCTCGTGCCGGCTCGGGCAAGCTCGACCCGGTCATCGGCCGCGACGAGGAGATCCGCCGCGTGATCCAGGTGCTTCAACGGCGTACCAAGAACAACCCCGTGCTGATCGGTGAGCCCGGCGTCGGCAAGACCGCCATCGTCGAAGGACTGGCCCAGCGCATCATCCATGACGAGGTGCCCGAGGGCCTGCGCAACAAGCGCGTGCTCTCGCTCGACATGGGCTCATTGATCGCCGGCGCGAAGTTCCGCGGCGAATTCGAGGAACGCCTGAAGGGCGTGCTCAGCGACCTTTCCAAGCAGGAAGGGCAGGTGATCCTGTTCATCGACGAATTGCACACGATGGTCGGCGCCGGCAAGGGCGAAGGCTCGATGGATGCCGGCAACATGCTCAAGCCGGCTCTCGCGCGCGGCGAACTGCACTGCGTCGGCGCAACGACGCTCGACGAATACCGCAAGTACATCGAGAAGGATGCGGCGCTCGAGCGGCGGTTCCAGAAGGTCTATGTCGGCGAGCCCAGCGTCGAGGACACGATCGCGATCCTGCGCGGCCTCAAGGAACGCTATGCCGTGCACCACGGCGTCGAGATCACCGACCCGGCGATCGTTGCCGCGGCGACGCTGTCGCATCGCTACATCCCGGATCGCCAGTTGCCGGACAAGGCCATCGACCTGATGGACGAGGCGGCGTCGCGCATCCGCATGGAAATCGATTCCAAGCCCGAGGAGCTCGACCGCAAGGAGCGCCGGCTGATCCAGCTGAAGATCCAGCGCGAGGCGCTGAAGAAGGAAAAGGACGCCGAGTCGAAGCAGCGCCTGGCCGATCTCGAGAGCGAGATCGAAGTGCTCGAGCGAGAGTTTTCCGATCTCGAGGAGATCTGGAAGGCGGAAAAGGCGGCCGTGACCGGCACCACCAAGATCAAGGAGTCCATCGAGCAGGCGCGCCAGGAAATGGATGCGGCGATGCGCCAGCAGGATTTTGCCAAGGTCTCGGAGATCCAGTACGGGCGCATTCCCCAGCTCGAGAAGCAGCTCGCGGTCGCGCAGGAAACCGAGCAGCAGGGTTTCCAGCTGCTGCAGGACAAGGTCACCGCCGAGGAAATCGCCGAGGTGGTTTCGCGCTGGACCGGTATCCCGGTTTCCAAGATGCTCGAAGGCGAGCGCGACAAGCTGCTGCGCATGGAGGATTCGCTGCACCAGCGCGTGGTCGGCCAGGACGAGGCCGTGCGCGCGGTCGCCGATGCGATCCGGCGCTCGCGCGCGGGCTTGTCCGATCCGAACCGGCCCAATGGATCCTTCCTGTTCCTCGGCCCCACCGGTGTCGGCAAGACCGAATTGTGCAAGGCGCTGGCCGAATTCCTGTTCGACTCGACCGACGCCATGGTGCGCATCGACATGAGCGAATTCATGGAGAAGCATTCGGTCAGCCGCCTGATCGGGGCGCCGCCCGGATACGTCGGCTACGAGGAGGGCGGCTACCTGACCGAGGCCGTGCGCCGGCGTCCGTACAGCGTGATCCTGCTCGACGAGGTCGAGAAGGCGCATTCGGACGTCTTCAACGTGCTGCTGCAGGTGCTCGATGACGGCCGCCTGACCGATGGCCAGGGGCGCACCGTCGACTTCCGCAACACGGTCATCGTGATGACCTCGAATCTCGGTTCGCAATTCATCCAGGAGATGTCCGGCGACAGCGAGGAGCAGTACACGCAGATGAAGGCTTCGGTGATGGGCGTCGTGCAGGCGCATTTCCGTCCGGAATTCATCAACCGGCTCGACGAAATCGTCGTGTTCCGCTCGCTCGACAAGGCGCAGATCCGCAAGATCGCGCGCATCCAGACCGAATACCTCGGCAAGCGCCTGGCCGAACGCCAGTTGCATCTGGAGATTTCCGACAAGGCCATCGATCTGCTCGGCAATGTCGGATTCGATCCGGTCTACGGAGCGCGTCCGCTCAAGCGCGCGATCCAGCAGCAGCTCGAGAATCCGCTGGCCCGGCAGATCCTCGAAGGCCGCTTCCCGCCCGGCGAGACGGTCAAGGTCGACGCCAAAGGCGGGCAGCTCGTTTTCGAGTCGGCGCAATAGAGGCGAAACGCTTCCCGGGAATCGTCCGGCAAGGGCGGCGGGTCCCCGCGCAGGCAGGGACCCGCTGGGCGGATCTGAAGTCCGTCGCTGCCGATCAAGCCGACCCGGTCAGGGATTGCCGCGCGGTTTCGCCTCTTCGCGCAGCTTGTCGGTCCAGAAACCGGCATTGCTTATGCCCAGCGCATCGGGGTCGAAGCTCGGTTCGAGGATGCCGGCCTTGCGCTGTTTTTCGTAGTCACGCAGGGCGGCGAAGGCCGGCTTCTGCAGGATCAGGATCGCGATGATGTTGAGCCAGGCCATCAGGCCGGCACCGATGTCGCCGAGCTGCCAGGCCGCACCGGCTGTTTTCAGCGTGCCGATCGTGACCATCAGCAGTATGCCCAGGCGCAGGGCGAGCACGATCCACGGCCGGTGGATCCTGCGGTTGATGTAGCTGATGTTGGTTTCGGCCATGTAGTAGTAGGCGACGATGGTCGTGAACGCGAAGAACAGCAGGGCGAGGGCGACGAAGCCCTGGCCGAAGCCCGGCAGCATCGATTCGACCGCGGCCTGCGCGTAGCCCGGCCCCACTTCCATGCCGGGCAGCTTCTCGACCAGCATGCCGCCTTCCGGATTGAACACGTTGTACATGCCGGTGGAGAGGATCAGGAACGCCGTCGCCGAGCGGACCAGCATCGTGTCGATGTAGATCGAGAACGCCTGCACGTAACCCTGCTTGGCCGGATGTGTCACTTCCGCAGCGGCGGCGGGATGCGGTGCCGTGCCCTGGCCGGCCTCGTTGGAGTAGACGCCGCGCTTGACGCCCCATTCGACCGCCAGTCCAAGCACGGCGCCGAAGCCGGCCTGCAGGCCGAATGCGCTCTTGATGATCAGCGAAAAGACCGCCGGGACCTGGTCGAAATTGAGGAACATGATGTACAGGGCGATGATGATGTAAGCCAGCGCCATGAACGGCACGACGAACTCGGCGAAGTGCGCGATGCGCTTGACGCCGCCGAAGATGATGAAGCCGAGCCCGGCCACGACGCAGGCCGCGGTGATCGCCGGCTTGATGCCCCAGGCCGTCTCCATCGCCGCGCCGATGCTGTTGGCCTGCACGCCGGGCAACAGGAAACCCGTGGCGACGATCGTGGCCACCGCGAACAGCCACGCATACCACTTCAGCCCGATGCCCTTCTCGATGTAGTAGGCCGGGCCGCCGCGATACATGCCCTTGTCGTCCCTTTCCTTGTAGATTTGCGCGAGCGTGGCTTCGACGAAGGCCGTCGAGGCGCCGAAGAAAGCCACCGTCCACATCCAGAACACGGCGCCGGGACCGCCGAAGGCGATCGCCGTGGCCACGCCGGCGATGTTGCCGGTGCCGACGCGGCCCGAAAGCGACATGGTCAGGGCCTGGAACGAGGAGACGCCTGACGGCGAAGTCTTGCCGGAGAATATGCAGCGCAGCATTTCGGGAATCGCCCGCACCTGCATGAAACGCGTGCGTACCGAGAAATACAGGCCGGCGCCAAGGCACAGCGCGATCAGCGCCTTGCTCCAGACCAGTCCGTTGATCGCGCTGATGATTTCGTTCATTCAAGGGTCTCCTGGTGCGAATCGGGGCTTGGCGGGAATGCGTTTGCAGGCAAGGCGGCAGCGCGATTGCCTCGGGCGTGCGCAGGCCGTTGATGGGCGCACTGCGCCCAGGCTCAGGCCGGGCGACACAGCTCGGCAAGAATCCGTGCGCGCGCCTTCACGGCGCCGAGAATATCGGGGCCGGGACGATATGTCTTGCCCCGGTGCAAGCCCTTTGCTACCGGAGCGCGCCCGCCAGCAAGCGTTCTACGCCGACGCGGGCACCCAGCTCGCATCCGCACGCCATGCCGCCATGGCAGCGCGGGAGGAACTGGTACGCCAACTGGGCCTGACTGACGTCCAAGCGCAGGAGTTGACGCTGCCTGAACGCCTGCCCGAACTGCCCAAGCAGCCATTGCAGCCGGAGGAAGTAGGCCAAACCGCCAGCCGCGCGCGCCTGGACGTGCGGCTGGCCCAGGCCGAACTCGATGCCTCGGCACGTTCACGGGGCCTGACTGGCATCACCAGCGTGACGGATATGGAACTTGGCGTGACCCGCAACACCACGTTCGACAACGCCGATGGACACAAGGCCACCGGGCGAGGCTACGAAATCTCCGTGCGCCTGCCGTTGTTCGACTGGGGTGACTTGCAGCGCGATGCCTCCAAGGCCCAGGTGCTGGCATCGGCCCAGCGCCTGGATGCCACGCTGCGCGCGGCGGGATCGAACGTGCGAGAGAGCTATTCGGCCTACCGCTCGACCTACGACA
>DAIMYT010000020.1:0-39580 GCA_036734345.1 Dokdonella sp. | reverse complement strand
TTTCGCTCAGTACGGTCATGCAGCATGCCGATGAGTGGTATCCGGAACCGCTGAAAAACCTCGCCGACATGCCGGGCTGCAGCCTGGCCAAGGGCAGGATCCGCAATGGCCTGGTGCAGGCCAGGACCTACTCGCGCACCGGTTGCGCCGAACCTTCGACGGCGGCACCCGCCATCTACGCGCTCGGCGATTCGCACGCGCAGAGCTATGTGACGATGCTGAGCGAATATGTCCTGCGCACCGGCGCCACGGTCACCCTGTATCCGAACAGCGGCTGCAGCTATGCGAACCTGCGCTTCGGTGCGGAAAGCAAGGCCTGCGCCGACCAGCAACGAGCCATCCTCGATGACGTGGCCGCGCGCGCAAGACCGGGCGACGTCCTGTTCCTGGCGGCCCTGCGACTGAATCGATTCAGCGACCAGGACGGATTGGCGGTCACCACCAACGTTCTCGAATCCTTGCAGGGAGAGCCGGCCGAACAGGTCCGGCGAAATGCCGAGGTCGCCGTACGGACGCAGCTGCAACCGCTTGCGAAGGCGGGCATCCGCATCGTTTTCGAGGCACCCAAACCGCTGCTTCCGGCGCCGGCATTCCGCTGCTCGGACACTTTCAATGCCACCAATCCGATATGCCGGCCCGGTCTGTCGGCGAATCGTTCCACGCTTGAATCCTATCGGGCACCTGTCGTGGCCAGCCTCGAGCGGCTTTCGCGGCAACTGGGTGGTTCGGTCTGGGATCCGTTTCCACTGCTCTGCCCGCAACCGGATTGCACGGCGGCCCGGCAGGGGCACCCGATCTTCTTCGACGGCGACCACATCAGTGCATTTGCCAACCGCCTTCTGTATCCGTCCTTCGCGGAATTCATAGTGGGCGGAAAACGCGGCTGGGCGCGGGAGCCGCGGGCGGAAACCTAGCGGCCGCCTTCCTTGAATTCGCGCAGCAGCTTGCGCGAGTGCTTGTCCGGGCGGGATTGCGGGTGGTCGAGCCCGGCACCGGTCAGGCGGCGCATCTCGCGTGCCGATTCTCTCGCCTTCAGGCTTTCCGCGGTTTCCTCGTAGAGAGCCCGCGCCTGGCTGGCCGGTCCACGCATGTTGCTAAGTCCGGCCACGCGCACGTGCATGCGTTCGATGCCGCGCGTGATCCTGATCCGGTCATCGACATGCACCGGGCGTGCCGGTTTCGGCGAGGCATCGTTGACCTCGATCTTGCCGCCCTCGATGGCCTGCTTGGCCAGGCTGCGTGTCTTGAAGAAGCGCGCCGCCCATAGCCAGATGTCCAGGCGCACGCCATCAACGTCGTCGGTCACCGTGGCGGCACCTCGCGCGGATGGATGATCAGAGCCTGATCTTCCCGCGCAGGATGTCGCCGTACATCACCCAGTCGCCGATGAAGCTGTAAAGCGGGTACTTGAACGTGGCCGGCTTGTTCTTCTCGAAAAAGAAATGGCCTACCCAGGCGAACCCGTAGCCGGCCAGCGGGGCCAGCAACAGCCACATCGGGTTGCTGCGCACGATGGCGGCGACGACGACGCCGATGACCAGCGAGGTGCCGATGAAGTGCAGGCGCCGGCAGATCCGGTTTTCGTGCTCGGACAGGTAGTACGGGTAGAACTCGCGGAAACTCGCAAAGTGCCTTGCGCGTGAGCTATCGGCAGCGGGATGGCTCATGGGCTTTCTCCGGAAATTTCGGGGCTATCTGAAAAAACTTCTCGTCATCCCAGCGAAGTCAGGGATCCAGCGACTCCCTGCCGGGGACGCGGATGGATCCGGGCGCTGCCAACCATTAGAAGATTGACTGGCACCCGCGCCACCATCCAGAGCCGGGAATCATGGTCCTGCAGCATACGACTGCAAGCGGCGCAACGGAACCACAATCATCGGATCAACGCTCGGGCAGCGGGATGAATTCGGTTTCACCGAGCACCGCCGCGAAGCGCCCTGCTTTCCAGTCTTGCTTGGCTTGCTCGATGCGTTCGCGCGTGGCGGAAACGAAATTCCACCAGACGAAACGCGCGCCATCGAGCGGCTCTCCGCCAAGCACGATCACCCGCGCCGGGCCACGAGCTTCCAGGGTGGCGACCGTGCCGGCGGCGAGCACCAGCATCGCATGCGCCGAAAATGATTCGCCATCGATCTCGATGTCGCCCTCTACGACCTGGACGGCCCGTTCGGGATGCTCCGCAGGGATCTCGAATCGCGCGCCAGGTCCGAGCTTCACGTCGAGGCAGAACAGCCGCGAATACACCGGCACCGGCGACTTGCGGCCAAACGCTTCTCCAGCGACCAGGCGGCACTGCGCCTGGCCGTCGGGCGTCGTCCATTGCGGCAGGTCATCCGCAGCGTGGTGCGAGAACGAGGGCTCCGTCTCCGCATCCCTGCCCGGCAAGCCGACCCAGAACTGCACTCCGTGCACGCGATGGCCGGCCGAGCGTTCCGGTTCGGGCGTGCGCTCCGAATGCACGACGCCACGCCCGGCCGTCATCCAGTTGACCGCACCGGGGCGAATGTCCTGGACCACGCCGAGACTGTCGCGATGGGTGAACACACCTTCGAACAGGTAGGTCATCGTCGACAGGCCGATATGCGGATGCGGCCGCACGTCGACCGCGCGCCCCGGCGCGAGTTCGACCGGCCCGATGTGGTCGAAGAAGACGAACGGCCCGACGCTTCGCTGTTTCGCTGCCGGCAGCATGCGGCGCACGACGAAGCCGTCGCCGAGGTCGTGCAGTTTTGGCTCGATGAGCCGATGCGGGTTCGATTCCATCAGGATTTCTCCGGATCCGTGGCGTTGCCCGAGCTTACCTCGCAGCCATGTCGCGCATCACCACGCACGCGCGTACTGCCTGGGCACGGCGATTTCCGCGCCCAGTTCCCTGGCCGCCCGCCGCGGCCAGTAGGGATCACGCAGCAGTTCCCGCGCCAGCAGCACGATGTCCGCTTCGCCAGCGGCGATGATCGACTCGGCCTGGTCCGGTTCGGTGATCAGGCCGACCGCACCGGTTGCAACGTCCGCTTCGCGACGGATCCGCGCGGCAAACGGAACCTGGTAGCCGGGACCCGGGCTGATCTGCTGCCCGGGTGCGAGTCCGCCGCTGGACACGTCGATCAGATCGACCCCGCCTGCCTTGAGGAGCCGCGACAGTTCGATGCTCTGCTCGAGATCCCAGCCCCCGTCGATCCAGTCGGTCGCGGAAATCCGCACGACAAGCGGCAGGCGCTCGGGCATGACCTCGCGCGCGGCCGCTACCACCGAACGGGTCAGGCGGATCCGGTTTTCGAAACTGCCGCCCCATGCGTCGCTGCGCCGATTGCTCAGCGGCGAGAGGAACTGGTGCAACAGGTAACCATGTGCCGCATGGATCTCGATCACGCGAAACCCGCAATCGACGGCGCGCCGGGTCGAGTTGCGGAATGCCTCGACAATGGCGTCGATTCCGGCGGCCTCGAGCGCCGACGGATGCGGATAGTCCGGGGAATAGGCCAGCGCGGATGGCGCCACCGTCATCCAGCCGCCGTCCGCGGGTTCCACGCGATGTCCCTTTGCCCATGGCGGTTCGGTGCTCGCCTTGCGCCCGGCATGCGCAAGCTGGATACCCGGCACGGCGCCTTGCGCCTCGATGAACTCCGCGATCGGCGCCCACGCCGCAGCCTGGGCGTCGTTCCAGATCCCGGTATCCACGGGCGAAATGCGACCGCGCGCCTCCACCGCCGTGGCCTCGGTGAAAACCAGGCCGGCGCCACCCACGGCGCGACTGCCAAGATGGACCATGTGCCAGGCATCCGGCAGTCCGTCGACGGCCGAGTATTCGCACATCGGCGATACCGCGATACGGTTGCGCAGGGTCAGGCCGCGCAACACCAGGGGTTCGAACAAGGCCATGCGGACTCCGGTGGGGTGATGTGCCGGTACGTCAGGAATGCTGCTCAATGCCTGCTCGTGCCGGGGGTGACGGTGGGGCCGAAGCCGTGTTGGATCCAGTCTTTCATGCGCTGCGCAACCGGTGCGGGTTCCCTCAGCCAGGAGAAATGGCTGGCCGTGCCGGTCCGGAAATCGACCGGCTCGAGCCCGGCTCGCGAGATGGTGGCCTGCGGAAATTTTCCTAGCAGCCATTCGGCCGATTCATGCGGGCACAGGCGGTCTTCGCTCATGCGCACGCACAGCAACGGTCCTGCGAAGCTCGCCATGCTTGCCTCGGTATCGATACCCTGGATGTAGCTTGAATAGTAGCCCTGCGAACTGCGCGCCCACTCGCGCATCAGGGTACGCGCCTCCGTTCCGGCGAAACCGATGCGCTTGCCCGGGTAGTAGCCGGCCAGCGCGACGATCGACCTGACCACTGGCGGGAGCAGGCGCAGCAGGGGGCGCTGCCGCGCAGGAAACGTCCGCCAGTACGGCGATCCGCTGGCGATGAAGGCGACAGCATCGACTGCGTGCGGGTTGATCGCAGCGAACATGCCGGCGAACTGCCCGCCAATGCTGTGCCCGGCGACGATCCAGCGCAGCCCCGGACATGCCTGCCGCGCGGCAGCCAGGCTGGCCGGAATGTCGAATTCGAGCAGTTCGCGGTAGCCCCAGTCGTGCCGCCTCGATGCCCGCCGGTTGCTCGAGCCTGTTCCGCGCCATTCGTGCAGGGCCGAGGCAACACCGGCCTCGGCAAGCGCCCTCGCCCAGGGTTGGTAGTTGCGCGCGGAAACACCCAGTGCCGGAAGCCAGAGCACGCCGACACCCGCGGCCGCCGGGCGGGTAATGGCGAGCTCCGCCTCTGCGCCATCGGGCGCCCGGACACGAAGCACGGCCGGCCCTTCGCCGTTGCATGCGGGCAAAGGCGCATCCATGCGGTTCTAGGGCCTGGCGAGACCGCGCCACGCGCAGCCCGAATAGACCTGCCCGCCAGCCTGGACATTCGCGGCAAGGCCGAACGTGGTACCGGTCATCTTCTCGCTGCAGGGTCCCGGCTGCAGCTCGATGCGGATCCCGCCATCGGCATTGGAGGATTCCAGCACCCTCTTTCCCTGCGATTGCGAAACGGGCCGATAGGGAAAGAGTTGCGGCGTGGCTCCCGGCGCGGCAATGAAATCCACCGCCGCCGCCGTGACCTCGAGCGTCCACAGGGACTGCGTGCCGCGCGCGGCCAGGATGATGTCATCCAGTCGCGACTCGCAACTGAAGGCATCGCGGGTGACCAGGTCGATGGCGGCGATGGCGACGCCGTCCCTGCCGATCAGGTTGCCACTTGCCACGATGAACTTGGGTTCCGGGTCGGCGGCATCGGCGGCCGAAAGGACGGCAAGTGCCTTCGCGTCCAGCTCGCGCACGTGGCGCCGCGAGGTTTCGCCACAGGCCGTGAACAGGCCGCCCTCGCGCCCTTCGTAGAATCCGCGCAGCTGGCCCTGGGCGTCGAAAGCGTCCTGCGACGAGGCTTCGGGCGCGGCCAGCGTATGCACGGGCGCCGTGGATGCCGGCGCTTCCGGCGCAGGCGAGCAGGCCGCGAGGACAAGCGCGGCGGGCCACGCCGCACAAAGGCGGCGCAGCAATCGGGGAATATCAGCCAGGGCCATGCAGGGCTGGTGGATGCGTGCTCAGCGGCGGCCGCCGCGGGCGGGACGCGCGCTGGCCAAACCGACGCGCAGTGTGCCCCCATCCTGGAAACTGCCATCGAGGCCGGCGATCGCGGCACGGGCTTCATGCCCTTCCATGGCGAGTTCGGCAAAACCCTTGCACTCGTTCTTGAACGGATCCATGGCCATCTTGAGCTTGTGCACGCGCCCGAACTTGCCAAACATGTCGTTGAGCGACGTTTCGGTCATGCTGCGCGGCAATCCACGCACGTTCAATGTGATCATCTTGGTACCTCGCAGGTGACGGAGGGGATACGTGGTTGCTGTATCCGAAAAAACAACGGGGCCGCGACGCGAGCGCCGCGACCCCGATCTGTGCGTGCGAGCAAGCTGAATCAGACGGCGGTGACATCCTCGGCCTGCAGGCCTTTCTGCCCCTGCACGACCGTGAAACTCACGTTCTGTCCTTCCTGCAGGGTCTTGAATCCCGTTCCATTGATCGCGCGGAAATGCACGAACACATCCGGGCCGTTCTCCCGGCTGATGAAACCAAACCCCTTGCTTTCATTGAACCACTTGACGGTGCCGACTTGACGATCCGACATGAATGTCTCCACTGCTTTGTTAACGCCCAATACCCCTAAAGGGCTTCCAACCACTCACTGCAGCTGCAGGTCATGATTGGCCGGGCGATGCGGTGGATCACTGGATCTTCGCGGCATCGGTCCACGGCTTCGCGACCGTGCAAATACAGCGGATTCGAGTCTAACCGAGTTTCCTGAACGATGCGACAGGCGACCTTTACCCTGCAAACTCAACGGGTTATCAGTTGGCCGGGTCGACCGTGAAGCTCTCGCCACAGCCGCATTCGCCGGTGGCATTCGGATTGCGGAACACGAAGGACGCGTTCAGCCCCTGGCGCAGGAAGTCGATTTCGGTGCCTTCGACATAGGGCAATGCCTGGGCATCGACAAGCACGCGGATGCCGTCGTGATCGAATACCTGGTCGTTCTCGGCGATCGACCGGGCCAGGTCCACCGTATAGGCGAATCCCGAGCAGCCGGTCTTCTTGATGCCAAAGCGCACGCCAACGGCCGACGGATCCTTTGCAAGGAACGCGTGCATGCGGGTCAGGGCGGCTTCGGTGAGCTGGATGGGCATAGGGGCAGGCGATGGGATTCGGGATTCGGGATTCGGGATTCGGGACTTGCTGCCGCAAGTCTAGCATTCGGCCACATCTCCCATATCGAGGTGGGTGCTTGGGGAAACAAGGCCGGCACGCCAATACCCTTTGCGCATCCGCTATCATGCGCGGTTTCCGCCGAACCGCCCTGCGCTTCGGTAACCCACGATATCCGGAGCACGCATCGCATGTCCGTCGTCAGTGTCAAACAGGCCTTGAGCGGCGCTTTGCCCGCGGGCAGCCCGATCAGTGTGCGCGGCTGGGTGCGCACGCGCCGGGATTCCAAGGCCGGCCTGTCCTTCATCAACCTCAGCGACGGCTCCTGTTTCGACCCGATCCAGGTCGTTGCGCCCGAATCGCTGCCGAATTATGACGATGAAGTGCTGCGTCTCTCCGCCGGCTGCGCGCTGATCGCCACCGGCGAGCTGGTCGCCTCGCAAGGCAAGGGCCAGGGCTTCGAACTGCAGGCAAGTTCGATCGAGGTGGTCGGCTGGGTCGACGATCCGGAAACCTATCCGATCCAGCCCAAGGCGCACTCGCTGGAGTTCCTGCGCGAGGTTGCCCACCTGCGCCCGCGCACCAACCTGTTCGGCGCGATCACCCGCGTGCGCCACACGATCGCCTCGGCCATCCATCGCTACTTCGACCGCAACGGCTACTGCTGGGTCAATACGCCGATCATCACGACTTCGGACGCCGAAGGCGCCGGCCAGATGTTCCGCGTCTCGACCCTGGACCTGATGAACCTGCCGCGCACGGAGAAGGGCGCGGTCGACGTGCGCAAGGACTTCTTCGGCAAGGATGCGTTCCTGACCGTCTCCGGCCAGCTCAACGTAGAGGGCTATTGCCTGGCATTGAGCAAGGTCTATACGTTCGGACCGACCTTCCGCGCCGAGAACTCGAATACGGCCCGGCATCTCGCCGAGTTCTGGATGATCGAACCGGAAATCGCGTTTGCCGACCTCGACGAGAACGCGCGCGTCGCCGAGGAACTGCTCAAATTCGTCTTCAAGACGGTCCTCGACGAACGTCCGGACGACATGGCGTTTTTCGCCGAGCGCGTCGAGAAGACCGCCGTCTCGCGCCTCGAAGGCTTCATCAACGCACCGTTCGAGCGCATCGACTACACCGATGCGGTGGAGATCCTGAAGAAATCGGGCAAGAAGTTCGAGTTTCCCGTCGAATGGGGCGTCGACCTGCAGACCGAACACGAACGCTACCTCGTCGAGGAGCATGTCGGGCGACCGGTCGTCGTCGCCAACTATCCGGAACGGATCAAGGCCTTCTACATGCGCCTCAACGACGACAAGCGCACGGTCGCGGCGATGGACGTGCTCGCTCCGGGCATCGGCGAGATCATCGGCGGATCGCAACGCGAGGAGCGTCTCGACGTACTCGATGCACGCATGCAGCAGTTCGGCCTCGACCCCGCGCACTACAACTGGTATCGCGACTTCCGCCGCTACGGCACTGTGCCGCACGCGGGCTTCGGCCTCGGCTTCGAGCGCCTCGTCGTCTACGTATGCGGCCTGGCCAACATCCGCGACGCGATCCCCTATCCGCGCGTCCCCGGCCACGCGGAGTTCTGATGCACCTCGCCCGTGAATTCATGCTCCTGCTCGGCCTTGGCTTTTTCGTCGCCGGCCTGACCACCTACATCATGACCTGGATCCTGGTGAGCGTGCATTTGCGCGACCACCATCCGGCCGAACGCGCCCGTATCGGCGGATTCATGTTTTCCCCGCGCGCGTTCGGCTGGTACCTGGCGCGGCGCTACCGTGCCTTGCGCGACAAGTCGCTGACCGGCCTTGCCCGGCTCGGTGCGATCGGCGCCTGGGCGATTGTTCTTGGCGGACTTGCGGCGATCGCCTCGAAAGGCCTTGGTGGACTGTGAAGATGAGCGCGCGCGAGGAAGGCGATAGCGGCAACGAAGACGAACGCGCCGGCGAATGGTGGGTCGCAATCATCGGCGACACCCTGGTCTGGGCGTGCCTGACCGTTCTCGATTCCGGCATCGCCGAAATTTTCGACTCGAGCGGAGAGCGTCCCCGTTACGACGACGAACAACATGCGCGCATGGCCCTGCTCGACGCCGAGTTCCGCTCCTTCGACGGCCTCGATGAAGAAGACGCCGCGATCATGGGCTTCGATCTCGAATCGGTCGAGCCGCCGCACTCGAACGATGACGACGAACTGCTGTCGCAGATGGTGCAGAAGCTCGCGCGCATCCAGTAGCCGGTTCCTTTTCCGCTCGCGAGAAGCTGGCGCAAGGCGCCGGATGCGGGTCCAGTGAAGCCCCCGGGTTCGCGTGGCGCCCCGTAGCCTCGCCCCAACCCCTGTCCCGGCGGGAGAGGGGCTTTGACGACACGCGCTGCCCGGAACCACTATATTCGTCCGGCACGAAACGACTCGTTCAATCCCGACGCTGAACAAGGCAATCCCATGAATCTCGAACTGCTCGGCAAACATGCCCTCGTCTGCGGCGCATCGCAGGGCATCGGCCTTGCCGCGGCACATGAACTGGCCGCACTCGGCGCCGATGTCACCCTGCTGGCGCGCACCGCGGAAGCGCTCGAGAAGGCCGTCGCCGGACTGCCGCGCATCAACGGCGCGCAGAAGCACGGCTACATCGCCGCCGACATGAACGAGCACGCGGCGCTGCGCGCCCGGGTCGAAGCCGTCGCCGCCAACGGCGCGGTCAACATCCTTGTCAACAACACCGGTGGACCGCCGAGCGGGACGGCCAATTCCGCCACGCTCGACGACTTCCGCATTGCCTTCAACCAGCACCTGATCGCCGCGCAGGTCATCCTGCAAGCCGTCCTGCCCGGCATGCAGGGCAGCGGTTACGGCCGCATCATCAACGTGATCTCGACTTCGGTGAAGGAGCCGATTCGCAACCTCGGCGTTTCCAACACGATTCGCGGCGCCGTCGCGAGCTGGTCGAAAACGCTTGCCGGCGAACTCGGCCCTTCCGGCATAACGGTCAACAACGTCTTGCCTGGCTATACGAAAACACAAAGGCTTGCGCAGATACTGCGCGACCGGGCCAGGGCAACCGGGAACACGGAAGAGAAGATTGCCGAAGGCATGCTCGCCAGCGTCCCCCTGCGCCGCTTCGCCGAGGCCAGCGAGGTCGCCGCCGTTATCGCCTTCCTCGCCTCGCCAGCCGCCGGCTACATTAACGGCATCAATGTTCCCGTCGATGGCGGCCGCACGCTGTCGCTGTAGACGACGGCGGCAAGCGGATGCCCGGGCCAGTTATGCAGGCGCCGTCAACGACCGGTCCGAGACTATGACTCCGTTGGCATCGGCATAGAGCCATGCGCCGGGCCTGAACTCGATACCGGCGAAGCCTACCGGCACGCCGACATCGCCCAGTCCGCGCTTGTCGGTCTTCATCGGATGGCTGGCGAGCGCCTGCACGCCCAGGTCGAGCGTGGCGATGATCTGCACGTCGCGCAGGCAGCCATTGATGAGGATGCCCTCCCAGCCATTGGCGACAGCCTGCCGGGCGAGCTGGTCGCCCAGCAGGGCGCGGCGCAACGAGCCGCCTCCGTCGACGACCATCACCTTGCCATGGCCCGCGGTGGCCACGAGTTCCTTCACCTTCGAGTTGTCCTCGAAACACTTGACCGTGACGATCCGGCCAGCGAAGGCATCGCGCCCACCGTAGCTGCGGAAGATCGGCTCGGCGGCCTTCACGTGGTCCGGATGCGCATCGCACAGATCCGGCGTCGTCATGCTCATGGAGGCTCCTCGAATCGATTCACGTGGATGATTACAGTTCCGGCCGCCGCGAGCCAGAGCCACGGCGGGCGAGCGACCAGGAAATTCTCAGCCACCCGGCCCGCGCCGGATGCAAAACGGACACACAGCGATCTTCGCTTCGATCGCGGAAAGAAGGCGTGCAGGGTTTGTCTGCCCTCGCGAAGCGCGCACAATGCGAAATCCCCGACCCCTCGAAAGGTGATGAAATGACCAGTCGACGCCAGTTCCTCGGCACCACCGCTGCCGCCGCCATCACGGCCATCGTCAACCCGTCATTCGCCCTGGGCGCCGCAGCGGCCCACGCCAGCGGTACCGTGGCAACGCGCGCCATACCTTCCAGCGGCGAACGCATTCCCGTCATCGGCCTCGGCACCTCCGGCAGTTTCGAAATCGGCACAAGCGCCGCGGAACGGGATCCGCGCCGGGAGGTACTGCGGCGCTTTTTCGCCGCTGGCGGGTCGCTGATCGACACCTCGCCTTCCTATGGCACGGCCGAGGTCGTCATCGGCGATCTGCTCGCCGAGCTGAAACTACGCGACAAGGCGTTCCTTGCGACCAAGCTGTCGGGAATTGCCGGACGCGACGCCGGCCACGCCCAGTTCGCAGCCTCGCTCAAGCGATTGCAGACCGATCACGTCGAACTGCTGCAAGTGCACAACCTGCGCGACTGGAGGACCCAGCTGGCCGTCGCACGCGAACTCAAGGCCGAGGGCAAGGTGCGCTATGTGGGCCTGTCCCACTACCTGGACAGCGCGCACGACGAACTGGCGGATGCCGTCGCCGAGTCGAAACCCGATTTCCTGCAGATCAACTATTCGGTCACGCACCGCAACGCCGAGAAGCGCGTGTTCCCGGCGGCCCGCGAACTCGGCATCGCCGTGCTGGCCAACCGCAACTTCGACGACGGCAACCTGTTCTCGCGGGTCAAGGGGAAGCCCGTGCCGGCCTGGGCCGAGGCCATCGGGGCCACCTCCTGGGCCCAGCTGTTCCTGCGCTTCGCCCTGAGCAACCCCGCCGTGACGACAGTGATTCCTGCCACCGGCAAGCCGGACCGGGAGTCCGACAACCTCAAGGCCGGAGTCGAGGCGATGCTCGACGCCGATCAGCGCGCAGCGCTGATCGCGGAATTCGACAAGGCCTGAGTCGCCTGGGCGTCTTCCCTGCCGGCACCTGCAAGACCGCAGAGCTGCCAGCGCCCATTCGGGTTGCCGGCTGCGGCTCGCCTGACGACCATCGACAAGGAGTCTGACCATGGCTGCACAACTCGTCGTCTTCGTGCACGGCTGGAGCGTCACCCACACCGATACGTATGGCCAGCTGCCCGCCCGCCTGGCCGCAGAATCGGCGAAGACGGGTGGACCGAAACTCGATGTCCAGCATGTCTATCTCGGCCAGTACGTCAGCTTCCGCGACGAGGTGCGCCTGCCCGACCTGGCGCGCGCCTTCGAATCCGCGCTGGCCGCGGTGCTCAAGGACGCCGGCGCCGGGCGACGCTTCGTCTGCATCACCCATTCGACCGGCGGACCGGTCGTGCGCGAGTGGTTCGACCGGACCTACGTGAAGGCCAAACGAACCGGCGAATGTCCGATGAGCCACCTGGTCATGCTCGCGCCGGCCAACTTCGGCTCGGCCCTGGCCCAGCTCGGCAAGACGCGGCTCGCCTCGATCAAGTCCTGGTTTGATGGCGTGGAGCCCGGCCAGGGCGTGCTCGACTGGCTCGAACTGGGCAGCCCCGAGGCCTGTGATCTCAACCTGCGCTGGATCGACGATTATCCGAAGCTGAAGCTCACCGAGGGTACGAATCCGCTTTTCCAGTTCGTGCTCAGCGGCGACGCGATCGACCGCAAGCTCTACGATTTCATCAATCCCTACACGGGCGAACTCGGCTCGGACGGCGTGGTCCGCCTCGCCGCGGCCAACCTCAACGCAACCCACATCGTGCTCGAGCAGCCGCAGGTCGAGCCAGGCGAGGCGCTGCCCTCGGCGCGCAAGCGCCTGCGCACGCTGGTCAGGGTTTCCTCGAAGCGTGCCGCAGCGACCGCCTTCAAGATTCTCGCCGGCGTGTCGCACTCCGGCGAATCGAAAGGCATCATGCGCAGCGTGCACAACGACGGGATCGCCCACGTCACGGTCGATGCCATCCTGCGCTGCCTGAAGGTGGGCGATGCGGCGGCCTACCGGGCGCTGTGCGAGGCCTTTGTGGCGGAGAACACAGCACGCCAGGATATCGGCAGCCGCCTCGCGATCGACAAGGCGCCGGTACTGCCCGCCCGCCAGGACATCCACGAACCCCGCTCGGTGGTGATCTTTCGCCTGATCGATTCGAGCCAGGTCGGCACGCCCGACGTCAAGGTGTTGCTCACCGCGGGCCCCGGCAACGATCCGAACCAGTTGCCCGAGAATTTCCTTGCCGACCGCCAGTACAACAAGCGCTCCGGCAACCTGACCTTTTTCCTCAACCATGCCGTGCTGGCCGGTTGCCCGGCGATCCCGGGCCTCAAGGCCGGCAGCATCGCGCGTTCCGAACTCATTCCGCGCCCGCCCTATGGCCTGCGCATCCAGTCGCGCGACGGCGACCACTTCGTCGAGTACTGGGCGGCCGAGATGCACGCCACCGTGCAGAACCTGCTGCCGATGATTCCGCCGAACGAGACCACGATCATCGACATCCGCATGACCCGAGTCGTTCGCGAAGGCACGTTCCAGCTCACGCGCCAGCTGAGCCCGCGCAGCTTCAAGGAGGTCAAGCCCGGCGGCGTGATCTGAACGGGCAGTCATCGCCCCGGGCACATCGGGCGCGCCGAAAGCTAGTTGCCGACGGCGGCGATGCACTCCACTTCGACGCGTGCGCCCATGGCCAGCCCACTGCCGGCGAACGCGCTGCGGGCAGGATACTGGCCATCGAAGAATCGGCGGTAGACCTCGTTGAATGCCGGCCATTCCTTGATATCGGCCAACATCACCGTGCATTTGACGAGGTCGCTCATCGAGTGGCCGTTCTCGGCGAGCAGGTCCTTGATGTTCTGCATGGTCTGGCGCGCCTCTTCGGCAATGCCGCCCTCGGCGAGCTTGCCGGTGGCCGGATCGATGCCGATCTGGCCGGACAGGTACAACGTGTTGTCCACCTGCACTGCCTGCGAGAACGGATACCCGGCAGCCTTGGCCTTGACCGAATTGATGAAATCGACATGGGGCTTGCCAGCCGCCTGCGCCATCATCGAGACGCACAGCGTGGCGACGAATACGACAAGTTGCTTGGGACGCGACATGGTCTTCTCCTGTCAATTGGGGAATCTGGATCCGGCTGCATCGGACCGCATGGGGCATGGCCCGGCCGGGTGCGCAAGTCGACACTACCATCATCGGGCCAGCGCATCAGCGCCGGGGGCCGATCCGGCATTGAAGCCCGGCCTTCAGCCGGGCAGGTCCCTGCCCGCAGGCGGCTCCGTTTCTGCCACGTCCCCACGGTACTTCTCCAGTCCGGACCGCACATGGAGGTCGCGCTGCGGAAACGGGATCTCGATGCCCGCGCTGGCAAACCCCGCATGCACGGCCGAATGCAGGTTGTGCAGTGTGGGCAAGCGATGTTCGATGCGACCGACGAAAACGCGCAGTTCGAGATCGAGCGAACTGTCGCCGAAGCCGAGGAACAGGACGGTGGGTGCCGGCGTGTCGAGCACGTTGTCGTCGGCGGCGGCGATGTCGAGCAGCGTCTTCTGCGCCAGCGCGACGTCACTGCCGTAGGCAATGCCGACCTTGACGACGAGGCGGGTAATCGGCGTGGTCAGCGACCAGTTCTTCACCGTACCGGTGATGAACGTCTTGTTCGGCACCAGCACTTCGAAGTTGTCCGGATCGGTGATCGTGATCGCGCGGATCTGGATGCGCGTGACCGTACCTACCGTATTGTCGATCGAGATCAGGTCACCGACCCGGACCGGGCGCTCGAACAGGATGATGATGCCCGAAATGAAGTTGGCGACGATTTCCTGCAGGCCGAAGCCGAGGCCGACACCCAGTGCCGCAACGATCCATTGCAACTTGGACCAATCCACGCCGATGCGACTGAACGCGATGATGATGCCGATCATCAGGATGCCGTAGCGGCAGATCGTGACATACGCGTAGCGCGTGCCGGAATCGAGCTCGAGCCGGTGCAGGACGACGATCTCGAGGAATCCCGGCAGGTTGCGCGCAGCGAAAAACGTCAGGCCGAGCAGCAGGATGCTCAAGAGGAAATGCGCCAGCGTCACTTCGGATACGAGCTGCCCGGTCGCTGTGGTCGAAACATTCGACCACAGCACGATGTCGTTGAAGACACCCAGCGCCGGCACGATGCTGCTCCAGATCCCGAACAGGAAAACCACCAGCAGGATGCCGCTGGCGGCCCGCAGCATCGCGCGCGTCTGCTGACTGACCGTCACGACGTCGATTTCCGGGTCCTCGTGCGGAATAGGACTGCCTTCACCGCTGCCATCTGCGCCCGATCCGGCGAGGCTGTCCTCGATCCGCCTGGCCTGGCGCACTTCGGCCTGCTTGTATGCCGCCTGGCGTCCGGCGACGAGGACGCCGCGCATCGCGATCTGGTAGAAGATGACGATGCTCAACAGGACCCAGCCCGACGAGACGAGGCGGGCCTGCAGTTCGTTGGCGCTCGAATGGTAGCCGGCCATCGAGAGTCCGGCCAACGCCAGCGGCGCCGACAGCAACGTCCAGAACCAGACATGCCGCGTACGCCAGATCAGCCCGCGACGCGAAAGGCTCGTGGTCAGGGCACCACCGACAGGCCTGAAGACCCTCAGCGTGAAGATTGCCAATGCGATTGAACTGACGACCAGGGCGAGACGCCCCACCCCGTCGACAAGCGCCGGATCGCCGTTGGACTGCGCCACGCCGCTGAGGAACGCCGCAGGCGCCAGCGCAAGGCTGACGCTCCACAACGCCAGGCCCAATCGCCGTGATCCGGTTGAATCCCAACCGAAATGCGAAACGAAGAGACCGTGGTGTCGACACATGGTGCGGAACAGACCAAGGATGAACAGCACGATGCCGACATTGATCAATCCGGTGCCGAGCGCACTCGAAAGCGAGGTCGGGCTGTCGGGTTCGAGAAGGAGCGAGCCGGCGAGGCCCACTGCGAGGGGTATCGGCATCGCCAGCAGGACGGTCACCAGCAGCGCTGAAAGCGTCAGCACCATGCGGTCCGCGCGCGTCCCGACTGTTCCGGCAAGGGTAGCCAGCCTTTTCGACAATCGCTTGCGCAGGAAAAAGAGGAAGCCCGCCGAGGCGAGCAGAAAAGGCGTTCGCAGCGGATGGGCAGCCAATGACTGGCGGGCTGAAGGCAGCACGCCGGCGATGCTTTCGGCGGTCAGCAGCCCCGCCACGCCGGCGACCATGGTCTTGCCCCACGATGCGTCGATCGGACTGGCGCTGGGCAGCCAGAGCAATCGCTGGTTGAGCAGGGAGCGCAACTGCGTGCTGCGCTGGAGCAGCTCGGTATCCAGCGAACTGGCCTCGGCCAGCGATTCGACCTGGCGCGCCTGCAAGTCGAGCAGTTCACCCAGCGCCTGACGCCGGCTGACCAGCAGTTTTTTCGCTGCCGCCCTGTTCCCAGGAGTGTCCGCGATGCCGTTTCCCGCCATCAGCCGATCGACCGCCTCGGCGTTCGCACCGGCTTTCGACAACCGCTGCTCGGTGCGAAAGCGCAACACCCGGGCGTCAACGACCGCCGCCTGGCGTTCCGCGATGCGACGATCGAGCGCCGACTGCGAGGGCAACTGCTTGGCCACGTCGCGCAACATGCGACCATGCTCCTCACCAATGCGGCCGAAGGCCAAGATCTGGTCGGCATACTTTCGCGACAGCGCAACGCTGCCGAGCTGGCTGTAGGTACGATCCTTCACGGACCAGAGCCTGCGCAGTTCTCCACTTATTTCCGCCATGGATTTCCGCAGGTCCGCGGTTTCCTGGGCGATCTTCAACATTGCTTCGGGTCCATTGGACCACTCACGCACCGCAGCCTCGGCAGCGTCCAGCTTGGCCTGGGTGTCCTCCTGGTCCCTGGCATCCATGCGTCGGCCGAGGCTGGAAGTGGCGGCTTCGATCTGCCGGAGTTCGCGGTCGATGAGGCTCTGCTGTGCGCCCGCTATGGCCTCGCGGGTCGGCAAGCTGAGGATTTCCTGCTCGGTCTTCTCGATTCTCGCGGAGAGGTCCTGGCGAATCGCCTCGGCCTTGATCCGGCTGGAATCGATCAACATCTGCGAGGCATCCGACGGCACCGATTCCGGCTTTTGCTCGGCCTGTTCGCGGAGTGCCGTCAGGTCTTCGCGTGCAGCGAGCCGGCGCGTCGCCATCGAGCGCAGCGATTCCTGCAGCGCCCGCCGTTCAGAACGCAGCGAGACCGCCCTGATCTGCAACGACGCCATCTGCAATTGCGCTTCGGCCAGATCGACCCGGTCAGGCCCGGCGTCCTTGACCTCCTCGACCGGTTTCTCCAGCCTGGCGCTCAGCTCGGCGATCCTGGCCGGGGCGGTGGTCAGCGCCTTGGCGTACTCGGCAGCCTGCTTTCGCGACGATTCTGCGCTTTCGATCCGGGCCAGGGCCGCCTGCAGGTTCTCGATGGTCAATTGCTTGTCGGAAGCAACCACCTCAGTCCGCGATTGCATCGATTCGATGCGTGCCCGGATCTCGTCGGCGTTGAGGGGCGGGTCGCCGGGCGTCGAGCCCGATGCCTGGGCCAGCGCCATCGAATTCGCAAGCAGCAGGACAACGGCGATTCCGGCTGATCGGATCGATGCAATGGAGAATGTCGCGGAATTCAACATGCGCCTCGGTGTTGGACCTTCGGCGGGGATTATGGACGTCGACTCCCTGCTTGACCACGCTGCTTGCGGGTAACGCCCAACCCCGTCCCGCACCGGACTCCCTGCACAGGGCGATGTCAATTGGCGCCGGCAGATCTGTCACATCGCGCCAGAAGACCTGGTGACAATCTGACATTCGGTCGAATGCGTCCGCAACGGCACCATGCGCGCCGATGGTTCTCGGTTGGCCCCGATCTTGCTCCTGAGTGCCGAAGTCGCTTGCGCCGGTGGACCGCGGATTGCCTTCACGGCATGACGTTCCGGCTGCTTCGACCCGCCACCCGTCAAGCCCGACGGCACCCAACGCTTCCCAATCGAGGTCGTTCATGTCCATCAAGACAACCCTAGGCATCTCCCTGCTCTGCATCGCCACGGCAATCCCGGCCATGCAGGCCTCCGCAGCGGACGAATGGCATTTCGTCGTCAGCAACGCCAGCAGCTCGAAGATCGTGAAATTGCAGGTTTCCGAAGACAAGTCCGAATGGGGCGACTTCGATGTCGGCAGCGGCATTGCCGCCGGCAGCACCGTGACGATGATCTGGGACCACAGCACCGATGGCGAGGGCTGTGAACAATGGATGCGCGCGAAGTTCGCCGATGGCAGCTTCAGTGAAGCCAGCAAGCAGGACTTCTGCGAGGACCTGGATACGCCGATCGAGTTCGCCGACTGAGCGTTGCCCTGCGGGTCCCCGGCAAGCCGCGCCCCCGGTGCGCTGCCGGGGATCCGCTCTTCCACTCCCCGCGCCAGCCGCCGGTGCCTTCCTGCAGACCCATGGCATCCGGCCTGATACTCTGCGACGATCCGGTTTTTCCGCGCCGTCACGCCATGGATACCAGCAAACTCGATCGTGTGGTCGCCGAAGCGCGACGCAATGCAGCCCAGCGCGATGCCGGCTATCGCGAACGCGCATTGAAGATGTATCCGTGGATCTGCGGTCGTTGCGCGAGGGAGTTCACCCGCGCCAACCTGCAGGAACTGACCGTGCACCATCGTAACCACGACCACGACTGCAACCCGGCGGACGGCAGCAACTGGGAACTGCTCTGCGTGTATTGCCACGACAACGAGCATTCGCGCTATATCGACCATACCGGCGGCAGCGCAGCCCATGCGGAAACCGCTACCGTCGCCGCCACCAGTAATCCGTTCGCCGGCCTCAAGGATCTGCTCAAGCGCTCCTGATTGGCGGGCCATCGCCTCAGGCTTCGTCAACCCGCCCCCATCCGTCTGTCGGCAGCTGCACCCTCCGGCGATGGCATCGCGCGCAATCCAGCGCTTCGAATCCGTGGCACTCCCGGATCCCGGATCCCGGTGTTCTACAGCCGAACGGCTGGTCGTCTCCAATCCCCGCTCAGTCAATCGTCACTGCAACCGGGCAGTGGTCGGAGGGATGCTGGTCCTCGGGCACGCCGTAGGTGAATTCCTCGAACGAGTCGGCTGCAAGCCGCGCTGCGGCCGCAGGATCAAGGACGATATGATCGATGAAGTCCGGATAGCGGACCGCGCAGGTCGCACCCCTGCCCCCGGCCGCACCAACCAGCCGCTCACCGGCCGGCAAACCTTCGTTGAGGCGCATCCAGACCGGGTCGTCGGCCAGCGCCAGCCGCCGGTTCCAATCACCCAGTATCGCGAACGGCGTGCCTTCGGCGCGACGCGCCGCGATCCATTTGCGCAAAACGGGAACCTGATCGAAGAGCACCGGACACGGTGGATTCTCCGATCCTGACGAACAACCGCTTTTCAGATGCACGGCTAGCAGGCGCAGCGGCCTGCTGCCGGAAAGGGTGATATCCACGCCCCAGCGCAGATCCGGGTTGCCGACCGCCAGTTCGCGGAAATCCCGGTTGCGCACAAACGACACGTCCTTGCGGATGGCAAACCCGACATTCTGGCTGCGAATGCGTGGGCCGTCGGTGCGGCCGTGTCCGCAGTAGCCATGCCGGCCGCTTTCCGGACGCGTCGACATGAGGATGCTGTAGCGATCGGCCGGAAACACGCGCCTGGCGGCCGCGGCATTCTCGACCTCCTCGAACGCGATGACGTCGGCTGCCAGTTGATCGGCATAGCGGCGCAGCGCTGCGTAGTCCGCTTCGCTGCGCGGCCGGCAACCGAGCCCGTCGGACTCGGCGAGATGCTCCAGGTTCCACGTCGCGATCTTCAGCGGCCGCGGAGCTTCGGCAATCCGGGTCGGCTGCGGCGCACAGCCAGCCAGCGCCAACAGCAGGCAGGCACCGGCCAGGGACAGCCAAATCCTCACCGACAACTGCCGCGCGCCGATGGACAGGATTCGGCTCATGCCGATTCCGGCATGGCGGCGTTGTGGTAGACCTCCTGGACGTCGTCGAGCTCGTCGAGCCAGTCGAGCAATTCGGTCAGTGTGCCGGCCGTTTCTTCATCGACGGCGACGCGGTTGGCCGGGCGCATGACCACGCCGTCGCCCAGCGGCTCGAAGCCTGCGCCCGACAGCCCCGCCTTGACCGCCTCGAAATTCTCCGGCACGCACAGCACCGTTCTCTTGCCGTCCTCGCTGAGGACGTCGTCGGCGCCCGCCTCGAGTGCGGCTTCGAGGATCTTTTCCTCGGCATCGGCGTTGGCCGACGCGAACACGAGTTCGCCGACGCGCGAAAACTGGAAGGCTACCGAACCGCTGGTGCCGAGGTTGCCGCCATGCTTGGACAGCGCATGGCGCACGTCGGCGACCGTGCGAACGGAATTGTCGGTCATCGCATCGATGATCAGCGCGACGCCGCCGGGACCGTAACCTTCGTAGCGCAACTCTTCCATGTTGTCTGCGCCATCGGCACCCGAGCCGCGCCGGACCGCGCGCTCGATGGTGTCCTTGGTCATGTTGGCCGACAGGGCCTTCTCGATGCCGATGCGCAATCGCGCATTGGTCGCCGGGTCGCCGCCGTTGCGCGCCGCGACCGTGATCTCGCGGATCAGCTTGGTGAAAATCTTGCCGCGCTTCGCGTCCTCGGCGTTCTTGCGACCTTCGATGCTGGGGCCTCTGCCCATGGGAATACCTGCGCCTTGTGTGATTGGAATACGGCGAGCCGGAACCTGATCCCGTGCCCGCCAGCCAGGGTGCGGATTCTATCAGGGCGAAGTGCGCAAACACCTTCGCAAAGCGGCCCGGATCGCATCGGGCGACCCGGTCGCGATCCGGCATGTCAGTCCGCTTCAGCCACCGAACGCGCCAGCAGGGCGTCCTTTTCGGCCCAGCGTTCATTGAGCCAGGCCTGGAACCGGCCGCGGAATGCAGGGTCGTTCTCGTAGTCGCCGTGCAGCAATTGCGCCGGCACCGGGAAAGCGTTGATCTTCACTTCCACGCGGCGCACGCGGCCGGCCAGCAGGTCGAGCACGCCGGGGCGACCGCACGGATAGACCAGGGTCACATCGACGATGGCGTCGATCATCCCGCCCATGGCGTCCAGAACGAAAGCGATGCCTCCGGCACGCGGAAGCAGGAGGTGGGCATAGGGAGAACCCTGGCGATCGTGCTTGGCCTCGGTGAAGCGGGTGCCCTCGACGAAGTTCATGACCGACACGGGCAGGTGCCGGTACTTCTCGCAAGCCTTCCGGGTCGCCTCGATATCCTTGCCGCGAAGTTCCGGGCGGCTGGCCAGTTCTTCCTTCGAATAGCGCTTCATGAAGGGAAAATCGAGGGCCCACCATGCCAGGCCCAGGACCGGCACCCAGATCAGCTGGCTCTTGAGGAAGAACTTGAGGAACGGAATCCGCCGGTTGAACACGCGTTGCAGCACCGGAATATCGACCCAGCTCTGGTGGTTGCAGATCACCAGGTACCAGCCCGCGCGGCGCAATCCCTCGAGTCCCTCCACTTGCATCTCGACCCGGCCGAGTGCCGACATCAACCAGCTGTTCACGGCGATCCAGCTTTCCGCAATGACGACCAGCAGGCGGGAAATGGAATGGCGGAAACCGGCGAAGGGCACGAGCAGCTTGACCACGGCCAGCAGCAGCAACGGGATCGAATGCAGCACCGTGTTCAGCGCGATCACGCTGGCACCGAGGGCGATTCGCAGGATGGAAAGCAGGGAGGCAGGCATGGATTCTGGTCTGGACGGCCGCAATCAGTCCTGCAGACTAGCAGCGCGGCTCATGTCCGCGCACGCCCCAGGGCGCAATTGGCGGCGAGCGAGCAAGCCAGCCCGACCGCTGCAACCGCGCGGTTGCCGGCGCGACCGTACCGGGCGCGAGGCCCCGCCGGCACAGGGCTTGGCCTGCCGCCCGCACGGCCCGATGTCGGCGCGGATGGCGTCAGATGGCTTCCACGGGTTGCGATTCATGGGCCGCGACAAGCAGGCTCCCGAGTTCCGCGTCGGGATGGAAACGGTTCTCGTCGATGCTGCGGACCAGCGGCCCGACCGAAGCGGAATTCATGATGAATGCCGAGCGGAATCCCGCCAGGTCGCGGAGGAATACCGGGCGCGTCTCGGTGTGCACGCCGAGCGCCCGCAATCCCGTCTCGAGCAGTTGCCGGGTGATGCCGGGCAAGGCCGGTGCAGCCGGCCAGATCACCTTGCTGCCATCCCAGAAACCGATGTTCCAGATCGGACCCTCCGAAACTTCGCCGGCCGCCGTGCAGAACAGGGCATCGTCGAATCCGGCCAGGCGAGCCTGCCGCCAATGGTGGAACAAATCAAACGTGCCGACATGCTTGACCAGCGGCAACGTGCGCTCATGCACGACCGAACGCAGCCTAAGCGCTTCGGCCCTGCCCGCACGCGCGGGGCTCGCCGCCACCAGCACGTCCACGCCGACCGGCCGCTCCAGATGGGCGCGGTCGAGGGCAAGCGAGAACACCGTGATGCGCACCGAGGCGGGCGCATCGCTGATGATCCGTCGGAGATGCTTGCGCACCAGTTCGAGATCGAGCTCGCTGCCGAACAGTGCCCTCGTGGCTTCCGCCAGGCGTTGCAGGTGCAGGCCGAAACCACGCACGCCGCGATCGCGCACCTGCATCGTCGTGAAGTGGCCGTAATTGACCTGGGCGAGGAACGCCAGCTCGCGCGGTTCGGGGGCGCGACCATTCAGCTCGATCAGTTCCGACGTGGGTTGCGCGGGTTTCACCCTGGAAACACTTCCCTTGCGAGGCGCCCGCGACGATCAGAGCAGGGCCAGGAGCACCATTGCCAGCCCGACCAGGGAGATCGCCCAGATCAGGGTGCGCAGGTAGGAAATACCGGCGGCGTAAACCGGAAGATATGCCAGCCTCGCCCAGAAATAGAGCTGCACGCCGAGCGCGGTCTGCTCGCTGGTCTTTTGCGCGAGGAGCACGGCGAGGACGGCAGCGGCAAAAAAGACGAAGGTCTCGAGGAAATTCCTGCTGGCCCGCTCCAGCCGAGCGGCCACCCCGGTCAGCGGCGCCGGTGTGCCGTCGCGTGGACCGAAGGCCCACATCAGGCCACGTTGCATGATCGCGAATGTCGCTCCTGCGAGGATATGGACGAGACCCAGCAGGATGGCCCAGAGCAGCATCTGCAGTTCGATGGACATGACTTACTCCCGGTTCGGAAGGGGAGTGTGCCCAATTTCGCCCGGTCGTGCACGACCGCGCCGATTCCCCGGCGCACGCCCTGTGGCATGCTTGCCGACCGGACGGTTCGACCGTCAATTGCTTTCTCCACCCCGACCGCGAGACCGCCGTCCTGAGCACCCTTTCCCCGACCGCCAAGGCCCAGTTCCAGATCCATTTCTGCGTCCTGCTCTGGGGCTTTACGCCGATCATCGGCAAGCTGATTTCGCTGCCTGCCCTGCCCCTGGTCTGGTGGCGCATGCTGCTCGTGGTGGCCGTCCTGACCCTGATTCCGCGAGCCTGGCGCGGCTTGCGCGCGATGTCGCCGCGGCTCGTGCTGGCCTATGCCGGCATCGGCGTGCTGGTTGCCCTGCACTGGCTGACGTTCTATGGCGCGATCAAGCTGGCCAATGCCTCGGTGGCCGCCACCTGCATCGCCCTGGCAACCGCATTCACCGCACTGATCGAACCCAAGCTCGCCCACCGCAAGTTCTCCAAGCGCGAGCTGGCACTGGGCCTTTCGGTGTTGCCTGGCGTCGCCCTGGTGGTCGGCGGCGTGCCCGACGAGTTTCGCCTCGGCATCGCGGTGGGTGCATTGTCGGCCCTGCTGGTCGCCCTGTTCGGCTCGCTCAACAAGCGCCTCGTCGAGCATGGCGATGCGCTGACCGTCACCGGCATCGAACTCGGCGCAGGCACGCTGGCCCTGACCCTGCTTGCCCCGGTCATGCCATGGCTGTTTCCCGCATTCGCCGGAACGATATTCGAGGTGCCCGGCGGGCACGACTTCCTCCTCCTGCTGACCCTGTCGATCGCCTGCACATTGCTGCCGTTTGCGCTGTCGCTGGTCGCGTTGCGCCACATGACCGCCTTCAGCGCACAACTGGCGGTCAACCTCGAGCCCGTTTACGCGATCGTGCTTGCCGCCATCCTGTTCGGCGAACAGCGCGAACTGACGCCGCTGTTCTATGTCGGCGTCGTCGTCATCCTTGGTGCGGTTTTCGTCCACCCGCTGATCAACCGGCCCGGCGACACCGTGCAAGCCGAGATCCTCGCTGTCGCCGAGGCCAAGAACATCCTTGAATGACACCCTGCCAGGCGATTCCGGCGGCCAGATCTGGGTCGACGCCGATGCCTGCCCGAATGTGATCAAGGACATCCTGTTCCGCGCGGCCGAGCGCGCCCGCGTCGCGGTCACCCTGGTCGCCAACCAGTGGATAAGGACGCCGCCCTCGCGATTCGTTTCCTCGCTCCAGGTCGCCGCCGGGATCGACGCCGCTGACAGCGAGATCGTGCGACGCGCGGGCCCGCGCGATCTCGTCGTCACCGCTGACATTCCGCTGGCCGCGCTGGTTCTCGAAAAGGGCGCACTCGCCCTGAATCCGCGTGGCGAGCTCTACACCGCCGACACGATCGCGCAGCGCCTGTCGATGCGGAACTTCATGGACGAGCTGCGCGGCGCGGGAGTCAACACCGGCGGTCCGCCGAGCCTGCACGCGCGCGACCGACAGGCTTTCGCCAACCAGCTTGACCGCTGGCTGGCGAAGCGGGCCGACTGATCCGCGCGGGATCCGCTCTAGTTGAGCAGATGGCGCAATGCGGGCAGGTATTTCTCGGCTGATCCGGTGTTCACCGCGACCACGCGCTCGCCCTTTTTCAGCAACCCGCGCTCCACCAGTTGCGGCAATGCGGCCAGGCAGGCGGCGCCTTCGGGACTGATCCACCAGCGCGTGTCGCGCCAGATCCGGCTCAATTCGAGCGCGATGTCGGCTTCAGCCACGCCAACCGCCGCACCGCCACTGGCGCGGATGATCTCGAGAACACGAAAATGACCGACCCCGGCCGGCACGTTGAGTCCGAAGGCGAGCGTGCCGGTCCCGGGCTTCGCGATCGTGTCGACAAGGCCGGCCTCGAACGCGCGCACCAGCGGCGCCATGGCCTCGCTCTGCACGCAGATCATGCGCGGTCGTCGCGCGTCGATCAGGCCGAGCGCCTGCAATTCATCCCAGGCCTTCCACATGCCAAGCACGCCGGTGCCGCCTCCGGTCGGATAGATCACGGCATCCGGCAAGCTCCAGCGCGTTTCTCCGCGGGCCGGCTCCGCCAGCTCCAGCCCGAGCGACTTCTTGCCCTCGATGCGCCATCCGGGTTCCTGGAAGGTGGCGACGGAAAAATACCCTTGTGGCACGTACTTTTCCTTGAGCAGCGCTCCGGCCTCGCGGATCGTCGGACCGGCCAGTTCGAGGGCGACGCGATCCGGATAACGCAATGCGGCGGCGGCGACATTGCCAAGGATCGGCGCGGGGGTGTCCTCCGGCATCGCCACCACGACCGACAGGCCGGCGGCCAGCGCATAGCGCGTCAGTGAGTCGCCCGCGTTGCCCTGGGTGGGCACGGCCAGGCGCCTGAGGCCGAGTCGATGCGCCTGGGCGACGACCATGGCCATGCCGCGGTCCTTGAAGCTCTGCGTCGGGTTGGCGCCGAAACCGGCGTGTGCCCTGCCTTCCTCCTTGATCGAGAGGGCCAGCCCGGCCATTTTCGCCACCGGGTGATGCGCGTAGTCGAGCAGCGGCGTGGCGCCTTCGCCCAGCGCCACGATATGCAGGGCATCGCCGGGGTCATTCGCGTCCAGCGCCATCAACGCGCCGAAGCGCCACATGTCGCGCCGTGCCGGGTCGTACCACGACTGTTGCGGGTGCGCGGCGGAGAGGCGTTCGATGTCGAGCACCATCTCGACCGGCCTGCCATCGGCGGGATCGAGGTTCATCGGCACGTCGGCCGGGTATTCCCTGCCGGAAACGAGGCCACGCAGACAACGGACGCAGGACATTCGGAGTCTCCCGGAGAGGGTCAGGATTTCGGTTCGATCAGGTCCCAGCGGTTGCCATAGAGATCCTCGAAGACGACCACGGTTCCGTATTCCTCCTGTCGGGGTTCCTCGCAGAATCGCACGCCATGCGCGAGGAGCCGCGCGTAGTCGCCGGCAAAGTCATCGGTATGCAGGAACAGGAAGACGCGGCCGCCGGTCTGGTTGCCGACATAGGTCGCCTGTCCGGCATTTCCCGCCCTGGCAAGCAGCAGGCAGGCCCCGGCGGAACCCCGCGGCGCAATCCTCACCCAGCGCTTGTCCGGTCCACGGGGCGTGTCCTCGAGCAGGTCGAAGCCCAGCACCTCCGTGTACCAGTGGATGGCCTCGTCATAGTCGCGGACCAGCAAGGACATCGCATGAAACTGTTGCGGCATTGCGTACTCCCTGATCATGCGCCACGGTCCCCGAATGCCCGGGATATCCAGTCACCACCCGGTCTGCCTGGATGAAATCGCATTCCTTAAACGCCATTAATGGCGAGTTGAACCGATATATCGGCTATTAATCGTCACTTTGCACGATTTGAATCAATAAACCAACTGATGTATAAGTCGTCGCTAAAGGCGAATAATGATATGGATCACGAACCTCACAGCGCGCCCGGTGCCTGATGAAAATCACCCCCATGCTATCCGATAAGGCCGTGCTTGCCCTGCTCGGCGAACGGGTCAGCCGGCAACGGCTTGCACGCAATCTGACCCAGGCCGAGCTGGCCGAGGCTGCCGGAGTCTCCAAGCGCACGATCGAACGCCTCGAGGCTGGCGAGTCGACGCAGTTGTCCAACTTCATCCGTATCCTGAGGGCCATTGAACTGGTCGAGGGCTTCGGCGACCTGGTGCCTGCGCCGCCACCGAGCCCGCTCGAGCAGCTCAGGCTGCAGGGCAAGCAGCGCCAGCGCGCTTCGGCACTGCGGGACCCCGCATCCGCCAACGCCCGGTGGACCTGGAAGGACGAGGCGTGACCAGCACGGCTGAAGTGCGGTTGTGGGGCCGCGCCATTGGCGCGGTATCGGTGGAAGATCCTGCCGGCATCGCAGCCTTCCAGTACACCCCCGAGTTCGCCGGCAGCGGGATCGAGATCGCACCGATCATGATGCCGCTCGGCGAACAGGTGTATTCGTTTCCCCATCTCGCCCGCGAGTCTTTCCATGGATTGCCCGGCCTGCTTGCCGATTCCCTGCCGGACCGCTTCGGCAACGCACTGATCGACGCCTGGCTGGCGACGCAGGGGCGCGCTCCGGAAAGCTTCGACGCCGTCGAACGCCTCTGCTACATCGGCGCGCGCGGCATGGGGGCGCTTGAATATGCGCCCGCGCATGGCCCCAGGGCGCGCACCTCGCAGAAAGTGGAAATCGACGCCCTGGTGAACCTGGCCTCCGAAGTCCTCGGCCAGCGACAGGGCCTGCATCGGTCGTTCGCCGACGGCGAACAGGCCGAGTCGCTGCGTGACATCCTGCGCGTGGGCACCTCGGCCGGCGGTGCCCGGGCCAAGGCCATCATCGCGTGGAACCGCGAGACCAACGAAGTGCGATCCGGCCAGGTCGCCGCCGGCAAGGGTTTCGACTACTGGATCCTCAAGTTCGACGGTGTCAGCGGCAACCGCGACAAGGAACTCGAGGATCCCAAGGGCTACGGTGCGATCGAGTATGCCTACGCATTGATGGCCCGCGCCGCGGGCATCACGATCAGCGAATGCCGCCTGCTCGAGGAGAACAACCGCCGGCACTTCATGACCCGGCGCTTCGATCGGCTCGAGGACGGGCGCAAGCTGCACATGCAATCGCTGGCCGCCCTCGCCCACTACGACTTCAACCAGGCCGGCGCCTACAGCTACGAACAGGCACTGCTGATGGTCCGCCGGCTGGGCCTGCCCATGCAGGCCATCGAGGAGCAATTCCGGCGCATGGCTTTCAACATCGTCGGGCGCAACCAGGATGACCACGTCAAGAACATCGCCTTCCTGATGGACAAGTCGGGAAACTGGTCGCTCTCGCCGGCCTTCGACATGACCTACAGCTTCAACCCTGACGGTCTGTGGACCTCGACGCACCAGATGAGCATGAACGGCAAGCGCGAAGGATTCACGCTCGACGATTTCCTGGCCTGCGCGGGCTCGGCATCGATGAAGCGAGGGCGTGCCGAAGCCATCCTCGGCGAGGTCACCGCCGCTGCGGCACGCTGGCCCGAGTTCGCCGCCGAAGCGGACGTGATGGAATCCTGGCGATCGACAATCCGTGCGAACCTGCGGCTCGGAATTGCGCGTGGCTGAGAAGCGCAAGCAGGCCGCCATCGCCGCTGGCACCGGTTTCCCGCTACCCTGTGCCTGACCGGCCAGCCCACGGCGAATTGCAGGCAACCGGCCCAATCACACCGTCCCACTTCACGAAGGAAAATCCATGGCCCTGGTCAATCTGCTTGTCGTGCTCGCCGTAGTGCAGTTCATCGTTTTCGGACTGCTTGTCGCCTCCGCGCGGGGTCGCTACGGAGTATCCGCGCCGGCGACCACCGGCAACGACAACTTCGAGCGCTATTACCGGGTCCAGATGAATACGCTCGAGTTGCTGATAGCGCTGGTGCCCGCAGTCTGGATCGCTTCGGCGTACTGGCATCCGTATTTCGTGGCAGCCATGCTGGGCACCTACCTGGTCGGGCGCATCGTGTATTTCCGCGCCTACGTACGCGATCCCAAGGCACGCGGCCCCGGTTTCACTATCAGCTTCCTGCCCATCGTCGCGCTCCTGCTTGCCGGCGCGGCCGGTGCGGCGTGGCAGGTCGTGCAGTCCGGGATCTAGCGGCGAGGCGGACGGCCGCCGGCGCCGCCACCCAGCCATTGACGCGGCACACCTGCAGGCGGCAACGTGGATAGCCGGATCGTCGCCATCGGCCAGGTCGTGCCGGCAAATGCGGAGGACACATGATCAAGGTCAGCGCCTGGGAGGCCAATCGCGGCACGTTCGCGGCAATCGAAGCGGACAAGTTCGACATGGCTTCGCTGGCGTCGCACGGGCTCGTTTGGATCGACCTGGTCGGCGATGATCCGGAAGCGCATCGCGAATTCATGCAACAGCGGCTCGGACTGGACAAGCTCGCCGTCGACGATGCATTGCGCGCACGCCATCCACCCAAGTACGAAGACCTCGAAAACAACTGGCGTTTCCTGCTGATGCGCGGTTTCGATGCCAACAGCACCAGCGTCAAGTTCGGCACGATCCAGCTCGCCCTGTTCTGGCGCGACAATCTCGTGGTCACGCGGCACGCCAAACCGTCGGCGAGCATCGCGGAAACCGAAGCGGCACTCGGAACGGGCGGGCAGACTTCGCCCGACAATGCCTGGATGCTGCTCTATTCGATCCTGCGCAGGCTGCTCGACCGCTACCTGCCGATCCTGCTCAAGATCGAGGCGCGCCTCGAGGAAATCGAGGAACTGATCCTGAAGCGCCCCAGCGATCGCCTGCTCGCGGAACTGATGGAATTCAGCAGCCAGCTCAAGCGGCTGCGCCGCATTGGCGCCTACCATGAGAAGTGCTTTTCCAGCCTGCGCGTCCATGACCCCAAGTCGCGCGGCATCAGCGTCTCGCAATTGACCGACCTTTTCGAGCAGGCCGAGCGCCTGCACAGCCTGGCGACCCTGCAGTACGAAATGACGGCCGACCTGACCAACGGCTACCTGTCGGTGTCCGCGCATCGTCTGAACAACGTGATGCGCGTCCTGACCGTCGTCACCGTGCTGTTCGTCCCGCTGACCTTCATCGCCGGGATCTACGGAATGAATTTCGAATTCATGCCCGAACTCGCGTGGCGCTGGAGCTATTTCGTCGTGCTGGGCGCCATGACCTCGGTCGCCGTCAGCCTGCTGATCCTGTTTCGACGCAAGGGCTGGATCTGACTGCAATCGATATCCATGGCGCCGGCTGCGCCAACCAGGGATTCGCGCACGTCGATTGATCCGCATTGAATGTCAGGACGACAAGGCAACCAGCCTCGAGACCGTATTCATGTTGCGCGCAGTGCCGGAACTTGCCGCGGGAATCCTGAGCTTCGAATGGCTCATGCCGTCGCCGTAGTGGACATAGATTTCACGCTTCCCGAGAACGATCCGCTCGCCATCGCAGCCGGTGACGGTGTCGAGGGCATCAGGCCCAGGCGGGTGGTCGAGGAAAATCGCAACGGTGCGGTTGGGCGCTTCGCCTGCAAAGGGATTGGCGGCCCGCACCGCAGCCAGCTCCTTCGCGCTGCGGACCGCGACGCCGACCCGCTTTCCGGCGTAGTCCAGTAGCTTGCCTTCGAGGATGTCCTTCACTTCGAGAGCGCCATGCGGACTTTCAAGGACGACGTTTCCGCTGGCGATGTAGGTGCGCACGTTGGCGAAGCCGGCGGCTTCGCACATCGCGCGCAGCTCGGCCATAGGCAACTTTCCGGTTCCACCGACATTGACCGCGCGCAGCAGGGCGACATGGACGCTCATCGGTCGATCATAGCCGAGCCTGCGACGGTTTCGTCGCTCGCGCACGTGCCGACAATGTCGACGTGCGCGGCCGCAGCCTCGACCGCTTGCCATGTGCAACACCTCGCGCAAGACTCTGCGCGACGCCAACCTTGCTTCGGAATATCCAGATCATGAACCTGCGAACGGTGAACCGGATTCCTTCGCTGCTTTGGATGCTGTTCCTGGCCTGCCAGCAGCCGGCCCGTGCGACGGACTACCTGGAACTTCTGGATTTTCACCTGATTGACGGCAGCGGGCAGGCCGAGCGCAGCGTCCAGCGCCTGCTCGTGCGTGACGGAGTCATCGTCCGCATCGATTCCGCCGGCGAAGAACCCCTGCCCGAGCCGACTGCGCGCTGGACCAGGATCGGACTCGATGGCGCCTGGATGATGCCGGGGCTGATCGACACCCATGTGCATGTCGCCCGCTTTCCCGATGCCAGGCGCGAGGCCGAGCGCATTCTTCAGCGCGCTGTGCGCGCCGGCATCACCGGCGTGCGCGATCTGGGAGGTGACGCGCGCGCACTGGCCGAAATCGAGCGCGCCAGCGGCCGTGGCGAGTTGATCGCGCCGCATCTTGTGTTCAGTGCATTGTTCGGTGGTCCCGACATCTTCAAACAGGGACCGACATCGCAAATGGCATCCGGGCGTCCACCGGGGGAAGCAGCCTGGGCACATGTGGTGACCGCGCAAAGTGACCTGCGCCAGCTCGTGGCCGAAGCCAGGGGCAGCGGCACTACCAACATCAAGGTCTATGGCGACCTCAGCCCGCGACTCGCGACGCAGCTGATCAGGGAAGCCACGCGCCAGGGCATGCTCGGCACGGCCCACGCGACGGTATTCACGGCGCGTCCCAGCGACCTGGTCGAGGCCGGCATCGGATCCCTGGCGCATGCGCCCTACCTGGTTTGGGAAGCCGTCGACAAGGTTCCGCACGACTATGGAATGCGCACCGCGGGACCCTGGGATACCGTTGCCCCGGACCACCCGCGACTCCTGAAACTCTACCGGCGCATGGCCGAGCGTGGCGTCACGCTCGATGCCACCCTCTATGTCTACAAGGCCATGCAATCGTATCCGGGCGTGCCGAAGATGGACTGGACCGAGCCTGCCTTCCAATGGGCGGCGAAGGCCACGCGGCTGGCCCGCAAGGCGGGCGTCCGCGTCACGACGGGCACCGACTGGTTCGAACCGCGCGACGATTTCGAACTCCCGCACACGCATGAGGAGCTTGCGCTGCTCGTCGAAGCCTCGGGATTCACGCCGATGCAGGCAATCGTGGCGGCGACGCGGAACGGCGCATTCGCATTGGGGCGCGAAAAAACCCATGGCACGATCGAAGTTGGCAAGGTAGCCGACCTGCTCGTCCTCGATGCCGACCCCTTGGCCGACATCCACAACACAACGCGCATCCGCTTCACCGTGCGAGCTGGAACAATCGTCGATCCTTGATGAGCATGTGGCACGCATGGACAGGCTGGAGATCCCGCAGTGCGTCCACCACAAGCAGCGCAAGGCTCCACGACAAGGCGCGCAGCATTCCGCCTGTCCGGGCAACGCGCTTCCACAAGGTACGAGTTCGGCGCCGGTATGCCTGCTGCGATCAGACTGCCGCCACTTCTCCATCGGGCTTGGACTTGCGCGCCACTTTTGCCCGGTACATTTCGGCATCGGCATGCCGCAGCAGGCCCGCGGCATCGGGGGCGTGGTCTGGATACAGTGCGATGCCAATGCTCGCATCGAGGCGGTGCGTGCCGTCGAGGTGGCGGAACGGCTGGCGGATGGACTGGCGCATGCGCTCCGCCGCCGCCTGCGCGGTCTGCGGCGTGTCGACATCGGCGACGATAACGAGAAACTCGTCGCCACCGATGCGAGCAACGGTATCGTCTTCGCGCAGCGTTTCGCCGAGGCAACGGGCGACATGGCACAAGCCGGCGTCGCCGGCATCGTGGCCGAAGCCGTCGTTGAGCTGCTTGAAGTCATCGATGTCGAGATACAGCAGAGCCATCCGGCGGCCATGGCGGCTTGCGGAATGGATGGCCATCTGCAGGCGGTCGGTGGCGAGACTTCGCGATGGCAAGCCGGTCAGGTAGTCGTGGCTGGCCAGGTGCGAATTGCGGTCGCGCTCGTCCTCCAGCTCGCCCATGAGTTCACGGATCCTGCGCTGGTGGATGGCGACGGCCCGCATCAGGATCATCGGCATCAGGGCGGTCGAGGCGAGCAGGGTCAGCCAGGCCGTCACGCTGCGCCCGTAGCTGTTGATCTCCACCGGCGGCATCGTCAACCGGCCGGTGATGAAGAGCAGGCCGATGACCGAAATCACCACCGTCGTCAGCGCGAAGACCAGCATGCCATTGCGTTCGGAGTCGAGGGCGCTGACCAGCACGCCGCTGATGGCGATCCACCAGACGCCGGTCGCCAGCACGCCGAACGTCATCATGCCGGGTATGCCGATCGCCCAAAGCAGGACGACCAGCATGGCCAGCTTGCTCCTGTAGGAAAATTTCCGGCGCAGGGTCGAAATGACCAGCACAAGGAGCCCGACCACGAGGAAATAGCTGTAGAGCGGCAGCCAGCCGGTGGTCGTCGCGCGCAAGATCGAGGCCGGAGTCGCAACGATCGCCAGCAGGGTCAATCCGTTCCAGATCTGGTTCAGCGAATCGTCGCGGAGGGCATCGAGGCCATGGACCGCCATCCACGGTTCCTTGGCCACGTATTCCCGGACCGGCTCAGGCTGGGGCACGACCTCCGCGGACGCCTTGCTTCCGGTGCTGGCCGGAGCAGAAACGCCAAGCCCGGGCTCGGCAACATCGGGGCGAAACTGCGATCCCAAATTCCATCCCGGCCGGCGAAAAGACGCGCGGACGAGTCTACGCGCAACATTCGGGCCGTGTCGATCCGCTGGCACCGCCGGCCGCGGTCCACCGCCGTCTCAAGACTGGACCAGGCCATCCATGGGGCCGGGGCGCGGGACAAGAGCGGCGTCGCCGAGCAGGCGCCAGTTCATGCGCGGGTAATAGCCCGACTGCCTGCCGACCCGGCCGGTGATCAGCGTGAGTCGCTCGAGCGTTCGCGCAAACCTAAGGGGACCCGCATCGAGATACCGGAACGGCGTGCCTTCGGCCAGGGCGAGGAATCGTGCCTTGGCCTGGTCATCGTCGCCGACCACCAGCACATCGCTGGTGGAACCGTCGAACAGCGGCGCATCGAAGACGGCGGAAAAGACGTGCTTGAAAGCACCGACGATGCGGGAGCGCGGCAGCAGCGCCTGTACGACCTCGGCGCTGCTCGTGTCCCATGGCAGGATGTAGTCGGAGTAGTCCTCGTTGAACGGGTTGCTGATGTCGATCACCAGCGTACCGTCGAGTTGCCCGGCATGGGCTTCGAGAAGTTCGGCGAGTCCGTCGCGCAGGAACAGGGCCGGCAGCACGGCTGGCGCCGCGAATGCATCCCCGTGGCTGCCTGCCAGCAGACCCGGAATCCGCAGTGCCTCCGTCACCTGGCGCGCACGGCCGGGCGTGCGCGAGGCGAGGACGACCCTGCGCCCGGCGCGTGCGAACATCGCCGCCAGGCGGATGCCCATGCGTCCGGTACCGATCACGCCAAGCTCCGCCTTGCCGCCAGCATGGAGGTATGCATCGTCGATTTCAGCCATTGCGAAACACCTCATCGGGGAGAGTGCTCAGGCTAGGCATGCAAGTGCCCGCGATCAAACGGGAAAATCTCCTGCCCGCGACAAGGTTTTCTATCGAACCCCGTGGCTTCCGTCATTCCTGCGGGAGTCCCGCATCGCGCTCACTCCGCAGCAGCCGCAGCTTCGGCAAACAGCCAGTCGCGCAGGATCCTGACCTTCGGACGCTCGAGCGCGTCCGTTGGATAGAGGACGTGATAGGCGCATCGGGTCGGTTCGGCGCCGTCGAATGGCCGGGCCAGACGCCCGGCCAGCAGGTCGGCGGCGACGACCACGCTGCGACCGAGCGCCACCCCCTGCCCGTCGATGGCGGCCTGCGTGGCCAGCACGGTGGAATTGAATTGCAGGCTTCTCCCGGCGGGGACATCGCGGACTCCATGCGCAGCGAACCAGGTCGTCCAGTTCGGAAACGACGGGTCGAAGTCGATCGTGGTGTCATGGATCAGGGTTTGCCGCGCCAGTTGGTCCAGCGTCATCGAAACAGCGCCGTCCACAGGCAAGAGCGGACTGTAGACCGGAAAAACCTCTTCGGTTAGCAGCAGCTCGCAGGTCATGCCGGCATAGGCCCCATGCCCGTAGCGCACGCCGATGTCGATGCCGTCGACTGCGTAGTCAGCCAGGCGGTCGCTGGTGTCCAGGCGCAGGTCCAGGCCGGGATGAGCCGCCCGGAAGCGTTCGAGACGCGGCAGCAGCCATTTCGCCGCGAACGAAGTCGGCACACTCAGGGTGACGATCGCATCCCGCCAGGCCGGGCGCATCTTGCCGAGTCCGGCCACAAGACGGGCGAGCCCTTCGTGAATGTCGGGGTAGGCGTCGATCGCCTCCGCGGTCAGGGCGATGCTGCCGGCCGTGCGATGGAACAGGGGAATGCCGAGATAATCTTCCAGGGTACGGACCTGCTGGCTGATCGCCGAGGGCGTCACGTGCAGCTCCTCGCCAGCGGCCGCGAAACTGAGGTGACGTGCCGCCGCCTCGAATGCGCGCAAGGCGTTGAGGTGGACGGGGGCCTGGCGCGACGTTCGGCTCATGGTATAGCGCTTTTTACCCGGTATCGCGCGCGCGTCAAGCCCGGGGCTCAAGGCATCCCTGTCGCGCAGGTTTCCTTTCCGGGCTTGCCGGGATCGCCCCCTGCATTCCGGCGCAGCAGTCCGGCTATGGGCGGCCGGGAATTTGCAGGCCGCGCTGGACGGCGGGACGTTCCAGCGAGCGTGCCAGCCACGCGTCGACGTTGCTGAACCGGTCATACCCGACCAGCTCGCGCGCTTCGTAGTGCGTGATGAGGTTACGCACCATGCCGATCATGGCGATGTCGGCAATCGAGTACTGCTCGCCCATGATCCAGCGGCGGCCTTCGAGGCGCGCGTCGAGAATGCCAAGCAACCTGTTTGCCTCGGCAGCGTAACGATGGAGCGGTCGCTTGTCCTCATACTCGCGTCCGGCAAACTTGTTGAAGAATCCGACCTGCCCGAACATCGGCCCGACCCCCGCCGCCTGGAAGAAAACCCACTGGATAGTCTGCCAGCGCTCCGCCGCGTCTGCGGAAAGGAACAGTCCGGACTTGTCCGCCAGGTACATCAGGATCGCACACGATTCAAACAGCCCCAGTGGCTGGTCATGCGGCCCGTGCGGATCGATGATCGCCGGAATCTTGCCGTTCGGATTGAGCGCGAGGAATTCCGGCAAGTGACTCTCATCTTCCGAGAGGTCGACGAGGTGCGCTTCGTATTCCAGGCCGGTCTCCTCGAGCATGATCGAGGCCTTCACGCCGTTCGGCGTATTCAACGAATACAACTGGATTCGGTCCGGGTATCGCGCCGGCCAGCGGCGGGCGATCGGAAAGCCGGAAAGTCGGTCCACGGGCGACTCCTGTATCGTGCACGAACGAACCATCCACATGGTGCTTTCCGCAAGCGTGCTCAAGGGAAGCCGCCCTATCAGGAGGATTGCACATGCCCTGGCTGCGAATGACACGGATCTCCTGCCTCGCGCTGCTGGCCCTGCTGGTCGGTGCCTGCGCGGCCGGTGGCGATGTCAGCCGGCCGATTCCCACCGCCTACTACGCAGCGCCACAAGGCGGGCAGCGCCTGGTCGTCATGCTGCCGGGCCGGGGCGACGACCTCGCCTCGATGCAGCGCAAGGGCATGGCAGGCATCATCCAGGACGCCTGGCCCACTGCCGACGTGCTGCTCACCGGCCTGACCATGCCGTTCTACCGGCAGGGTCGGGCCACGCAGCGACTGCAGTACGAAGTCATCAAGCCGGCACGCCAGCGCGGCGCGAGCGAGATCTGGATCATGGGCATCTCCCTTGGCGGCATGGGCGCAATCCTCTACGACCGCGAATATCCCGGCGAGGCCCGCGGCCTGCTGCTGCTTTCCCCCTATCTCGGGGACCGCGCCATCCAGGACGAGGTGCGCGATGCCGGCGGCATCGTGCGCTGGAATCCGGGGCCGATCCGGAATCTCGATGCCGGCACCTTCCAGCACGAACTCTGGCGCACGATCAGGAACTGGGCGGACGACCCGCAGCGCAAGCAATCGGTCTGGCTCGCCTATGGCACCGACGAGCCATTCCGCAAACCGATCGAACTGATGACGCCGGCCCTGGTGCCATCACAGGTGTTCGCCATGCCCGGCCAGCACGACTGGGAACTGTGGATACCCGCTGCCCGGGCCTTGTTGAAGGCCTCGGCGCCGGCCCCGCCGACGCGTTGAGGTCGATGCCATCCGATGCCTGGCCGGCCAGCTAGAGCCGGCCATCAGCATGGTTGCAACGGCACAGTCGCGCTGCAAGTGGTCGTCCGTTCGGGGTGCATTGGCAGCCATCGCGCCTGCTCCTGGAAATTGCCAATGCACAGGCGTGCATCGGATCGCGACCTTGCAATGGGGCCCCATGGTGCCGCAGCGCAGATGCCACGTACGATGGACAGCGCATTCGGGCCCCTACTGAATCATCGATGCCGGCGTGATCTCGGGCAACAACACCAGCAGGTCATAGGCATGGATGATCCGCCTCCATTCGGACGGCGCATCAATGCCGCGAAAGCGCAGCTTGCGCAGGTCAAAAAGGCTTAGTGCATCACCCTTGTCCGGCTGCGCCACCATCCTTTCAATGGCCGGAGTCAACCACTGGTATCCGGGGTCATCGGTGATCGCGAACGGCTCGACCTTGACGGGCTTCGCATAGCCGCCGAAGAGTGCGTGCTTGCCTCGCGCGGCCAGGACAAGGAGATGCAGGGATTGCGTCCTTTCACCGTCCGCGAACTCGGCGACGAAGTTGCCGATATCACGCACCTGCAGCGGACTGAACCCCTTGCCGGAATGGTTGTCGCCAAATTTGAACAGCACACGCGGACTGTCGATGTTTTTCCGGATCGCTGCATATTCGGCGAGGAAATGCTGTTTGAAGAGCTCCGCCCGCTTGCTGTTTGATCGTGGTGAACCCTCGAAATTGAGCCGGTATATCGAGTTCGAGGCGACCAGTTCGTCAAATAGCGCCGTCGTTTGCGCATTCCCGTCGATCTTCAGTTCATTGGCCAGTAACTGCAGTTCGGCGTCGCTTGCTGCAATGATGAAGGCATCGCCCGGATCGCCCGATGCCCGCGCTTTTTCATCAGCGGCATGCTCCCTGACCTGCATGGCTGCAATGGCAGCGGCGGCTCTTGGTCCGGGGCCGGCGGCAGCCATTGCATCGAGCAAGGGGCCCGCGGCACCAATGAACTCCTGATCGAGCCCCCACAAGGGGAAGTCCGGATTGCGCGATGCCAGCGCGCAATGCGCGGCAGTGTCGTTTTCCTCATTGGCATCGAGAAACGCCATGTTGTGGGCGTACTTCAGCATCCGCGCCTTCATGCGCAAGACCCGATCCGGCGACTTCAGCAGACCGGTCACGAATTGTGCCGCTTGCGGCCCGGCTTCGACCGCGTACGCATCCGGATGCATGACGTCGCAGATAGCGGAAACCAGATGCGGGATCTCGCGGCTGAAATGATCTTCGCCGATCAGCACATAGCGGGACCCGGCAAGCGCTTCCGAAAGCACTCCGGCACCGTCGCCCGAAAGTTTGCCGTCCGCGAGGACCAGCGTGCTGCGTGCTGCAGTCAACGCTTCCTCGAACCCGGGTTTCGCCTTTGAGGCAGCCACTGCCGGCAGCACCGAAAAAAGGAGGGACAGGCAGAGCCCGCCGCACAAACCCCCGGAAACCATTCCACGTTCGAATTTCCCGTACATGCCCGCTCCTCGCCATGGATGTCCGTCGGTAGATGCAGACGATCAGGGAAACGTTTAGCGGGAAGCCACCAAGCCAGAATGCTGTCACCGGTCCGCGCGGATCGACGGGATCCGCGGCACGGCAGCATCGAGAAAGCTTCAGTGCAGGCTTCCTGTTTCGTGGATGCGCGCTCGTCCTCAGAGCATGGGCATGTTCAGACCCTGCTCCCTTGCACACGCCTTCGCGATCTCGTAGCCGGCATCGGCATGGCGCATGACGCCGGTGCCGGGGTCGTTCCAGAGTACGCGGGCAATACGCTTGTCGGCCGCTTCGGTGCCGTCGCAGACGATGACGACGCCGGAGTGCTGCGAGTAGCCCATGCCGACGCCGCCGCCATGGTGCAGGGAAACCCAGGTGGCGCCGCCGGCGACATTGAGCATCGCGTTGAGCAGCGGCCAGTCGCTGACCGCATCGCTGCCATCCAGCATGGATTCGGTTTCGCGGTTCGGACTGGCGACGCTGCCCGAATCGAGATGGTCGCGCCCGATCACGACCGGCGCCTTCAGTTCGCCGTTGCGCACCATTTCGTTGAAGGCCAGGCCGAGCTTGTGGCGCTGGCCGAGGCCGACCCAGCAGATGCGCGCCGGCAGGCCCTGGAAACTGATTCGCTCGCGTGCCATGTCGAGCCAGTTGTGCAGCGCCTGATCGTCCGGGATCAGTTCCTTGACCTTGGCATCGGTCTTGTAGATGTCTTCCGGATCGCCGCTCAAGGCCACCCAGCGGAACGGACCGATGCCGCGACAGAACAGCGGCCGCACGTAGGCAGGCACGAATCCGGGGAAATCGAAGGCATTGCTGCAACCTTCGTCGAAGGCCATCTGGCGGATGTTGTTGCCGTAGTCGAAGGTCGGGATGCCCTGTTTCTCGAAGGCGAGCATCGCTTCGACATGCACGCGCATGGATTTTTTCGCCGCATCGCGAACCTTGTCCGGATCGGATTCCTGTTCGGCCAGCCACTGTTCGACGGTCCAGCCGATCGGCAAATAGCCGTGCACGGGATCGTGGGCGCTGGTCTGGTCGGTGACCGCATCGGGCCGCACGCCGCGGCGCACGAGTTCGGGCAGGATTTCGGCGGCGTTGCCGAGCAGGGCGATCGACTTCGCTTCGCCGGACTTCGTGTACTTTGCGATGCGCGCCAGCGCGTCATCGAGATCGGTTGCCTGCTCGTCGACGTAGCGCGTGCGCAGGCGGAAATCGATGCAGCGCTGCTGGCATTCGATGTTGAGCGAACTGGCGCCGGCCAGGCTCGCCGCCAGCGGCTGCGCGCCGCCCATGCCGCCGAGTCCGGCGGTCAGGATCCACTTGCCGCGGAGATTGCCGGCGTAGTGCTGGCGGCCCATTTCGACGAAGGTCTC
>DAIMYT010000019.1:0-40293 GCA_036734345.1 Dokdonella sp. | reverse complement strand
ATGGCACGTCGGCGCTGATCCAGCCCTGGAACGGGCTCAGCCAGCCGCCGAAGAACAGCACGGAGGCGAGGAACGCGATCAGGATCATGTTCGCGTATTCGGCGAGGAAGAAGATCGCGAATGCGGATCCGGAATACTCGACATGGAACCCGGCGACGATTTCCGATTCGCCTTCGGCGACGTCGAACGGTGCGCGGTTGGTTTCGGCGACGCCGGAAACGAAGTAGATGACGAATACCGGCAGCAGTGGCAGCCAGAACCAGTCGAAAAAGCCCATGCTGCCCTGCTGGGCCATGACGATGTCGGTCAGGTTGAGGCTTCCGGTCAGGATCATCACGCAGACCAGGGCGAAACCCATGGCGATTTCGTAGGAGACGGTCTGCGCGGCGGCGCGCATGGCGCCGAGCATCGCGTAGCGCGAGTTCGAGGCCCAGCCGGCGAGGATGATGCCGTATACGCCCAGCGAGGTCATCGCCAACAGCAGGAGCAGGCCGACGTTGACATTGGCCAGGACGACGCCTGCGTCGAACGGAATGACCGACCAGGCCGCAAATGCCGGAACCAGGGCGATCATCGGCGCGAGGAAGAACAGCACCTTGTTCGAGTTCGCCGGCAGGATGACTTCCTTGAACAGCAGCTTGAAGACGTCCGCAAAAGCCTGCAGGAGTCCGAACGGGCCGATCTGGTTCGGCCCCATGCGCACGTGCATCCAGCCGATGACCTTGCGTTCCCAGTAGACGAACATCGCCACGGCGATGATCACGGGCACGGCGATGGCGAGGATCTTGAGGACGACCCAGGCCACCAGTCCGGTATCGCCGTAGCCGAGCAGGCTGTCGCGCATGGCGTCGATCATGCGGAGGCCCTCGAAATGGTCAGTGCGGAGCCGTGTGCCGGCAAGCTTGCGGTACCGGCGTAGCCCGATTCGATCCAGGCAGCACCGACCGGAACCGCCGCATCGAGGTCCACCACGAGATCGGTCTTCTCGACACGCGCCTTGTCGCCATCGGCAAGCCCGAGCTTGGCGGCATCAGCCGGATTCAGCGAGACCAGCGCGCCGCGCGTCAGCGGATGGGCATTGAGCGCGGGTGAACGACGCAACACCGCGTCGCCACGATAGATCGCCGTGGTGGCGATGCGCTCGAACGAGTACGGCGATACGGCGGTCTGCTTGCGGGCGCCGGGGCCACCGGATTCTGCGGTTGCCTGCGCGCCGGCCATCTGTGCGCGGACCTCGGCGATTTCGGTGAAGGCGAAACCATCGAGCGCGAGCGAGGAGCCCAGCGCACGCAACACCTTCCAGCCTGGCCGCGCCTCACCCGGCAATTTCGCCGCCGCGGCGACGACTTGGGTGACGCCATCGAGATTGGTGTAGCTGCCATCGATCTCGGGCGGCAGTCCGATCGGCAGGACCGCGTGCGCCTTGCTGCGCACGCCATCGCACGCATACGCGCCGATGTAGACGTAGAAGCCGGCGCCCTCGCGCGCCTTGTCGAAGGCGGCGGGCGTGGCGAAATCGGCCGATCCAGCGTGGTAGACGACCAGGTTCTTCGGCGGACTGGCGAGCATCGCGGCGACGTCGCGGCCGTCCTTGCGCGGCACCGCGCCGGCATTGGCGAGGCCGATCGCATTGGCGCCCGACGGAATCTCGTTGTAACCCGAAGCGGTGGCACGTGCGACGAACTTCGCCGCCGCACGCAGCCAGGCGGCCTCGGGATGCTGCACCGCGGACTCGCCGAGGATCACGACCGAGGCGCTGGAGCCGCCGAGTTCCCGGATCCAGTCGCGCAGCGAGTCGCTCGCCTCGACCTTGCCCAGCTCGTTCGCCAGCGTCGAGGAGGCCGGCAGCTTGCCGGCATCGTTGGCCGCCCGGGCCAGGCCTAGGGTGCGATCGAGCATGGCGCCCGGCGTCACGACCTGCTCGCCGGCCAGGTCGAAATTGAACTCGACGCCGAGCGGATTGATCACGAAGACCTTGGCGCCGGCCTTCGCGGCCTTGCGCAGGCGATGGTTGAGCAAGGGAATCTCGTGACGCGGATTGCAGCCGATCAGGAGGATTGCATTGGCCTTTTCGAGATCGGCGAATGGCGTCTCGAAGGCCTCGGCGCGCGGCGCGTCGGAAAAATCGGTCTGGCGCAGGCGATGATCGATGGCGTCGCTGCCGAGTCCGCGAATCAGTTGTGCGAGCAGGTGCCCTTCCTCATTGGAGGCCATTGGCGCGACCAGTGCGCCGACATCGCCGGCAGCATTGCGCAGGTGATCTGCGACAAACGCGAGCGCCTCCGTCCAGGTCGTCTCGACCAGCTCGCCGTTCTTGCGGATCATCGGCATGGTCGCCCGGTCCGGCGCGTACAAGCCTTCATGGCTGTAGCGGTCGCGATCGGACAACCAGCATTCGTTGATCGCCTCGTTGTCGCGCGGCACGCTGCGCAGCACTTCGCCGCGACGCGTATGCAGCCACAGGTTGGAACCCAGCGCATCGTGGTAACCGATCGATTCGCGCGCGATAAGCTCCCAGGCGCGCGCCTTGAAGCGGAACGGCTTGTTGGTCAGCGCGCCGACCGGGCAGACGTCGATGACGTTGCCGGACAGCTCGCTCATCAGCGGCTTGCCGACGTAGGTGCCGATCTGCAGGCGCTCGCCGCGCTCCATGCCGCCGAGCTCATAGGTACCGGCCACTTCGGCCATGACGCGCACGCAGCGCGTGCACTGGATGCAGCGCGTCATCTCGGTCGCCACGAGCGGGCCGAGGTTCTCATCGGGGATGGTGCGCTTGCGCTCGACGAAGCGGCTGACCGAACGGCCATAACCCATGGACAGGTCCTGCAGTTCGCACTCGCCGCCCTGGTCGCAGATCGGGCAGTCCAGCGGATGGTTGATCAGCAGGAACTCCATCACGTTGCGCTGCGCGGACAGCGCGCGCTGCGACTGGGTGAGGATCTTCATGCCATCCGCGACCGGCGTCGCGCAGGACGGCTGCGGCTTGGGCATCGGCCGCCCGCCCATCTCGACCTCGACCATGCACATGCGGCAATTGGCGGCGATCGCGAGCTTTTCGTGGTAGCAGAAGCGCGGGATGGCGATACCCAGGCGATCGGCCGCCTGGATGATCATCGAACCCTTCGGTGCAAACGTCTGCTTGCCGTCGATCTCGATGCTGACGTGATCGGGCGGTACCGCGGGATTCACGGGCTGGGCGCTCATGGGTTGGCTCCTGTCGGAGCCGGGAATGGGGAATGGGGAATAGAGAATGGTAAAAGCACGGGGAGCCGCTCTGCCCACTCCCCATTCTCCATTCCCCATTCCCATGTCGTGAGCAGCGCGAACGAAATCATGCTGCAGCCTCCATCGAAGCTTCGACCATCGATCGCCCGTGAGTAATGAAATACTCGAACTCGTGCCAGTAGTGGCGCAGGAAACCCTGCACCGGCCAGGCAGCGGCTTCGCCGAAGGCGCAGATGGTATGGCCTTCGATCTGTCCGGCCGCGGCTTTCAGCGTGTCGAGGTCGCCGAGCTGGGCCTTGCCCTCGACGATGCGTGTGAGCATGCGGTACATCCAGCCGGTGCCTTCGCGGCACGGCGTGCACTGGCCGCAGGACTCGGCGAAATAGAAGCGCGCGATGCGCTGGCAGGCGCGCACCATGCAGGTCGATTCGTCCATGACGATGACGGCGCCCGATCCGAGTCCCGAGCCGGCCTTCTGGATGGCATCGTAGTCCATGGTGATGCCCATCATCGTCTCGCCCGGCAGCACCGGCATCGACGAACCGCCGGGAATCACGGCCTTCAGCTTCGCGCCATTGCGCATGCCACCGGCCATCTCGAGCAGCTCCGCGAACGGCGTGCCGAGCGGGATCTCGTAGTTGCCCGGTCGGGCGACGTGGCCGGAAACAGAGAAGACCTTCGGCCCGCCATTGTTCGGCTTGCCGATATCAAGGAACCAGCTGGCGCCCTTGCGCAGGATCGCCGGCACGGAGGCGTAGGTTTCGGTGTTGTTGATCGTGGTCGGCTTGCCATACAGGCCGAAATTGGCCGGGAACGGCGGCTTGAAGCGCGGCTGGCCCTTCTTGCCTTCGAGTGACTCCATCATCGCCGTCTCTTCGCCGCAGATGTAGGCACCGGCGCCGAGCGCGGTGTGGATATCGACATCGATACCCGAGCCGCCGATGTCCTTGCCGAGCAGGCCGGCTTCGTAAGCCGCCTTCAGGGCAAGCTCGAAATGCTCGAACGGCTCGTGGTGGAACTCGCCGCGAAGGTAGTTGTAGGCAACCGTCGAACCGGTCGCGTAGCAGGCGATCGCCATGCCCTCGACCACGGCATGCGGATTGAAACGCAGGATGTCGCGATCCTTGCAGGTACCCGGCTCGGATTCGTCCGAGTTGCACAGGATGTACTTCTGGCCTGGCGCATTGCGCGGCATGAACGACCATTTCAGGCCGGTCGGGAACCCTGCACCGCCGCGGCCACGCAACGCGCTGTTCTTCAGCTCGTCGATGATCGTGGCCGGGTCGGGCTTCTCGGCGAGGATCTTCTTCCACGCCTGGTAGCCGTCGACCTTGAGGTAATTTTCCAGCGTCCACGGCTGCTCGAAATGCAGCGTGGTGTAGACGACCTGGTGATCTTTTGGTGCGGGTCCGAATGCCATTACGGTCTCTTCGTCTCTTGGTCTGGAACCGGATCCGGTCGCGCGACTCTCTGCATCAGGAGCAGGAGCATCGCGGCTGAAGCCGCTTCCTACGGGTCAATGTCTATTTCAGTGCATCGAGGATCTTGTCGACCTTTTCGGTATCGAGGTTTTCGTGATAGTGGCCATTGACCACCATCATCGGCGCGCCGCAACAGGCAGCCAGGCATTCCTCTTCGCGCTTGAGGTAGATGCGGCCATCGGCGCTGCTTTCGCCGAGCTTCGTGCCGAGCTTCTTTTCGCAATGTCGCACGATTTCCTCGGCGCCATTGAGCCAGCACGAGATGTTCGTGCAGATCGCCACGTTGTTGCGGCCGACCGGACTGGTCTCGAACATCGAGTAGAAGCTGGCCACCTCGAACGCCCAGACCTGCGGCAGGTCGAGATAGCGGGCTACGCCGACGATCAGTTCGTCGGTCAGGAAGCCGCCGTTCTGCTCCTGGGTCACGAACAACGCCTGGATCAGCGCGGAACGCTTGCGGTCCGGCGGAAACTTGGCCACCCAGGCATCGATATGCTCGCGCGTGTGCGCCGTCAGCACGACCTGCGGATCGACGTCCTTGATCTGGTTGTAGGTGCCGGTGGGTTTCATGGGTTAAGTACCGGGAATCGGGAATGGGGAATGGGGAATCGTCTAACGGCCGGGAATGGGGAATAGGGAATGGGGAATAGGTAGAGCAGCTTTCCGGTGCGTTGCGCAACACCGCCCGCTACGTTCTGGTGCAAGCGCAGAATTCCAAAGCCGAGGCGAACTGCTCTTACCATTCCCCATTCTCTATTCCCTACTCCCCCGCTCACCGATCTATCTCCCCGAACACCACATCGTAGGTGCCGATCATGGCGACGACGTCGGCCAGCATGTGGCCGCGCACGACCGTGTCCATGGACGACAGATGGGCAAAACCCGGCGCGCGCAGCTTGCAGCGGAACGGCTTGTTGGCGCCATCGGAAATCAGGTAGCAGCCGAATTCGCCCTTGGGCGCCTCGACGGCCGCGTAGGTCTCGCCTGCCGGCACGCAGTAGCCCTCGGTGAACAGCTTGAAGTGATGGATGAGGGCTTCCATGTCGTCCTTCATCTCTTCGCGCTTCGGCGGTGCGACCTTGTAGTTCTGCACGATCACCGGCCCGGGGTTGGCCTTCAGCCAGGCGACGCACTGCTGGATGATCCGGTTGGACTGGCGCATTTCCTCGACGCGAACGAGGTAGCGATCGTAGCAGTCGCCGTTGACGCCGACCGGGATGTCGAAATCGACTTCGGCATACTTTGCGTAGGGCTGCTTCTTGCGCAGGTCCCAGGCAATCCCGGAACCGCGCAGCATCGGGCCGGTCATGCCCCAGGCCCGCGCCAGGTCCGGTGGAACCACGCCGATGTCGACGGTGCGCTGCTTCCAGATGCGGTTGCCGGTGAGCAGTTCCTCGTACTCGTCGACCTTGGACGGGAAATCCGCGCAAAAGGCCTCGAGGTAGTCGAGCATCGAGCCTTCGCGCCACTGGTTGAAGCGCTTGAGGTCGTTGCCCTTGTGCCAGCGCGATTCCTTGTATTTCGGCATTTGCGCCGGGAGATCGCGGTAGACGCCACCGGGCCGGTAGTAGGTCGCGTGCATGCGCGCGCCGGAAACCGCCTCGTAGCAGTCCATCAGTTCCTCGCGCTCGCGGAACGCATAGAGGAAGACGGCCATCGCGCCGAGATCGAGCGCGTTCGAACCGATCCACATCAGGTGATTGAGGATGCGCGTGATCTCGTCGAACATCGTGCGGATCCACTGCGCGCGCTCGGGAATCTCGATCTGCAGCAGGTTCTCGATGGCCCGCACGTAGGCGTGCTCGTTGCACATCATCGAGACGTAGTCGAGGCGATCCATGTAGCCGATCGACTGGTTGTACGGCTTGGATTCGACCAGCTTCTCGGTGCCGCGATGGAGCAGGCCGATGTGCGGATCGGCACGCACGACCGTTTCGCCATCCATTTCCAGCACCAGGCGCAGCACGCCATGCGCGGCCGGATGCTGCGGGCCGAAGTTCATGGTGTAGTTGCGGATTTCTTCCATTACTTGTTCCCCGCCTCGCGCTCGGCATTGGCCTGCTCGTAACGCGAATCGTCGCGGATCGTGCGCGGCACGAGAACGCGCGGCTCGATCGAAACCGGTTCGTAGACCACGCGCTTCTTGTCGGGATCGTAGCGGACCTCGACGTTGCCGATCAGCGGGAAGTCCTTGCGGAAGGCATGGCCGACAAATCCATAGTCGGTGAGGATGCGGCGCAGGTCGGGATGCCCTTCGAAGACGATGCCGAACAGGTCGAATGCCTCGCGCTCGAACCAGTTCACGGCAGGCCAGATGTCGACCAGCGATGGCATCGAAGGAACATCGTCGTCGACGCAGAAGGCGCGCATGCGCAGGCGCTGGTTATGGGTAACAGAAAGCAGGTGCGCGACCACGGCGAAACGCCGCGGGATATCGGTGTTGCGCGGCCGCTCGGCCCAGTTGAAGCGACCGGCGCCCTTGCCTTCCACGCCGCGCGAAAAACCCTCGGAGGAGACGTCGGTCGTGTCCCATTCGGTCTGGCCGTAGCTCAGGTAATCGACACCGCAGACATCGATGCACTGGTCGAACTGCCAGGCCGGGTCGTCGCGCAGCAGGGTGGCCACGTCCAGCCAGTTTTCCGGCAGCACTTCGATCGTGGTCTCGCCCAGCGTTTCGACGCAACTGGCCACTTTCGGGCCAAGCTGGACTTCGAGGCGGCGTGCCAGGGATGCGGGTTCGCTCATGGCTCGTCCTCAGCGCGCGATCGTGTTGGTGCGGCGGATCTTCTTCTGCAGTTGCAGAATGCCGTGGATCAGCGCTTCGGCCGTCGGTGGGCAGCCCGGAACGTAGACGTCGACCGGGACGATCCGGTCGCAGCCGCGAACGACCGCATAGGAATAGTGATAGTAACCGCCGCCGTTCGCGCAGGAACCCATCGAGATGACCCATTTCGGCTCGGGCATCTGGTCGTAGACCTTGCGCAACGCCGGGGCCATCTTGTTGACCAGGGTACCGGCCACGATCATCACGTCGGACTGTCGCGGCGAGGGGCGGAAGATGACGCCATTGCGATCGAGATCCAGGCGCGCCGCGCCGGCGTGCATCATCTCGACCGCGCAGCACGCCAGCCCGAAGGTCATCGGCCACATCGAGCCGGTGCGTGCCCAGTTGACCAGTTCGTCCATGCGTGCGGTGACGAAACCGCGCTCGAGCAGCGGGTTGTCGTCGCCGGGGCGCAGGATGTCGTCGACCGGGCCGGCCGGCGTCGGGTTGTGCATGACCCGTGCGATCGAGTCGCTCATTCCCATTCGAGGGCTCCCTTCTTCCATACGTAGACGAAGCCGAGGACGAGCAGGCCGATGAACATGCCCATTTCGGCGAGCCCGAAGGCGCCGAGCTCGTCAAACACGATCGCCCACGGAATGACGAAGGCGATTTCGAGATCGAAGATGATGAAAAGGATGGCGATCAGGTAGTAGCGCACGTCGAATTTCATGCGCGCGTCCTCGAACGCCTCGAAGCCGCATTCGTACGGAGCCAGTTTCTCCGCTGCGGGCTTCTTGGGTCCGAGCAGGTTGCCGAGGATCAGCAATGCAATGCCGATGCCGGTGGCCACCACAAGGAACAGCAGGACCGGGAAATACTCAACTAACACTTGCACCTCCGCGCCGCGTGGCGCATCAGCGGTTGCCACAGTGTGCGGCAACGACGGTTGTTCAAGATGTTGGTGCCCAAGGGGGGACTCGAACCCCCACAGCTTTCGCCGCTACCACCTCAAGGTAGTGCGTCTACCAATTCCGCCACCTGGGCAACGCTATCAAGCTCCGTCCTTCCTCGCTTTATCCGGCTGCGCGGCTTCGGGCTTGACCGGCTCGGGAGCCGGCTTGTCGCCCGTTGCTTGCGCAGGCACTGGCGCTGGAACATCCGATGATGCGGGAGCAGCCGTCGACGCCGCCGGCACATCACCGTTTGCCGGTGCCGGAGCTGTCGGGGCAACGCCCGCCATCACGCCAAGGTCGTCCGAGGTTCCGGCAACGACGGAGGGACGACTGTGATACATGCCCATGCCGAGGCTGAGCAGGAAGAACAAACCAGCGAGGACCGCCGTGCTGCGCGACAGGAAGTTTGCCGAGCCACGCGCACCGAAAACGGTCGAGGAAGCGCCACCGCCGAATCCGGAACCTGCGTCGGCACCGGCACCGCGCTGCATGAGGATCAGCGCGATCATCGCAACGGCAATCAGCACATAGAAAACTTGGGCAATGATCGTGAACATGTGAATCAGGAATCCTGGTGCGCGGCAGACGCTGCCGCGTTGCATATCGCAAGAAAATCGGCCGCCACCAGCGAAGCGCCGCCGATCAGTCCGCCATCGATATCGGACTCGGCAAACAGTTCGGCAGCATTGGCGGCCTTTACGCTGCCCCCGTAAAGGAGACGCAGCGAGCTCGCTATTCTAGCATCCTGCCTTGCGAATTTGTCACGCATGAAAGCATGAACGTCCTGCGCCTGCCCGGGGCTGGCGGTCTTGCCGGTGCCGATGGCCCAGACCGGTTCGTAGGCCACCACGGCGTTTTCGAAGGCGGCGATGCCGGCCAGGTCGAGCACTGCCTCGAGCTGCGCAGCGATGATTGCCTCCGTTCCGCCGGCCTCGCGGTGTTCCAGCAACTCGCCGACGCAGAGGATCGGGACCAGGCCGGCGGCCTGGGCCGCCACGAACTTGCGCGCCACGACCGGGTCGGTTTCCGCGTGCATCTGGCGCCGTTCGGAATGGCCGACCAGCACGAAGTGGCAGCCGATCTCCCTGAGCATCGATCCCGCCACCTCGCCGGTAAAGGCACCCTGGGCATGCTCGCTGAGGTCCTGCGCGCCGAACGCCAGCGGCGTACCCGCGCCGCGCGCGACCAGTTCGGCAAGGTAGGGAAACGGAGGAATGACCGCCACATCGGCGCCCTTCGGCAGCGACGCGGCGACGTCGCCGACCAGTCTTGCCGACGATTCGCGCGTGCCGTGCATCTTCCAGTTTCCGGCGACCAGTTTGCGGCGCATTGATCGACCCTGCCTGCGATGGGTCGCGCAGGATAGCGGCCCGCTGGCGCCACCGCAAACCCACCCGGCCTTGCCGGGGCGGCGGAAAGCGCCCTCCGCGGCGACCTTCGCACCTGCCCGTGGCCGCGCAACTGCTGCGCGCCGCCCGCCCCTGCGACTTTTCCCGCCGCCGTTTCGCGGGCTGCGTCGGTGCGGGTGCGGGATTCCCGCGGTGCACGGCCAGTGCGCGGTTATGCTTGGGGGGTACTCCCCATCACGACAGGCGAATCCATGGACCCTGGCAGCGGCTACGCCCTGATCACCGGCGCATCGTCCGGCATTGGCGCCGCATTCGCGCGCGAGCTGGCCGCGCGCGGCAGCAACCTCGTGCTGACCGCCCGACGGGCCGAACGCCTGCACGCGCTTGCGCAAACCTTGCGCCAGGCGCACGGCGTCCGCGTCGAGGTCATGCCCTGCGACCTCGCCGAAAAGGATGCCCCGCGCGCGCTCTGCGAACAGCTGGCCGCCAGCGGGATACTCATCGAGACCCTGGTCAACAATGCCGGTTACGGCGTCACCGGCTACTTCCTGAGCCAGCCCTGGGCGGTCCAGGCCGACTTCATCCAGGTGCTGATGACCGCCCCGTCCGAACTCTGCCATCGCCTGCTGCCGGGCATGATCGAACGCGGCCGCGGCCGCATCATCAACGTCGCGTCGCTGGCCGGCCATATTCCCGGATCGGCCGGACAGACCCTGTACGCCGGGGCCAAGTCCTACCTGATCAAGCTGTCCCAGGCACTGCATCTCGAATACCGCCATGACGGCGTCAACACCTGCGCGCTTTGCCCGGGGTTCACCTACTCGGAATTCCACGACGTCACCGGATCGCGCGCGATGATGTCGAAACTGCCCGGGTGGATGTGGATGGATGCCGAAACGGTCGTGCGCCAGGGCCTCGATGCGGTCGAGCGCGGCGAGGCGGTGCATGTCAACGGCCGCGTTAACCGCCTGATCAAGTCGATGCTCAAGCTGATGCCCGATCGTCTCGCCCTGCACCTGATCGGACGCCAGTCGCGACGGTTTCGCAGGAAGGCGCCGGGCTAGAGCGCCATCCGCGGCCCGCGCTGGCGGGCGATGATCGCCTCGCGACCGCGCGCCGCCTGGCCTTGCCGGTCGGACAGGGCCAGGCCGGCCGTCGCAATCAGCGTGCCGGCGCGCAAGCGGATGCGTCCGCGCCGGCCCCTGGAGCCGGCCGATGGCGGGCCATCGCCGCTGCCGTCCATGGCGATCGGAAGAATCGGGATGCCGGTCTCTCTGGCGAGCCTGGAAACGCCGCCCTTGAAGGGTCCGACGCCGCCATCACGGCTGCGTGCTGCTTCCGGAAAGAGGAATGCCAGACAGACCAGCACGGCGGTCCAGCCCAGGGTAGTCAGGAGCTGCAGCGCATTGAGCACGCGCAAGCCGATGCCGCCGAACAAGCCTGCGCAGATCGAGGTTGAAGTCGCCGACAGGCGGATTCCCGCAAGAGGCGCGGATGACAGGGCAGCCGCGAGGCTCGTCCAATACGATTGCAGGCACGCGCAACGATCCCGTCTGGCGCGGCGGGCATGCGCTGCGCGCCGGCTGCACGCGCCGGCCTGCTCAGATGAGCTTGATCTCGCGCAGCCGCTGGAGCAGGTATTCGTGCGAGGTGATCGGCGTCGGGTAGCGGCTCGGATTGTCTGGCGTGATGCACGAAGGCAGCACGTCGAGCAGCACGTCGGGATTCGGATGCAGGAAGAACGGAACCGAATAGCGCGGCTTGCGCGCGTTCTCGTTCTGCGGATTGATGACCCGGTGGGTCGTCGACGGATAGACGTGATTGGTCAGCCGCTGCAGCATGTCGCCGATGTTGACGACGATCGCATCGCCCTTCGTCGTGATCGGCAGCCACTGGCCTTCGCGGGTCAGGACCTCGAGGCCCTCGGCGCTCGCGCCGACCAGCAGGGTGATGAAATTGATGTCCTCATGGGCGCCCGCGCGCACATTCGGAATTTCATCGTCGGTGATCGGCGGATAGTGGATCGGACGCAGGATCGAGTTGCCGAACCGGGTCTTGTCCTCGAAAAAGTCCACAGGCAGGCCGATATGCAATGCCAGCGCGCGCAGAACGCGGGTGCCGAGGGCGTCGAGGGCCTCGTAGAGCCCGTAGCCGTATTCGCGGAATCCGCCGATTTCATCCGGCCAGACATTCGCCGGCATCTGCGCGGCATATTTCGAATCGCGCGGGATCTCGCGACCGATATGCCAGAACTCCTTGAGGTCCGGATGGCGCGAGTCCTTGGCGGTTTCGATGCCGAACGGGGTGTAGCCGCGCGCACCGCCGGTGCCGGGCTGGTGGTACTTCTGCTTGACCTCGGCCGGCAACGCGAAGAAGCGCTGGAAGACATCGTAGGCGGCATCGATGTCGGCCCTCGGGATGCCATGGCCGCTGATGCAGCAGAATCCGAATTCCCGGTAGGCGGCGCCGAGTTCGGCCACGAAAGCCTCGCGGTCGCTGTCGAATCGCCGGATGTCCAGGGTGGGAACGTGTTTCATTTGCGGGTCCAGCTCCGGAGTCCAGTGGGTGCCGCCGGCCCCGGCATCGTCAGGTGCGGATGCCATGCGGCTCGAAACCGGGATTCTTTCACAGGCGCTCAGGAAACGCGCGCCTGGGCCTCGCGCACCGCAGCGGCCAGTTCGTCGACCAGCCGGGAAACGACTTCCGCATCAAGGGCCTCGACGGTCACCCGGACAAGCGGCTCGGTACCGGACGGACGCAGCACGACGCGGCCCTTGCCGGCCAGTTGCGCCTGCACGCCGGCCAGCACGCGCTGCACTCCGGCATCGGCGACGAGGGCGGCGCCTCCGCCGGCGCGGATATTGACCGTCGTTTGCGGCACCTTGCGCATGCCGCTGGCGGAATCGGCCAGGCTGCGGCCACTGCGCGCCAGCGCCTCGAGCACCTGCAAGGCACTGACGATTGCGTCGCCGGTGGAAACGCGGTCGAGACAGAGGATATGGCCGGAGGTTTCGCCACCGAGCACGCCGGACTGCTCGCGCAGCGCCTGCATGACGTAACGGTCGCCGACCCTGGTGCGCTGGAACGGGACGCCGAGTGCCGCCATCGCCTGCTCGAGCCCGAAATTGCTCATCAGGGTCCCGACCACGGGCCCACGCAGGCGGCCCTGTTCATGCCAGTCGACGGCGAGGATATACAGCAGTTCGTCGCCGTCGATGACCCGACCGGAGGCATCGACCATTTGCAGCCGGTCGCCGTCGCCATCGAAGGCGATGCCGATATCCGCGCCGGTCTCGACTACGGTGCGGCTCAACGCGGACGGACTGGTGGAGCCGCATTCGCGGTTGATGTTGAGTCCATCGGGACGATTGCCGATGGCCGTGACGGTCGCGCCGAGCTCGCTGAACATCTTTGGCGCGATCTGGTAGGTCGCGCCGTGCGCGCAGTCGACCACCACGTGCACGCCATGCAGGTGGAAGGATCGGGAAACGGTGGATTTGCAGAATTCGAGGTATCGGGCCGAGGCGTCCTCGATGCGCATGGCCTTGCCGATCGCTTCGGAGGCAACGGTGGAAAACGGCAGGCTGAGCTCGGCTTCGATCGCCAGCTCGACGTCGTCGTCGAGCTTCTCGCCGGTCGCCGAGAAGAACTTGATGCCGTTGTCATGGTGCGGATTGTGCGAGGCACTGATGACGATGCCCGCGTCGGCGCGCATCGAGCGCGTCAGGTAGGCGACGCCGGGGGTCGGCATCGGCCCGAGCAGACGCACTTCCGCGCCTGCCGCGAGCAGTCCGGCCTCGAGCGCGGACTCGAACATGTAGCCCGAAATGCGGGTGTCCTTGCCGATCAGGACGATCGGCCGCTCACCCTCGCGGGCGAGCACCGCGCCCATGGCACGACCGAGCTTGAGCATGAACTCCGCCGTGATCGGCCACTGCCCGACATGGCCACGGATGCCATCGGTACCGAAGTACTTGCGGTCGCTCATTGAGGACGGGAATGGGGAATGGGGAATGGGGGATGGCTGAAAGGCCGGGAATCGAGAATGGCGAATGGGGAATGGAAAAAGCGGCTCCCCGCTTCTGGGCCATTTTGCCGATACAACGGGATTGAGCTGGTGGACGCCGCATCACAGCGGGGAGTAGCTCTACCGATTCTCCATTCCCTATTCCCTACTCCCGGCACCTCAATCGCCCATCTGCTTCTGGCGATGCTCCCAGCGCTCCTGCGCGTCGAGGCAAAGTGTGGCGATGGGGCGCGCGTCGAGGCGTTCGAGGCCGATGTCCTCGTCGGTTTCCTCGCAGAAGCCGTAGCGACCTTCCTCGATCCGCTTGAGCGCCTTGTCGATCTTCGAGATCAGCTTGCGGTAGCGGTCGCGCGTGCGCAGTTCGAGCGAATTCTCGGTTTCGCGGGTTGCCCGCTCGGCCTCATCGCCGACGTCACGCACTTCGTCGCGAAGGTTCTCGATGGTCTGCTTGGACTCCTCAACGAGGTCTTCGCGCCAGCGCTGGAGCTTGCGGCGGAAGTACTCGAGGTGCCGCGGATTCATGTATTCCTCTTTCGCCGACGGCCGGTAGCCGGCGGGAAGTTCGACTTTTGCATTCTGCGGCAGCGCGTAGCGGCCGTCCTGCATGGTAACGCCCTTGTCCTTTGTGGAGGGAACGGCGATTGCCTTGAGTTTTGCAGTTGCCTTCGACGATTTCGGTGCAGCGGGGGTTGTATCGATCACGGATGACTTGGTGGTCCTGGATGAATTGGGAGAAGGCTTGCTCGCCTTGCTGGCTTGTTTCCGGGCCGGCACGGGCGCCGGAGCGGCGCGCTTGGCCACTGCCTTTTTCGCGGGCATTGCGGCCTTGGTCGCCTTGGCCGCCTTGCCTGCGGGCCTCGCGACTTTCGCAGCAGCCTTGGGCTTTGCGGCGGGCGCGGCCTTCCTGGCTGATGCCGCCGGCTTCTTTGCGGCAGGCGCGGAGCGGGCTTTCGCTGGCTTCGCCTTTGCCGCAACCGGCTTGCTCCTGGCCGCGGACGCGGGTCTGGACTTGGCTGCTTTCACGTCAGGCTTCGCCTTGGGCTTGACCGCAGCCTTGGCGCGGGCGACGACCTTGGTCGACTTGGCGCTGGCTTTCGGTTTCTGTTTGGTTTTCGCCATTTCCGTCCTTACCTTGTGACTCGGCGGCGGCGTGTTATAGCCTAAGTGCCCGCCCCCGGCAACCGCTGTCTGCAGCGCTTTGGCCGGAGCCTGAGTGCGACCCACACTATCATCATCGTGTCCCGTCTTATCCTCTCACTGTTGGCATTTTACAAACGCTTCGTCAGTCCCATGCTGGGTGCACGCTGCCGTTTTCACCCCAGCTGCTCGGACTATGCGCGCGTTGCGGTTGCCCGTTTTGGCAGCGCACGCGGCAGCTGGCTGGCCGTGAACCGGCTGTTGCGCTGCCAGCCACTGTGCGAAGGTGGCATCGATCCGGTGCCCGCCGAATTCAGCTGGCGGCCCTTCCTTCGCGAGAGACCCGACCCGGGACAACCCCATGAATGACTGGCTGATTGCCAATGCGCATGTCTTCAGCGAAGGTCGTCGCTTCGATGCCGATGTGTGAGTGCGCAACGGCCGCATCGAACGCATCGATGCGCAGATGCCGGCGCAGGCCAACGAGCGGATCTTCGACGCCGCCGGAAGCTGGCAGTTCCCGGGCATGATCGACGGCCAGATCCATTTCCTCGAACCGGGGCTCGTGCACGAGAGCACTAGCGAAACCGAATCGCGCGCCTGCATCGCCGGCGGCATCCCCCGCATCATGGAAATGGAAATGCCGAATACCGGGCCGCCGGCGATCAACCGCGACGCGCCCGAAGCGAAACACGAGCGCGCCAGGCTATCGTCGCGCGCCAACTTCGACTTCCATCCGGGCGCGACCAACGACAACCCCGGTGACACCCGCCCCCTCGATCCGAGGTCGGCGCCGGGCATCGAGGTCTTCATGGGGGCGTCAACCGGCAACATGCTGGTCGACAACCCGCCGGCGCCCGATGCTATCTTCCGCGAAGCGCCGACCCCGATCATCACGCATTGCGAAGTCACCTCGATGATCGTGGCCAACGGGGAGCGCGCCTGCGCACGCTGGGGCGACGATATCCCGGCGCAGCAACACCCCCTTATCCGCTCCCGCAAAGCCTGCCTCAAGCCCACCGAGCTGGCGATCAGCCTGGCACGCAAGCACGGCACCCGACTGCATGTGCTGCACATTTCAACCGCCGACGAACTCGCCCTGTTTTCGCCCGGCCCGATCGAGGGCAAGCGCGTCACCGCCGAAACCTGCGCACCGGCCGAGGGCCGGATCGACGTACTCGTCACCGGCCCCGCGCCGCACCTGGCCGGGGCAAAGGCACATGCCCGCACGAGCCCTGCGGCCGGCCCTGCGCGGGTGCAATGCGCCCTGCAGGTCGCGCTGGAACGCGTCTTCGATGGCGAGACCGCGCAGCAACGCCTCCTCAAAGCGGTGACCCATGCGCCGGCGACGCTGTTCAACGTCCACCAGCGCGGCTATCTGCGCGAGAGGTGCCATGCCGACCTGGTCGCGGTGGACCCGAACCTGCCGCATGCCCTCGTGCAGGAGGAAATCCTCTCCATGTGCGCATGCCCTCCCCTCGAGGGCACCACGTTCCGCTCGAGCATCGCCGCCACCTTCGGCAACGGCCAACTGGCCTGGAACGACGGCAGGCTCGACGACCGCGTGCGTGGGCAGCGCCTCAGGATTGATCGTTGACTGCGTCGCGCCTGGGCGTGTTGTTCTGCCTGGCCAGCCTGGTGCCGATGGCCATGGCGCAGCCGGATACGGCACGCATCGTGTTCCCGCCCAGCGTCCCGCAAGGCGCAATGGTGATCGGCAAGGTGCCGGCGGGCAGCGTGGTCCGTTACGCGCAGCGCAGCCTGCGCGTGACGCCTTACGGAACCGTCGGATTCGGCGTCGGGCGCGACGAGAAGGGACCGCTCGAGATCGAAATACAGCGGCCTGACGGCAGCACGGCGACGTCCGTCATCGAAGTGCGGGCGCGCGACTGGCCTGTCGAACGGGTCAACGGCGTACCGCCGAAAACCGTCAGGCCACCAGCGGAAATCGCCGCGCGCATCGCGCGCGAGCAGGCCGCTGTGGCCGCCGCGCGCGATCGCGACGATGCGCGCACGGACTTCACCGAATCGTTCATCTGGCCCGTTCAGGGCCGCATCAGCGGACGTTTCGGCAACCAGCGCATCTATGATGGCCAGGCAGGCGCGGCACACTCCGGCATGGACATCGCCGCAGCCACGGGCACGCCGGTCAAGGCGCCCGCCAGCGGCATCGTCAGTTTCGCCGATGCCGGCCTGTACCTGACCGGCGGCACCCTGCTGATCGACCACGGGCATGGCTTCAGCAGCAATTTCCTCCACCTCTCGCGCCTCGATGTCGGCGTCGGCGATCGCGTCGAACAAGGCCAGGTGATCGGCGCGGTAGGCGCCAGCGGCCGTGCCAGCGGTCCGCACCTGCACTGGGGCATGAACTGGCTGGACGTGCGCATCGATCCGCTGCTCGTGCTCCAGAGCGGGCAATGAGGCTTCCCGTCCATCGCCGCATTGCGGCTTTCGGCCAGTACCCGCCAGCCCGACGAATGCCTGTCGCCTGTTACGCCGGGACGGCCCGCTCGAGTTCGGAGACCGAGCGCTGCAGCAGCGGGCTGAGGTAGCAATGCGAGCCGCAGGCCATCAACCCCGCGTGGGCGAAGCGCTGCCGATACCAGGCCGGTGATCGGGACAGGAATCCCGCGGTATCGCCATCGACCGGATCGCGCGAGGTGAACAGTTCGATGAAGGCCAGGCCTTCGAGCAGTTCGGCGAATCCGGACAGGCCCCGCACCAGCTCTGGCGCGCGCAGGTAGTGCAGGAGATCCGAGCACACGATCAGGTCGAAACGCCGCTCGAACCGGAGCTCCGCCAGGTCTCCGAAGCGCGCCAGGCGCAGGTTCCTGCTTTGCCCGTAACGGGCCACCGCGTATTCGCTGGAATCCAGGCCCAGGTAGTGCAGGCCGGGCCGCAGCTTCAGCAGCGGCGCACGCCAGACACCTTCGCCGCAGCCGATGTCGAGCACCGTCCTGATCGGGCGCCCGAGGTAATACTCGGCCAGGGCGACGACCATGGCCACCTTGCGCCGGGTTTCCCCGCTTGCCCGGACGCGATGCCGGGGGTCGCGATACCAGCGATCGAAGTAGGCGCGATCATAGGTCTTGTCTTTCATGGCTGCCCGGCTGTGCAAAGCGAGCCTGATGGTACAGAGCGCCGCATGCCCCGCGAAAGGCGGCGCGAATCCTGCGGAAACGCCCAAGGCAGGAGCTTGCGGGACCCTGGCAGCCCTGGCGTGACCGCCATCCAATGCTGAACGGCCACCCGATCCATCGGGCAGGTCGCGGATTGTGCACTTGCACATATGGCGCTCAGGCCTAAAGATGGGAGGATTAGCCGTCAAGAACCGAGACCCGTTCTATGCTTTACCAACTGCACGAACTCAATCGCTCGCTGATGAATCCGCTCGTGGGCTGGTCCGGTGCTGCAGCGCAGCTACTGACAGGCAAGGAAAACTGGTTGTCCCGCTTCCCCGGCGTGCAACGCCTCGCCGCTGGCTATGAACTCGCCTACCGCCTCGGCAAGGATTATGAAAAACCGGAGTTCGGCATCAGTTCGGTCCTCGCCCACGGCCACGACACGCCGATCTCGGAAAAGGTCTCGATAGCCAAGCCGTTCTGCAACCTGATCCGCTTCAAGCGCTTCAGCGACGATGTCGGGACCTTGGCGGAACTGAAGAACGATCCCGTCGTCCTCGTCGTCGCGCCGCTGTCGGGACACCACTCGACCCTGCTGCGCGATACCGTGCGTTCGCTGCTGCAGGATCACAAGGTCTACCTGGCGGACTGGATCGATGCGCGCATGGTGCCGCTGGACCAGGGCGATTTCGGCCTCGACGACTACGTGGCCTACATCCAGGAATTCATCCGCCATATCGGCGCGGAACGATTGCACGTGATTTCGGTCTGCCAGCCGACCGTTCCGGTGCTCGCGGCGATTTCGCTGCTGGCGTCGAACAAGGAAGCCACGCCGCTGACCATGACCATGATGGGAGGCCCGATCGATCCGCGGCGCAGCCCGACCAAGGTCAACGACCTGGCCACCACGCAACCGATCACCTGGTTCGAGAACAACGTCATCCACAGCGTGCCGTCGAACTATCCGGGGGCCGGGCGCAGGGTCTATCCGGGTTTCCTGCAGCATGCCGGATTCGTCGCCATGAATCCGAGCCGGCACATGAGTTCGCACTGGGACTTCTATGAAGACCTGCGCCGCGGCGACCTCGAGGACGCCGAGGCGCATCGCAAGTTCTACGACGAATACAATGCCGTCCTCGACATGCCGGCAGCGTTCTACCTGGATACGATCAAGACCGTGTTCCAGGAGCACCTGTTGCCGCGCGGCCTGTGGGAGATCGACGGCCAGCGCGTGAATCCGGCCGATATCCGTGATACCGCCCTGCTCACGATCGAAGGCGAGCTCGACGACATCTCCGGACGCGGACAGACCGAAGCGGCACACGAACTGTGTTCGGGCATTCCTCAGGCGCGCAAGAAGAACTTCCTCGTCGATGGCGCCGGCCACTACGGGATCTTCAGCGGTCGGCGCTGGCGCGAAACGATCTATCCGCAATTGCGCGATTTCATCGCGGACCACGCCCAACCTGACAGTTCTGCGAAGAAGGGCAAGCGGGCACGCAAGGCTGCCTGAGTCCACGCGCCGAGCCTGGCGGTCCACCCACGGCGATTGCGCGCCAGCCGCAGTCATCCCGCCTGCGCCGGCACGCCGCCGACGCCCACGACAATTTTCAACAACACCTGTTCGCGAGCCCGCAATAAGGCTAGGCTTTGCGGCGCGCCAGGCATCGAAACCGTCACTGTGGGGCGGCGGTTCGTGCGTGCGCGGGGAAGCTTTCAGCCATACCGTCCAGCCAAACCGGGGGTTTTCATGTCCAGCATGTCTCGTTGCGCACCGAAGGTGTCATTGCTAGCTGCCGCACTCAGCCTGTGCCTGCCGGCCCTTGCTGCCGCCCAGGGCGGCGATGATGCACAGAAGAAGAAGGACTCCGCTGTGCTGGACGTCATCACGGTCACGGCCGAACGGCGCGAGGAAAGCGTGCAGGACGTGCCGATCTCGATCACCACGGTCTCCGACGAGAAACTCGACGTGATCGCCTCGGGCGGCACCGACATCCGCTTCCTGTCCGCACGCCTGCCCAGCCTGAACATCGAATCATCCTACGGCCGCGCGTTTCCTCGCTTCTACATCCGCGGACTCGGCAATACCGACTTTGACCTTAATGCCTCGCAGCCGGTGTCGCTGATCTACGACGAAGTCGTGCAGGAATCCCCGCTGCTCAAGGGCTTCCCGGTCTTCGACCTCGATCGCATCGAAATGCTGCGCGGCCCGCAGGGCACGCTTTTCGGCCGCAATACCCCGGCCGGCGTGATCAAGTTCGAATCGGTCAAGCCGAGCCAGGTGACCAGCGGCTACGCCAAGGTCGGCTATGGCAGCTATGGCAATACAACCTTCGAGGGCGCCATCGGTGGTGCGCTGAGCCCGAACTGGTCGGCGCGCATCTCCGGTCTCTACCAGCATCGCGACGACTGGGTCGACAATACCTTTACCGGCAAGAAGAACGCACTCGAGGGATTCGACGAATCGGCCATCCGCGCGCAATTCCTTTATGACCCCGGCGAGAACTTCGATGCGCTCTTCAACGTGCATGCGCGCAGCCTCGATGGCTCCGCACGCCTGTTCCGCGCCAACATCATCAAGCCCGGCACCAACGATTTCGTCGACGATTTCCGGCGCGACCAGATCGCCATCGACGGCATCAATTTCTCCGAGCTCGATACCCACGGCGCGAGCGCGCGCCTGCATTGGGACTTTGGCAGCCTGAGCCTGTACTCGGTGACCGGATTCGAAAAGGCGAAGTCGCTCAACCACGGCGACATCGATGGCGGATTCGGCGCCGTGTTCGCACCGCCCTCCGGACCGGGCCTGATCCCGTTCCCTTCGGAGACTGCGGATGGCCTGCCCCACCACAGCCAGTGGTCACAGGAGTTCCGCCTCGCCTCCAACGACTGGGGCCGCTTCGACTGGCAATCCGGCATCTATCTCTATCGTGAAAAGATCACCATCGACAGCTTCAGCTACAACACGCTGGCCGGCAGCGTCGAGGACGGCTACGCGCAGCAGAAGCAGGACAACAAGGCCTGGGCCTTCTTCGTCTCCGGCGACTACGACATCACCGACCAGTGGACCCTGAAAGGCGGCCTGCGCTACACCAAGGACAAGAAGGATTTCGTGGCGTTTCGCACGGTCTCCCCGTTCGGCGCGGGCCCGATCGGCCCGCTGACCGCGAATCCGAGCGCCAACGACGTCAGCGGCGATGCCAGCATCAACTATGCAGTCGACGAGCAGGTCAACCTGTATGCGCGCTTCGCCAAGGGCTTCCGCGCGCCGAGCATCCAGGGACGCCTCGTGTTCGGCGACACGATCTCGGTGGCCGATTCGGAGAAGGTCTACTCCTGGGAGGCCGGCGTGAAAGCCGACCTGTTCGACCGCCGCGCGCGCCTGGGCTTTTCGGTGTTCAGCTACACGGTCAAGGACCAGCAGCTCACCGCCGTCGGCGGCGCCGCCAACTTCAACCAGCTGGTAAATGCCGACAAGTCGATCGGCCGCGGTTTCGAGCTCGACCTCGAGGCCTACCTGACCGACCGCCTGCTGGTCACCGTCGGCGGCAGCTACAACAAGACCGAGATCAAGGACCCGAACCTCTACATCGCACCCTGCGGCGGCGGCTGTACGGTGCTCGATCCGGCCGGTCCGGTCGCTGGCCTGGTTTCCATCGACGGCAACCCGCTGCCGCAGGCACCACGCTGGATCGGCAACATCACGGCGCGCTACAGCATCCCGATGGGCGACGGCGAGTTCTTCGTGTTCACCGACTGGGCCTATCGCAGCAAGGTCAACTTCTTCCTCTACGAGTCGACCGAATTCACCGGCAAGCCGCTGCTCGAAGGCGGCCTGCGCATCGGCTACCTGTGGCATGACGGCCGCTACGAAGCGGCGCTCTACGGGCGCAACATCACCGACCGCAAGGCCATCGTCGGCGGCATCGACTTCAACAACCTGACCGGCTTCATCAACGAGCCACGCATCATCGGCGCGGAATTCACCGCCCGCTATTGAGCGAGGACATCAACCCCCTGCCGAGGCCCGGCAGGCACGATCACCTTCCCGACTCCGTGCCGGAAGGTGATCGCATCCACGAGAGTGCAAATGATTCCTGAGCGGCGCGCGGGCTGGCTGAGTGGTGGCGATGTCAACGGATTCTTCGGCCTGGTTGTCGACAACCTGTCGATCCTCGCGTTCATCGCCACCGCACTGGTCGGCATCTTCGGTTTCCCGGCGGAAGTCGTCTTCACCCGCATGTTCCCGGGCACGGCCTTCGGCGTGCTCGTCGGCAACCTGATCTATGCGCGCCTGGCCGTGACGCTGGCCCGCCGCGAGGGCCGCGACACGGTCACGGCGATGCCGCTCGGACTCGATGCCCCGACCAGCATCGGCATGGCCCTGCTCGTGCTCGGCCCGGCCTTCGCCAGTTACCAGCAGGCGGGTTTCGATCGCGACACGGCAGCCACCATGACCTGGCAGCTCGGCATGGCCTCGCTGGTCGTCATGGGCCTGCTCAAGGTCGTCCTGTCGTTCTTCGGGGCATGGGTGCAGCGCAACGTCCCGCGCGCCGGATTGCTCGGCTCGATCGCCGGCATCGCCCTGATGCTGATCGGTTTCCTGCCGCTGGTCGAGATCCTGCGCGTGCCGGTGGTCGGGTTCGCCGGGCTCGGCATCGTGCTCTACGCCCTGGTCGGCAAGGGTCGCCTGCCGTTCGGCGTTCCCGGCGTACTCGCCGCCTTCGTGGTCGGCTCCGTGCTCTATTTCGGGCTCGGCGCGTTCGACCTGCTCGGCAGCGGCTACCACGCGCCGTCCGCATGGCAATTCCGCTTCGCCCTGCCCTGGCCGACGCCGGGTTTCGTCGACGGCCTGCCGCTGACCGTTCCCTACCTGCCCCTGCTGTTGCCGTTCGGGTTGCTGATGATCGTCGGCGGCATCAACGTGACCGAGAGCGCGCGTGCGGCAGGAGACGACTATTCGACCCGCAACATCCTGCTCGCGGAATCGTTCTCCACCCTGGTTGCCGGGCTCTGTGGCGGCGTCGCGCAGACCACGCCGTACATCGGCCAGCCCGCCTACAAGGCGATGGGCGCGCGCATCGGCTACGTGCTGCTGACGGGCGCGTTCATCGGCCTCGGCGGCGTGTTCGGTTATCTCTCCAACATCGTCGAGACCTTGCCGTTCGCGGTGCTGGCGCCGATCCTCGTGTTCGTCGCGATCAGCATCATGACCCAGGCCTTCGAAGCCACGCCGACCCGCTATGCGGCCGCCGTGGTCTTCGCCTTCTTTCCGGCCATCGCGCGCCTGCTCGCGATCAAGCTCGGCGATCCTTCGATCGTCGATCCGGCGCGCTTCCAGTCCCTGTTCGACGAAAACAGCCGCGGCATTTCCGAGATCGCCACGATCGTCGTCCTCGGCAACGGCTTCATCATCACCTCGATGGTCTGGGCCAGTTTCGTCGTCGCCCTGATCGACGCGCGCCTGCGCCATGCCGCCGGCATCCTGCTGATCGGCGCCGGCCTGACCGTGTTCGGACTGATCCATTCGGTGCTGCCATCGGGCGGCATCTACCTGCCGTGGAACCTCGCCGGACTGCCGCGCTCGATCGTGCTGCAATTCAGCGCGGCCTACGCGCTGCTCGCCCTGCTCATGTTTGCACTGTCATTCCAGCGTCCGCGCCCGCAGCGGTCTGCCGGCTGACCGGCACGCTGCAATCGCCGGCCTGCCGGGCCGGCCATACGCAGCCGCGAATCTAGCCTGCCTTGACCAGCAGGTGCTTGGCCAGCTGGCCGTGCAGGTGGCCGATGCCGCGGGCGATGTGCAGCATGCTGAACAGCAGGAACACGCCGGCGATTTCCATCAATGGCAGCAGCCACAGTGGTGCCGACCAGACCACGTAGCCATCATTCCACATGACGATGCCATTGCCGTAGCTGCTGAACAGGTGGATGAACGGACCGACGATCAACCCAATGGCCAGCGACGTGCCAATCGTGACGATGCTGAAATAGATGATGCCGAGCGGCAGCATCAGCAGCATGTAGAACAGCGTGCTCCAGGTGCGCGGATCGGTGAACATCGCGCCGATGCGCTGCCAGATGGATCCTTCTCTTTGCACGGCCTGTGGCCGGCGCGGCATGCGCACGCCGAGCATGGCCTCGACGATCTTGCCCTCGACGAAGGACAGCGCACGCACCGTGGCGAAGAACAGGATGACGAACGGAACGCCGATGATCAGGATCGCGAACCCGGCGGACATGCTGAGGCCGGTCACCACCCAGACGAAGTAGAAGATGCCGGTGGCCAGGGCAAGCACCATGTAGAACAGCGCGGCGTAGGCGCGCGGATCCACGGCCACGCCGAAGAAGCGGGCAGGCAGGGATCGTTCCACTGGCGGTCGTGCGCGTCGCGGCCGCAGCGCCTGCTCGACTTCGCCTTCCTTGACCCGATAGATCTCGGCGACCTCGTCGGGCGCGCCGTAGCTTGTCGCCACCCTGGCCAGCATGGCTGCCTCGTCGAGTTCCGGATGCTCGGCCATTTCCGCGCGCAGATGTTCCTCGGCGTCGTACAGGGCATCCTGGATCATCGCCGCATCCGCACCGCGCAATTCTTCGCGCAACTGGTCGAGGTACTCGCGGATCGATTTCGGAATCGGGTGGCTCATGATGTCGCCCCTTGCGAAGAATTGCGTTCAAGCACGCTGTCGACGAAATCCCGGGTCGTAGCCCAGGTTGCGATCCATTGTTCGAGCACGGCGCGACCGAGCGCCGTGATCCGGTAGTAGCGACGTGGCGGACCGGCCACCGATGGCTCGACTTCGCTGTCGAGCAGACCAGCGGCACTGAGATTGCGCAGCACCGGGTAAAGGGCGCTCTGCTTGCCGGCCAGCGCGCCTTCGCCGCCGTCGGCGAGGCGCTTGGCAATCTGGTAGCCGTACATCGGCTCGCTCGCGCCGGCGAGAACCGCCAGCAGGACCAGCGAAACCGAGCCCGCGGACAGCTCCTTCTGGAATTTCTTCAGGTGGCTTTCGAGTTCGGTCACGGCGGCTGCCATTCATCGCGTAATAGCGTTTAATGGATCATAGTGTTTAGTTAGTACTAGTGAATGGGCCGGAAGTCATGGTCCCGCAACCCGCGCCGAGCGGCTAGGCTTGTCGCCTTCCCCGGTCAGGAGCGATGCGATGCCGAACCATCCCGATCACGCTTTGGCCGGATACCACCCACCGGGCGCTCCGGCTGCGACGCGGGCAGGCGTTCTGCAGGTGTGCGCTGTCCTGGTTGCGTGGGGCCTGCTCGCTGGCAGCGCCGGCGCCGCGGACACGGCACCCGCGAAGCCGACCATGCAACAGGTCCTGGATGCTTCCAGCCCCGGCGACTGGCGGCCACTCGACCCGGCCAACACCCTGTACATGACATTGCCGGGCGGGCGTGTCGTGATCGAACTGGCTGCGGCCTTCGCACCGCTGCACGCGGACAACATCCGTACCCTGGTCAGGCAGAAATACTTCGATGGCCTGGCCGTGCTGCGCGTGCAGGACAACTTCGTCACCCAGTGGGGCGATCCGGCCGCGGATGATGCCGGCAAGGCGCGAGCCTACGGCGAGGCGAAGAAGACCCTGGCGGCGGAGTTCAGCCGCTCCTCGAAGGACCTGCCGTTCACGCGCCTGCCTGACGGCGATGTCTATGCCCCGGAAGTCGGGTTCTCCGGCGGGTTTCCGGCCGCGCGCGACCCGAAGTCCGGCCAGGCCTGGCTGGCGCATTGCTATGGCATGGTCGGAGCGGGACGCGGCAACGAGGCCGAATCGGGCAGCGGCGCCGAACTCTACGTGGTCATCGGCCACGCACCGCGCCAGCTCGACCGCAACATCGCAACGGTCGGGCGCGTGGTCAGTGGCATGGACCTGCTGGCCGCCTTGCCACGCGGCGCCGGGCCGGCCGGTTTCTACGAAAAACCCGAACAGATGCTGCCGATCGCTTCCATCCGCCTCGCCGCCGATGTCGCCGACGCCGAACGCAGCCATCTCGAAGTGCTGCGCACGGATACGCCAACCTTCGCGAAGCTGGTCGAGTCACGTCGCAACCGCAGCGACGACTGGTATCTGACCCCGGCCGGCAAGATCGACCTGTGCAACGTGCCGATCCCGGTGCGCGAGCGGAAGGAAAAACCCTAGCGAACGGCGAAAGGCGGCCCGGGGTTCGAGCGCCGGACTCGCGTTGCGAGCACCGTTGCTGTCCCTATTCCCTATTCCCTATTCCCTATTCCCTATTCCCTAATCCCTAATCCCGAATCCCGGTTTTCAACAGCCGGATGGCTGGTCATCCCCATTCCCGAATCAATGATGATGCCCGCCCGCCCCATGCACATGGCCGTGCTGCAATTCCTCGGCGCTGGCCGCGCGCACGTCGACGATTTCGACGGCGAAATGCAGGGTTTCGCCGGCCAGCGGATGGTTGCCGTCGACGGTGACGTCGTCGCCTTCGATTTCGGTGACGACCACGGCGATCGGACCCTGTCCGGTCTGCGCCTGGAACTGCATGCCGACGGCGAGGTCGGCGACGCCTTCGAAGGACTTGCGCGGAACGACCTGGACCAGCTCGTCGATATAGCTGCCATAGCCGTCTTCCGGCGCGACGTCGACGCTGAAGCTGTCACCGGCCACGTGGCCGGCCATCTCGCGCTCGAGCCCGGGCACGATGTTGCCCACGCCGTGCAGATAGGCAAGGGGCTCGCGACCTTCGGAACTGTCGAGCACGTCGCCCGCATCGTTGGTCAGGGTGTAATGGAAGGACGCAACGCTGCGTTCGGCGATTTGCATGTAGCTACCTCGTCATCTGGAGGACCAAAAAGAAAAACCCCGGGCGCGTGCGCCCGGGGTCGGATGAAATGCGTCCCGACCGATCAGTCAGCGCGGACGGCTTCGGCCTGCGGACCCTTCGGACCCTGGGTCACGGTGAAGCTGACTTTCTGACCTTCGGCAAGCGACTTGAAACCGCTGCCTTCGATCGAGCGGAAATGCACGAATACGTCCGGGCCGGACTCACGCGTGATGAAACCGAAGCCCTTGGCGTCGTTGAACCATTTGACAGTGCCGTTTTCGCGATCAGACATGACTAAATCCTTGAACAAGTGGAACATGATGGTGTGCGCGAATCTTCGATTCGTCGCGGGTACTGGGTGTGCAAGGAGGAAGTAGCGAGACGCGGCAGACAGTCGGATCAATGATCGGCTGTGCCCATGTCACGATGCATTGTGACTCCGGCATACACAGTGCGGCGGAGTTTACGCGAGCGCTTGCACAAATGCGAATATTCCGTTAGGCCCGCCCTGCGGCTGGCCCTGCCCCCCGTCAAGCTCAGCCACCTGCCACGGCGGGCTGCCGGTGGCGCCGGGCCAGCACGGCAGCGACATCCGCCAACCCCAGGTTGCGCGCACGCAACAACACCAGCAGGTGGAAAACCAGGTCCGCGGCTTCGCCGAGCAGCTCCCCGTCGCCCTGGACGACCGCAGCCAGCGCCGTTTCCACTCCCTCTTCGCCGACTTTCTGGGCAATTCCGCGCACGCCGCTGGCAAACAGGCGCGTCGTGTAGCTCCCTTCGGGCCGGTCCCTCGCGCGCTGCCCGACCAGGGCGTCGAGCTCGGGGAGAAACGCCAGCGGCAGGTGCGGGGCGTCGGCAAAGCAGGTGGGTGTCCCGGTGTGGCAGACCGGCCCGGCCGGTTCGGCGCGGACAAGCACGGCATCCGCATCGCAATCGACATGCATGGACTTCAGCTGCAGGGTGTTGCCGGACGTCTCGCCCTTGGTCCAAAGGCGCTGCCTGCTGCGACTGAAGAACGTGACCTTGCCGCTGTCGCAGGTTGCCGCCAGCGCCTCGGCGGTCATGTAGCCGAGCATCAGGACCTCGCCACTTTGCCAGTGCTGCACGATGGCGGGTACCAGGCCGTCGCACTTCGCCCAGTCGATGCGCGCAGCAACGGTTGCGCTGTTCATGGCCGAACCTCCACTTCGTTGGCAGCAAGGAATTCCTTCAGGCCCGGAATCGGGATGGCCCCGGAATGGAAGACGCTGGCGGCCAGCGCGGCGTCGACATCGGCCCCGACGAAGACATCGAGGAAATGTTCGCGCGCACCGGCGCCGCCCGAAGCGACCAGCGGCACGTCGCAGCAGGCGCGCACCGCGCGAAGCTGCGCAAGGTCGTAGCCCGAGCGCACGCCATCGGCATCCATGCAGTTGAGGACGATTTCGCCGGCACCGCGCTGCTGGACCTCGACGACCCAGTCCAGGGTCCGTTTCGGCAAGGCCTGCATGCGCTCGGGATCACCGGTGTACTGGCGCACGCGCCATTCGCCATCGGCTTCGAGCAGGCTGTCGATGCCGACCACCACGCATTGCACGCCGAATGCCGTCGCCAGCTCGTCGATCAGGCCGGGGCGTTCGAGCGCCGGTGAATTGATCGAGATCTTGTCGGCGCCGGCGTACAGCACAACTCGCGCGGATTCGACATCGCGGATGCCGCCGGCGACGCAGAACGGGATATCGATGGCGCGGGCGACGCGCTCGACCCAGTCCCGATCGACGCTGCGCCCCTGCGGACTTGCCGTGATGTCGTAGAAAACGAGTTCATCGGCGCCCTCGTCGCGATAGCGCAAGGCGAGATCGACGATGTCGCCGACCACGACATGGTCGCGGAAGCGCACGCCCTTGACGACCTTGCCATCGCGCACGTCGAGGCAGGGGATGATGCGCCGGGTCAGCATGCCAGCGCCTCGGCGAGGTCGAGCCGGCCTTCAAGCAGGCTGCGGCCGAGGATCACTGCCGTCGCCCTGCCCTGCAAGGCGCGTACGTCGTCGAGGTCGCGCACGCCGCCGGAGGCCTGCACTCCAAGCGCCGGCGCAATCCGCGACAGATGTGCGTAGAGATCGAGGTTGGGGCCGGCCAGCATGCCGTCGCGATCGATGTCGGTGCACAGCAGGCTGCGCGCACCCGCGCCCTCGTAGCGTGGCGCGAGATCGTCGAGGAACATGCCGGCCGCCTCGGTCCAGCCGGAAACCGGCAGTGTCCAGCGCCCCTCGCGGTGGCGCGTATCGAGCGCGACCACGATCCTGTCGGCGCCGAACTCATCGAGCCAGCCGATCACGCGTTCCGGCTCGCGCACGGCCAGGCTGCCGACGACCACGCGCGCCACGCCCGCATCGAACAGACGGCGCAGGTCCGCTTCGCCGCGCACGCCGCCGCCGGCCTGGATGCGCAGGTCCAGCGCGGCAAGGGCTTCGATCGTCTGCAGGTTGTCGAGCCTTCCATCGCGCGCGCCATCGAGGTCGACGACATGCAGGCTGCAGGCGCCGTCATCCCGATAGCGCCGGGCCTGCTCGACGGCATCGATCGCGTAGCCGGTTTCGCGCGCATAGTCACCCTGGCGCAGGCGTACGACGCGACCGTCGCGCAGGTCGAGGGCCGGAATGACCTGAAGTTTCATGGCGAGAGAAAATTCCTCAGCAGGGTGGCGCCGACGCCGGCAGAGCGCTCCGGATGAAACTGCATCCCGCAGAAATTGCGGTGGCGCACGATCGCGGCCAGTGGTACTCCGTAGTCGGTGCTGGCCACCGTGTGCGCGTCGCTCGCAGCGGCATAGCCGTGCACGAAATACGCATAGGCGTTGTCCGGCAGGCCCGCCAGCAGGGGATCCTCGCGGACGGCGTCGAGACGGTTCCAACCCATGTGCGGGACGCGCCGACCCGGCGCATGGGCAATCCGGCGAACGCGTCCGGGGATGACGCCGAGGCAGGTGGTATCGCCTTCCTCGGAGTGCTCGAACAGCAGCTGCATGCCGAGGCAGACACCAAGTACGGGCTGTTGCAGCTGGCGCAGCACGTCGACGAGCCCGCCGGACCGCAGCCGATGCATGCCGGGCCCTGCCGCGCCGACGCCGGGCAGGATGACATGCGAGGCCTGCCGTATCCGCCGCGCATCGTTGCTCGCCTGCGCGTCGATGCCGAGGCGTTCGAGCGCATAGCGCACCGAGCCGATATTGGTGCCCCCCGCATCGACCAGGACCACGTCCGGCGCGGTCACAGGACGCCCTTGGTGCTCGGCAGGTCGTCGCCTTCCACGCGGATTGCCTGGCGCAGGCAGCGCGAAAAGACCTTGAAGCTGGCCTCGACCATGTGGTGGGCATTCTCGCCGTGCACCTTCAGGTGCAGGTTGGCGCCGAGCGATTCGCACAGCGAACGGAAGAAATGCGGTACCAGCTCGGTCGGCATGTCGCCGACCCGGTCACGCGGGAAGACGCCATCGAAGACCAGGTAGGGACGGCCGGACAGGTCGAGCGCCGCCATCGCGAGCGTCTCGTCCATCGGCAAGGTGAATCCGTAGCGTCCGATGCCGCGCTTGTCACCGAGCGCCTTGCGCAGGGCGAGGCCAATGGCGAGCGCGCAATCCTCGATCGTGTGGTGCTCGTCGACGCCGGTGTCGCCTTCGCAGACGACGCCGAGCTCGAAATTGCCGTGCTTGGCGACCTGCTCGAGCATGTGATCGAAGAAACCGAGCCCGGTATCGATGCTGGCCTTCGGGCCGGCATCGAGATCCACGCGCACGCAGATTTTCGTTTCGCGCGTATTGCGCTCCACTTCGGCCACGCGCGGCGACGCACACAGGGCATGGGCGATTTCATGCCAGCTCTGTCCGTCCGCACCGACGCGGAATCCGCGCACGCCCAGATTGGCCGCGAACTGCATGTCGGTCTCGCGGTCGCCGACCATCGCCGATTGCGCCCGCGACCAGGAGTCGTCGGCCAGGTAGTGGCGAACCATGCCCACGCCCGGCTTGCGCGTGTCCACCCCTTCATGCGCGAAGCTGCGGTCGATCAGCACTTCAAGCAGCGGAATGCCCTGCGAGGCGAGGATGCGCAGGAGCAGGTCATGCGGCCCGCTGAAGTCCGCCTCGGGGAATGCCGGCGTGCCGAGGCCGTCCTGGTTGCTGACCATGACGATCTCGTAGCCCGCGGCGACGCAACGCGAGAGCGCGGCGATGACACCCGGCACCAGGGCGAATTTTTCGAACCGGTCGATCTGGAAATCGTCCGGTTCCTCGATCACGCAGCCATCACGGTCGACGAAGAGGATCCTGCGCGCGCTCAAGCGGAAACCTCGCGACGGATCAGGATTTCGAGCAGGCGCGAGTTCTCCTCGCGCGTGCCAATGCTAAGCCGCAGGCAGCCGGCGAGCCGCGGATAGCGACCGACGTCACGCACGATCACGCCGCTGGCCTGCAGGTCGCGATAGACGCGCGGGGCGTCCTGGAAGCGCACGCAGAGGAAATTCGCGCTCGACGGCAGGACCTGGACAACGTCGGGAAGCCGGGCCAGTGCGGCAGCCATGCGTTCCCGTTCGGCAACCACCAGGGCGATGCGGCGGCTGGTCAGGGCCATGCCCTCGGCGGTCAGGGCGGCCAGCGCGGCCATGATGCTCGGAGTCGGCAGCGGGTAAGGCGACATGATCCGCCGCAGCAGGGAGACGATCTCGGCGCTGGCCAGCAGGCAGCCGATACGTGCGCCGGCCAGGGCCCAGGCCTTGGACAGGGTGCGCAGCACGCCGAGGTTTTCATGCCGGTCGAGCAGGCTCGCCGCGCTGGCGACATCGGCGAATTCGACGTAGGCCTCGTCGACGATGAGCAGGGCGCGTCCGCGCAAGGCCGTGGCGATGCGCTCGATCCGCGCGAGCGTGGTCGTGCCGCCGGTGGGATTGTTCGGCGAGCACAGGAAAACGATCCTGGCCGCACGTGGCAGGCGATCGACCAGGGCCTGCGCATCGACCGAAAAATCATCGAGCAGGGGGATATCGATGCGCAGCGCACCCTGCACGGCGGCGCAGACCGCATACATGCCGAAGGTCGGCGGCGTCAGTGCCACCGCATCGAGGCCGGGGCGGCAGAATGCCCGCACCAGCAGATCGATGGCCTCGTCGCTACCGCGGCCGATCAGGATCCGGCTGCTGTCGACCGCATACAGCGCGGCAAAGCGCTCGAGCAACTCGCGGGGTTGCGGATCCGGATAGCGGTTGAGCGGCAATCCGCGCGCTTTCTCCTGAACGCCGGCCGGCGGCCATGGTGCCTCGTTGGCATTGAGCATGACTTCCGCATGCCCGGCCTCGTTACGCGCCGAAGCATAGGGCTGCAGTGCCAGGATTTCCGGCCGGGCCAGGTCGAGCACGCTCATGCCGCATCCTCCAGGGTTTGCAGGCGCAGGCTGACCGCCCTGGCGTGCGCATCAAGCTGCTCTGCGCGAGCCAGGGTGACGGCACAGGGCCCGATGCCGCGCAATCCGTCCGCACTCAGTTCCTGCACGGTCACCTGCTTCTGGAAGCTTGCCACGGAAAGCCCGCTCCAGGCACGCGCCGCACCATAGGTCGGCAGGACGTGGTTGGTTCCGCTGCAGTAGTCGCCGACCGACTCCGGCGACCATGCGCCGAGGAAAATGGAGCCCGCGTTGGCGATGCCGGGCAGCAAAGAGCGCGCCGCCACGGTGTTGATGATCAGGTGCTCGGGCGCATAGGCGTTGCTGATGTCGACCGCCTGCTGCAACGACCCGGCCAGGATCAGGCAACCGTGCCCGAGCGCCTTCGCGGCGGTTTCCGCGCGCGGCAGGCTCAATAGCTGGACATCGATGCAGGCACTTGCCGCATCGAGCAGGCGCGCGCTCGGCGATATCAGCATGGATTGCGAATCGGGACCGTGCTCGGCCTGGGCCAGCAGGTCGGCCGCTACGTGGCGTGGATCGGCCTCTGCGTCGGCGATGACGAGGACCTCGGAAGGCCCGGCCGGCATGTCCACCGCGACGCCGTCCGAATCGGCGGGGACCTGCAGCTTGGCTTCGGTCACCCATACGTTGCCCGGACCGAACAGCTTGTCGCAGCGCGGCACCGACTCGCTGCCATACGCCATGGCCGCGATGGCCTGCGCGCCGCCGAGCTTGTACACCTGGCCGATCCCGCACAGGCGGGCCGCATACAGCACGGTTTCGTCGCAGCGGCCGTCGGCACGGGGCGGCGTGCACAGCACCACCTCGCGACAGCCGGCGATCTGCGCCGGCACGCCGAGCATCAGCGCCGTCGATGGCAACGGCGCACCACCGGCCGGCACGTAGAGGCCGACGCGATCGATCGGGCGAAGGATGCGCTCGCAGACCACGCCGGGTGCGGTTTCGACGCGCACCGGCTGCGGCGCGCAGGCGCGATGGAACGTCTCGATGCGTCCGTGCGCCTCTGCAATGGCCTTTTTCAGATCGTCCGGCAGTGACTCTTCGGCCGCGGCGAATTCGGCCTCGCCGACGCGCAGGGATTCCAGTTCGCAGCGATCGAAGCGGCGGGTCAGCTCGCGCAATGCGGTGTCGCCACGCTCACGCACCTGGGCGATCGTGCGCGCCACGGCCGCACGCGTCTCCGTCGAATTCCGCCATGCGGGCCGGGCCAATGCAGCGATCCTGCCGGCCTGGTCGAGTCGGTCCCAGTCAATGCGCTTCATGCGAGCATCTGCTCCACCGGCAACACCAGCATCTGCCGGGCGCCGGCACGCTTCATGTCTTCCAGATGCTGCCAGGTGATCGCATCGTTGCAGATCGCCTGCACGGCGACTTCGTTGTCGAGCCCCTCGATCGAAGTCACCGTCGGGCGCTGGCCATTGGGCAACAGGCGCGTGATCTGCTCGAGTGCCGAACGCGGCGAGTGCCACATCACGAGTTTCGAGACGCGAACCTGGATGACGCCGTCGATGCGCCGCAGCAGCATGTCGATCAGCTCGCCGCGGGCATCGCCGGGAAGCACCGCGCCGGCGGCCAGCACGGCCTCCGACTCGAGCACGATGGCGGCCTCCTTCAGCTGGTTGGCGGCGAGCGTGGCACCGCTGGAAACCAGGTCGCAGATGAGGTCGGCCGTGCCGAGGCGGGGTGCGATCTCGACCGAGCCGGACAGGGTCACGATGGCGGCCTGAATCGATTGCCTGCGCAGCCAGTCGGCCAGCAGGTTCGGGTAGGTCGTGGCGATCCGCTTCCCGGCCAGCTGGCCGATTTCGGCATAGTCGAATTCGTCAGGTACGGCCACGGACAGGCGGCACTGGCCGAATCCGAGCGCGCGCAGCTCGCGGAAGGCAGCGGCCTGGCCAGCGGCCCCCGCGCCAAGGATCTGCTCGCCGAGGACATTGCGGCCGACGATGCCGAGATCGCAGACGCCATCGGCGATCATGCCGGGAACATCGTCATCGCGGACCAGAAGCAGGTCGACGGGCAGGGTTTCGCCGAAACAGAACAGCTTGTCGCGGCTGCGACGGAACTTGAGGCCACAACGGGCCAGCAGGTCGAGGGACGCATCGCTGAGCCGACCGGATTTCTGGATGGCGATGCGCAGGCGGTCGCGGCTGCTCATGGGCGTGTACTCCGCGCAGAGGCGACGCGGCGCGCGAATTTCGCACCACCGGCGGCTCTCTGGGCATGCGCCAGCGCGGCCAGGTAACCGCCATTGCCCTGGCTGAGGAAGCGCGCGACGCGGCCGATGGTCGTGATGCTCACCGCGGTGCGATCGTGGATCTCGCGATATGGCATGCCCTTGAGCACGTAGGGCACCACGCGCCAGCGATCGCTCAGTGCCTCGAGCTCGGCCGGCGTGCACAGGTCGCGCAGGAAAGCGCGCATTTCGGACACCTTGTCCAGCGCGAGCAGGGCCCGGCACAGGTTCTCCTCGGCGCGGGCGGCCGGGGTCTCCGCTTCTATCGATCGACGCTTCATAACGTATTAACGCGCTAGTACATTGAATTGAAGCGTAACCCGAGTTCGACCAACCTGCAAGCGGTTATGGAAGGGGCACGATGGCGGGTGAGGCGCAAGGTGGATGGCTGGCTGCCGCGGCACTGCTTGTGTTGCCGCGCCCCGCGCACCATCATCCGGCGCTTCGCGCCGACTTCTCAGGCGCTGGAGAAGTCGCAAACAGGTGCGCCCACCGGCTACAGGGTCTTGCTGAGGACCTCGAAACGCAGGTCGTCGCGGCGCGGGATGCCGAAACGCTCATCGCCATACGGGAACGGCTTGTGCACGCCGGTGCGCCGGTAGCCACGCCGCTCGTACCAGGCGATCAACTCGTGGCGCACGTCGATCACGGTCATGCGCATCTCCGCGCAGTGCCATTCCTGCTTGGCGATCCGTTCGGCCTCGGCGAGCACGCGGTTGCCGATGCCCCCGCCCTGCCCGTCGGGTCGCACCGAAAACATGCCGAAATAGGCGTTGCCATCCTGCATCTGCAGTTCACAGCAAGCCAGCAGGCGACCGCCCGACTCGGCGAGGATGACCCTCGCGTCCTCGCGCCGGAGCAGCTCGATGAGAAGCTGGCGATCGATGCGCTGTCCATCGAGCAGGTCGGCTTCGGTGGTCCAGCCCTGGCGGCTCGCCTCGCCGCGATAGGCCGATTCGACCAGGGCGATGATGGCGTCGACATCGGCCAGGCTGGCCTTGCGGAATGCGAGGTCGGTAGCGTTCATGGGATGCCGGGATTCAGGCCAGGAGCTTGCGCACGCGGGCGATCGCCGCCACCAGGGCATCGACCTCCTCGTGCGTATTGTAGAACGCCATCGACGCGCGCAGGGTGGCGGCAACGCCATAGAACTGCATCAGCGGGTGCGCGCAGTGGTGGCCCGAGCGCACGGCGATGCCCTCGTGATCGAGCAGCGTGGCCAGATCATGCGCATGCACGCCATCGATCAGGAACGCGATCACCGGCACCTTGTTCGCCGCCTCGCCGATGATGCGCAACCCCGGCACCGCGCGCAAAGCCCTGGTCGCATGCGCGAGCAGTTCCTGTTCGCGCGCGGCGAGGCGCCCATGGCCAATCGCTTCGATGTAGTCGATCGCCGCGCCGAGACCGACGAAGCCGGCGATGTTCGGCGTGCCGGCCTCGAACTTGTGCGGGGGCTCCGCGAACGTGGTGCCCTCGAAGCGCACCTCGCGGATCATTTCACCGCCGCCGAAGAATGGCGGCATCGATTCAAGGTGCTCGCGCCGCGCCCAGAGCATCCCCGTGCCGGTCGGCCCGAACAGCTTGTGGCCGGTCAGCGCGTAGAAATCGCAACCCAGCGCGCGCAGGTCGATGCGCAGGTGCGGCGCGGCCTGCGATCCATCGACCAGCAGCGGGATTCCGCGCCGGCGGCATTCGCGCGCCAGCTCGGCGATCGGGTTGACCGTGCCAAGCACGTTGGAGACATGGGTGACGGCGGCGAGCCTGACATCCGGCGTCAGCAGCTCGACGAACCGATCGACGATCAGCTCGCCCGATTTGGTGATCGGCGCGACCTTTAGCTGCGCGCCGGTGCGTTCGCAGACCAGCTGCCAGGGAACGATATTGGCATGGTGCTCCATCTGCGTGACGAGGATGCTGTCGCCAGGCTTCAGGCGCGGCAAAGCATGGCTGTAGGCGACCAGGTTGATGGCCTGGGTGGTCCCCGAGGTGAAAATGATCTCGTCGCGCGAGGGCGCGTTGACGAAACGGGCCAGCTTGTCGCGAGTCGCCTCGTAGGCGCTGGTCGATTCCTCGCCGAGCGTGTGCACCGCGCGCGCCACGTTTGCATTGGTTTGCCGGTAGAAGCGGTCAACCGCCTCGATCACCGCATTCGGCTTCTGCGAAGTATTCGCGCTGTCGAGATAGATCAGCGGCTTGCCGTGCACCGTGCGCGCAAGTATCGGGAAGTCCGCGCGGATGCGTGCGATGTCGAGCGCTGCAGGATCCGCACTCCGGGCGTCGGTCACATCCATGCGATTCATTCTCCAGTTGCCGATCCGGTGCCGTGCTGCGGCAGGCGTTCCAGCAGCAGCGCATCAACGTGCTCGCGCAGCGGAACATTCTCCATCGAATCGACGGCAACCCGGCAGAAGGCCAGGGTCAGCATCGAACGCGCCTCGTCTACGGGCAAACCGCGCGTGCGCAGGTAGAACAGGGCCTGTTCGTCGAGCTGGCCAACCGTGGCGCCGTGCGCCGCCTGCACTTCGTCGGCATGGATCTCGAGCACGGGCTGGGTATCGATCTCGGCCTGTGCGGACAACAGCAGGTTCTTGTTGCTGAGCTGCGCATTCGCACCATCCGCGCCGGCCGCCACGGTGATCGCACCATGGAACACGCCGCGCGAACGCTGGTCGGCCACGCCGCGCCAGACGATGTCGCAACACGTGTCGCGCGCCTGGTGGCGAACGTCGAGCCGGGTATCCGCGTGCTGCCGGCCACGTAAGGCGAAGACGCCGCGCGAGACGAAGCGCGCGCGGTCGCCGACCATGTTGACGGCCAGGTCGTGGCGCATCCACAGCGCGCCGGCCTCGATCGTGCGCATTTCGAGATGGGCGTCCGCCTCGAGGATTGCCTCGCTGCGCCGGACCAGGGACGCCGTTTCCGGCGCATTCTGCACCTGCAGCAGGTCCAGCCGCGCACCATCCTGCAGCCGGATCTGACTGACCGTGTTGCCAAAATGGGCCTGCCCGGCTTCCCCGACGTGATGCTCCACCAGCGTCAACGAGGCGCCTGCGCCGACTTCGATGATGCTGCGCAATTGCCAGGCGAGGTCCGCCGCAGCGCCTGCACCGGCAAAAAGCAGATGGACGAATGGCGTGATCTGTGCCCCCGCCGCCACGCGCACCACCGGGCCATCGGCGGCGAGCACGGAATTGAGCCTGGCAAAGGCCTCGGATGGCTCATCGTAGGGTCGATCGAGCACATCGCGCAGCGACTCCGGGTCGCGCGCGATGGCCGTCGACAGGGCCTCGAGTACGAGGCCCTGCACTGCGGGAACCCGTGACAGGTCCGCGCGGAACACGCCATTGACGAAAACCAGCCGCGGACCGTCGATTCCGGGCATTTCGAGAATCGCGGCGTCGATCTCGCGCGTCGAAGCCGTGGCATCCCCGCGCTGGTAGCTGCGCTGGGCCAGCGCACGCAGATTCGTGTACTTCCACGCTTCGTTGCGCGCGCCCGGCAGGCCGTCACGCTCCAGCTGCCGCAAGGCGCGCTGCCGGATCGAGGCCAGCCAAGCCGGATCGCCAGCGTGTGCGGCGGCCCCTGCGGCCAGCAGCGGCTCGAGGAAACCGGCTGCCATCAGGCCGCCCCGGCCAGCTTGCGCTCGGCGATCCAGGAGTAGCCGTGTTCCTCGAGCTTGAGCGCAAGCGACTTGTCGCCGCTCTCGGCAATCCGCCCGTCGGCCAGCACGTGCACGAAATCGGGCACGATGTAGTCGAGCAGGCGCTGGTAGTGAGTGATCACGACGAACGCGCGCGCCGGATCGCGCATGGCGTTGACGCCATCGGCGACCATTTTCAGCGCATCGATGTCGAGGCCGGAATCGGTCTCGTCGAGGATCGCGAGTTTCGGCTCGAGCAGGGCCATCTGGAAGATCTCGTTGCGCTTCTTCTCGCCGCCGGAGAAGCCCTCGTTGACGGCGCGATGCAGCAATTCGTCCTTCAGATGCAACACGGCAAGCTTCTCGCGCACGCGCTTGAGGAACTGGATGGAATCCAGCTCGGCTTCACCGCGGCGCTTGCGCTGCGCATTGAGCGCGGCACGCAGGAAATAGGTGTTGTTGACGCCGGGAATCTCGACCGGGTACTGGAAGGCCAGGAACACACCGGCGGCGGCGCGCTCCTCGGGCTCCAGCTCGAGCAGGTCGCGGCCTTCATAGGTGATCGAACCTTCGGTCACCTCGTAGCCCTCGCGCCCGGCCAGGACATTGCCGAGCGTCGACTTGCCGGCGCCGTTCGGACCCATGATCGCGTGCACCTCGCCAGCCTTCACTTCGAGGGACAGGCCCTTGAGGATGTCCTTGCCGGCGATGCGCACATGCAGGTTTTCGATTTTCAGCATTTCGTTCATTCCGTGGGACAGGGCTCGGCCTGTCGGTTTTCGATGGCTTGCGTTGGCGAGGGTTCGGCTTCCCGCACTGGCGACGCGGCCTTGCGCAGGCGATAGATGACGTCGCCATTGGACGCCAGCTCGCCGCGCTGCCAGCCCTGGCGGGCATAGAACGCGTCTGCACGCGTCTGCGTGCCGGTGCCCAGCCGGATCTCGTCGACGCCTGCCGCCTGCAGCCAGTCGACGGCCAGCCCGAGCAGGGCCTTGCCGATGCCCCTGCCTTCGTATTCGCGGTCGACGAACAGGGCCCAGATATCCGCTTCGCGGATGCGTCCGCTGGAAAAACCGACGATGCGCGAACCGCTCTCGCATACCCAGGTGTTCGCGTTGCCGCTCGCCTGCAATGCGTCGATCCACATCTGCCGCGTCAGCCAGGCGGGATCGGACAAGCGGTTCTCGCGAACGTCGAGACGGATCGCGCTCATCGCGTCGATGTCTGCTTCGTTGGCAATCCTGTAGTGAAGCTTCAGATCCACGATCAACTGCGTCCCTTGTCCATGGCGGGTTCCCGCCGTGCTATTTCCAGCGTCGCAGGTAGGGAATCCGCCCGGCGAAGCGTTTGGCCAGGAACCCCGGCACCTTCATTTCGCGCAACTTGCCGAGCACCCTGGCCTGCATTTCCGCGCAGGTCACCTGTTCGTCGAGCAGATGCCCGCCGGCATAACAGTGACTGCAGTATTCCGTCGAGCGCGAACCATCCGCCTCGCTGCCACCGCCATGCTCATCCCTGCTCAACGGCATTCCACAGCTCTGGCACTTCGGACCGAACATGGCGCCTCCTTCAGGCCTGCCAACCCGCGTCAGCCAACCGCGCCTTCGAGGCTGACTTCAAGCAGCTTCTTGGCCTCGACGGCGAACTCCATCGGCAGCTCGCGGAAAACCTGCTTGCAGAAGCCGTCGACGATCAAGGAAACCGCATCCTCTTCGGCGATGCCGCGCGAACGGCAATAGAACAGCTGGTCATCGGAAATCTTCGAGGTGGTCGCCTCGTGTTCGACGATCGCGGCCGGGTTCTTGACCTCGATATAGGGAAACGTGTGCGCGCCGCACTTCTTGCCGATCAGCAGGGAGTCGCACTGCGTGTAGTTGCGCGCGCCGCTGGCGCCCTTCTCGATCTTGACCAGGCCGCGATAGCTGTTCTGCCCGCGACCGGCGCTTATGCCCTTGGCGATGATCTTCGACTTGGTGTTGCGGCCGATGTGGATCATCTTGGTGCCGGTATCGGCCTGCTGGTGATGGTGGGTCAAGGCGACCGAATAGAATTCGCCGGTCGAATCGTCGCCGCGCAGGATGCAGCTCGGATACTTCCAGGTGATCGCCGATCCGGTCT
>DAIMYT010000018.1:40455-40700 GCA_036734345.1 Dokdonella sp. | reverse complement strand
GCCGCCATAGCTGCCACCCATGATGCCGATGCGCTCGCCGTCAACGTAGTCGAGGCCCTGCAGGTACTTCTTCGCCTCCACGCAATCCCAGAGCGGTTCGCGGCCGTGCTTCTGGTCGTCCGCGGTGTAGAAGCTCTTGCCGTAGCCGGAGCTGCCGCGATTGTTCGTGCCGAGGATCACGTAGCCGTTGTTGGCGAGGAACTGGGCGATCGTGTTGTAGGCGCGCGTGGTCTGGCCGCCGGGGC
>DAIMYT010000018.1:38099-40445 GCA_036734345.1 Dokdonella sp. | reverse complement strand
GGATTGGAGGTGGTGCCGCGCATAAATATTAATGTCTGGCCGCCGGGGCCGCCGTGGACGAGGACGATGGCCGGCACCTTGTTGTCCGCACTGGCCTGGTGCGGCTTCCAGAGGATATTCGGGATATCCATGCCGTCGAAGCTCTTGAAGTGCACGACACGGGAATCGACGAGGTCGGCCGGATCGATCCTGGCGCTGAGCGAGGTGGTCAGGCGGCGCGCCTCGGGCTGGCCGAGCGTGAGCACGTAAAGTTCGTTCGGCTGGCGGTCGCCGTTGAGGTAGAACGCCATTTCCTTTTCCGAGCGCGCGATCGTGACGTCGCGGATCTCGCCGGCCGGAAGCGCCGGCATGGCCAGCGGCTGGCCGGAGGCGGTTTCGGTGACCTGCACCTCGGTGCTGCCATCCGCGTTGATGCCGACGACGCGATACTTGCCATCGTGCGACCAGCGCGCGTAGACGATGTCCCACGGCGCGCTTTGCAGGTCCTCGTGCTTGCCGCCATCGATCACGTACTGGCGCAGGCGCGAAAACTCGCTGCCTTCGTTGCTCAGGTAAAGGAGGCTGGACGAATCCGGGGCAAAGTCCTCGGCCGAATAGCTGGCGTTGCCCTCGTGCGGGGTCAGCGCGATGGTCTTTTTCTTCTCGCGGTCGTAAAGAAACAGGTTGTTGTCGCTGGTCGTGCGCGATTTCGCCAGCGCCAGCCAGCGTTCGTCCGGCGACAGCGGGCCGAGGTCGTAGCCTTCGTCGTTCTGGTAGAGGCGTTCGCGCCTGTAGGATTTCGCGTCATAGCGGTAGAGGTCGAAGAACTTCTCGTCGCGCTCGTTGGTGGCTACGTAGAACGCCGTGCCATCGTGGTTGAAACCGAGGAAATTCGCCTTGAGCTTTTCGCCCGGAGTCAGGTCCTTCTCGCCCCCGGCGGATTCGATCACGTACAGATGGGCGAGTTCGTTGCCGCCCTGGTCGCGCGATACCAGCTTGCGCTCGTCTCCGGGGAACCAGGCCTCGGCGTAGGTGTTGTCCGTGGTCGAAGTCGTGACCGGCGTCCAGTCGCCGCCGGCCACCGGCATCGTGTAGGCGTTCCAGATGCCGCTGCGGTTCGATGAAAACAGGATGCGGCTCTCGTCCGGCGAGAACGAGGCGCCACCGATGCCGGTGGTATCGATGAAATCCTCGATCGGGTAGTGCTTCGAGGGCCGTGTCGGCGCGGCCGGAGCCTGTGTGGCCGCTTCTGCGCTGGGCTCCGCAGAAGTCGGTTTCGACGGCTCGGCGGCCTGCTGGCAGGCGCCGAGGGCAAGCAGCACCGGCATGGCCACGACCAGCAACAATGCGTGCAAACGGTTCATCGGACATCTCCCCGGTGGTGGAGCGGTGACGCTAGCACAGCCCGAACGGCACGCAAGTGGGCAAAGACCTCCTCCCTGGGCGCCGGTTCTCGCGGCTGCGGACTGCGGCGCAAGTACGACGCAGGCGCTGGTCCGCCCGAGCATGACCCGGCCAACCCTGGTGGCAACGTGATCGCCGATGCCGGCTACCAACCGACGGCAAGATGGCAGGCGCGCTTCGGGCGCAGGCCCGGACGGCCGTTCGAAGTCGTCATCGATGGAATCGTGGCGGACTGCGGATGTCCGGCCTACGCGCTGCTGATCGAACAGATTCCCCGAGTGCCGCAGGGCGACCTGATCCTGAGGAACGGATTCGACCAAACGCCAGGCACACCCAAGCGCCCTGAACGGGCGGGTACACCAGGCTGCACGATCATGTCGCCGGGTTCAGAGCGGCCCGACGTCGTTGATGCAGAACATCGCCCGCGTGGCCGGGAAGAAGTAGCCGATGCCGATGCAAGCTTCGTTCATCGTTTCGCTTTCGCCGCTGGTGATCGTCACCGGCCCCGGGTTGTCGTAGGTGCACTGGTAGGTGAGGCCGGAAGGCGGGAACTGGAAATAGGCGGGCCCCGGCGGCGTGTACTGCGCTGGATGCTCCCAGTCGTTCGAGACGACCAGGTCGCTACCGCCGTCCCTGATCTTCGATTGCACGGCGAAGTGGTGCGTGCGTGTCGAAAACCACCAGAAGCGTGCGCCAACGGGAACCGCGCAGGTGCGTTCGACGGAGTAGCCCGTGGCGGCCGGTGGAATGGAAAAGCTGACATTGGTGGCGAGGTAGGTCGCCGTCTTCGTATAGGACGTGGCGGCAGCGACTGCTTCGCCCTCGACCACGGCCGACGTCGTCAACGCCGTCGTGCCGGGGTTGAGAAGATGCATCTGCACGAACATCGGCTGGTTCGGGCCGATTTCGACGGCGAGCGGCAACCCTCCTCCGTCATCAGCAGGAAACACGAGCTGCTGGTCG
>DAIMYT010000018.1:0-38089 GCA_036734345.1 Dokdonella sp. | reverse complement strand
CGGTAATCAGCGGAAAACAAGGTGGGGGGGTCGGGCGAGTGCGCGGCGTACAGCAAGGCGGCTTGGCCCCCGCCATCACCGATGCCACACGGACTTTGCGTCAACGTGCCAGGTGGCTGGCGCTCGATCGGATTGCCGCTGCTGTCGTAGGTGGCGAACAGCAACAGGTGGTGCATTCCCGCGGCCATGCCCGAATGCCAGCGGTGGACTCCGAGCGGACCGCCAGCCGGCGCGCGGAAGTAATAGCAGTAGGTCTGTTCATCGCCTGCGGCGACGACGATTTGCGGTGTCTGCACCAGAATCGCTGGCGGCGGGTCGAAGCCGCTACGGAAGATCTCATCCTCGCCGGCATGCGCAACCGCGGAATAGAGCACCAGGCCCGCCATGGCCAGAAACGTTTTGCCAACGTCCGGAAATCCCACGCCACCACCCCCTGAAGGGTCGCATTCGCGCCGCTGCTATCTCACTCCAGTCCGAACCGGCACGCAAGTGCGGGCGCCGCAAATGCACCGGTACCGATGGGCGGGCGGCGGGTCACGCAGGCCCCACCGTGATGGACCTGTTCATCACCCGATCTCGCCGTCGAGGTAGAGCCAGGCGCCCTCTTCGCGCACGAAACGGCTGCATTCGCGCTGGCGCCGGGCCGGCGTGCCACCGACCCGGTAGCGGGCGACGAATTCGACCTCGGCCCGGCCATCGTCGAGGTCGACGTGGCGCTTGATGGCAAGGCCCAGCCAGGTGGTACGTCGATCGGGCGGCTCGGCCAGGTCGAGTTGCCGCGGCCGCGTCGAGGGATGCCAGGTCGCCAGCAGGTATTCGGACAGGCCGAGCACGTAGGCGCTGTAGCGCGAGCGCATCAGCGCCTCGGCGTCGGCGGCCGGTTCGCCCCGGTGGAGCCGGGCGCAGCAGTCCACATACAGGCGCTTCGGGTCGCACGGACACGGCATGGCTGGATCTCTGCGCGGGGTCATGCCTGGAATGTATCAGCACCGTGCCGCCCGGCTGCGCCCGGGCCGGCGCAGCCCCGAACGCAGGGCGGACCGGCATGTTTGCCCGGTTTGGACGTCTAGACGTCGATACGCTAGAGTAGCCCTCCTTGCCCGCCGGTCGAACCCCTCAGCATGTCGCGCATCCTTGTATTCCAGCATGTCGCCGCCGAGCCGCTCGGCACGCTGGATCCGCTGATCCGCCGGCGCGGCCACCGCATCAAGTTCGTCAATTTCGAGCGCCAGCCCGATGCCCGGCCGAGCATGGACCGCTACCGCGGCCTGGTCGTGCTGGGCGGGCCGATGAACGTCGAGGAACAGGCCGCGCGACCGCACCTGCGCACCGAACTGGCGGTAATCGAGCAGGCCCTGGCCCAGGGCAAGCCCGTGCTCGGCATCTGCCTCGGCGCGCAACTGCTGGCGCATGCCCTCGGCGCTCCGATCTCGCGCAGCGCGCAGGCCGAAATCGGCTGGTACGAGCTCGAAACCCAGGCCGGGGCGGGCGCCGATCCGGTCATGGCCGGGCTCGGCCCGCGCTTGCCGGTATTCCAGTGGCACAGCCGCACTTTCGCCATTCCGCGCGGCGCCGTGCACCTGGCCCGCACCGCAAGCTGCGCGCACCAGGCGTTTCGCTACGGCAGCAACGCCTACGGCTTCCAGTTCCACCCCGAGGTCAACCAGGCCCTGATCGAACGCTGGCTCGGCATCCCGGCCTACCGCGCCGAACTGGTCGCGGCCGACCTCGGCCAGGACGCCGATGCAATCCTTGCACGCACACCGGCCGCCCTGGCAGCGATGCAAGCGCGCGCGCAGACCGCCTTCAGCGCCTTCCTCGACCAGGTCGGACGGCCGCGCCGGCTTCTGGCCGAACCCGCCGCAGCCCTTGCCGGGGCCTGAAATCGGCCCCAAGTCCCGGCCGTTCAGGTTCCACTCGGCACGGCAGCCGCAGTTCGTGTAAAATCCGCGCGCCCATTCAGGCCAGACCTGGATGTTCGTGCGGGTCCCGATCCGCTACGGGACAGGGCGGCAAGTGCAGTTTCCACGACAACCACCGGACGGCAGCGCGATCAAACGCGCCGATGCTGGTCGGACGGGTGTCGTTTTTTTCGTGGTCGAAAGCTGGCGCGTTTCTTGATCGCCTGTCGGTTCGGCCCAGCATTTTCATCTTAGGCATCAGAGAAAAATCATGGCCAGGCAGAAAGAGCTCAAGCTCTACCGCAACATCGGAATCATCGCCCACATCGACGCGGGCAAGACGACGACCACCGAGCGCGTGCTCTATTACACCGGTCGCAAGCACCAGATCGTCGACGTGCACGACACCAAGGATGGCAAGGGTTCGACCACGACCGACTACATGGAACAGGAACGCAAGCGCGGCATCACGATCCAGAGCGCGGCGGTCTCGACCGAGTGGAAGGGCTACCAGATCAACGTCATCGACACCCCGGGACACGTCGATTTCACGATCGAGGTCAACCGCAGCCTGCGCGTGCTCGATGGCGCAGTCGTCGTATTCGACGGCGTCGCCGGCGTCGAGCCGCAGACCGAGACCAACTGGCGCCTGGCCGACCAGTACAACGTGCCGCGCCTGTGCTACGTCAACAAGATGGACCGCATCGGCGCGAACTTCGCCCATTGCGTGAAGGGCATCCGCGAGCGCCTCGGCGCCAACGCCCTGCTCTGCCAGGTACCACTCGGCAGCAACGACGAGTTCTGCGGCATGGCCGACCTGGTCGCCGGCGTCGGCTACATTTGGGCCTCGGATGACAAGGACAGCACCTGGGAAACCGTGCCGCTGGCCGACCTGCGGGCGCGCCTGAATTTCGCTTCGACGGCCGACAACGACTGGGTCGACCAGCTGCCGAAGCTGCGCCAGGACATGCTCGAATCCGCCCTGGCCATGGATGACGACGCCTTCGAGCGCCTGCTCGAGACCGGCGAGTTCGACCCGGCCATGCTCAAGAAGTGCATCCGCATCGGGTCGGTCAGCGGCAAGCTGGTGCCGGTGTTCTGCGGCTCCTCCTACCGCAACAAGGGCGTGCAGCAGCTGCTCGACGGCGTCATCGACTACCTGCCATATCCGGGCGAGAACGGCGGCATCTCGATGGTCGACGTCGACGGCAAGGTCATCGGCGAGCAGGAAGTGCGCGACGACGCACCGGCGCGCGCGCTGGCATTCAAGGTCATCAACGACCAGTTCGGCACGCTGACCTTCTGCCGCGTCTACTCGGGCGTGATCAAGAAGGGCGACACCCTGCTCAACGTCACGCGTGGCAAGAAGGAGCGCGTCGGCCGCATCGTCGAGGTCCAGGCCAATGCGACCAAGGATATCGAGGAAGTGCGCTCCGGCGACATCTGCGCGTTCGTCTCGATGAAGGACACCGAAACGGGCGATTCGCTGTCCGATCCGGCACATCCGGTCCTGCTCGAGCGCATGCGCTTCCCGGATCCGGTCATCAGCGTGTCGGTGCAGCCGAAGAACCGCAACGACATCGACAAGATGTCGACCGCGCTCTACAAGATGGCCAAGGCCGATCCGTCCCTGCGCATGGAAGTCGACAAGGAAACCGGCGAGACCGTGCTCAAGGGCATGGGCGAGTTGCATCTGGAAATCACCGTCGACCGCATGCGCACCGAACTCGGCGTCGAAGCGGTCATGGGCAAGCCCAAGGTCAGCTTCCGCGAAGCCTTCGGTGGTCCGATCGAACTCGTGTTCACGCACAAGAAGCAGTCCGGCGGTTCGGGCCAGTTTGCCGAAGTGAAGATGGTATTCGAGCCGGGCGAGCCCGGCACCGGCATCGAGTTCTCCGACGAAATCGTCGGCGGGCGCATTCCGCGCGAATACATCCCGGCCGTCGAGCACGCGATCCGCACCGAGAGCCGCAAGGGCCAGGTCGCCGGCTACGAAGTGGTCGATTTCAAGGCACGCCTGATCGACGGCAAGTACCATGACGTCGACTCCTCGGCGCTGGCCTTCGAGATCGCCGGCAAGGGCGCCTTCCGCGAAGCGCATCGCGGCAGCCGTCCGAAGCTGCTCGAGCCGATCATGGGCGTGGAAGTGGTAACCGAGGCCGAGTTCCTTGGCGACATCATCGGCGATGTCAACCGCCGCCGCGGCACGGTCAGCGAGCAGGGCCAGAAAGGCCTGCAGTCGTTCGTACAGGGCCAGGTGCCGCTGTCGGAAATGTTCGGCTACATCAACTTCCTGCGTTCCGCCACGCGCGGCCGCGGCACCTTCACGATGGAGTTCGACAACTACGCCGAAGTGCCGGCCAGCATGGTCGAGAAGCTGATGGAGAAGGAAGCCAAGTAATCGGCTGACTTCCCTGCGCGGCAAGCATCGCCGCACCGACAACGCCTGCGCGCCGCCATCCGGCCGCAGGCGTTTTCGTTTGGCGAGCCGGGAATGGGCAGCGGCTGCCGCGTCTGCGTCAAGCCGATTCCAGGAAGGCACAAGGATGGATTCCGCTCGCGGTTCTCCGTCCACGACTTGCCGGCGCTCGCCTGTCGCGCCGCTAACATCCGGCTAACCGCGACGGCAGTACGATCAGGTCTCGACCTGCGGAGGAGCAAGCATGAGCAAGTCCAGCGTGAAGCACATCCCCGACGGCTATCACACCGTCACCGCCTACCTGACCGTCGACGATGCAGCCAGGGCGATCGATTTCTACCGCGAGGCATTCGGTGCCAGCGAACTTTTCCGCCTGCCGATGGGCGACAGTATCGGCCACGCCGAAATACAGATCGGCGATACGCACATCATGCTGTCCGACGAATTCGCCGAGATGAACATCCGCGGGCCCAAGGCGCGCGGTGGTCCGACCGCGGCCTTCATGATCTATGTCGAGGACGCCGATGCGGCCTTTGCCAGGGCAATCAAGGCCGGCGCGAAGCAGGATCGCGCGGTCGAGGACCAGTTCTGGGGCGATCGCATGGGCTCGGTGTTCGATCCGTTCGGACACAAGTGGTCGCTGGCCACGCATGTCGAGGACGTGCCGCCCGATGAAATGGAGCGACGCATGGCCGAGTGGAGCCAATCGCAAGGCGGCTGACCGCGGTCAGACCCGAACGGGATTGCTGGCCGGGAGATTCGCCTTTGGCGAGGCTTTGCATCGGTGGCGATCAATGCGAGCATCCGCGGATGAAGCTTCGCACCGTCACCGCCACCCGCTATGTCACGCCCTTGCGCGAAGGCGGCTCGCTGCCCGCGATCATCGAGGCCGACGACCTGGGCATGTACGTGCTCAAGTTCCGTGGCGCGGGCCAGGGGCCGAAGGCACTGATCGCCGAGCTCGTCGCCGGCGAGCTGGCGCGCGCCTGCGGCTTGCCCGTGCCGGAGATCGTCCTGGTCGAGGTCGACGACGAACTCGCCCGCACCGAGCCGGATCCCGAAATCCAGGACCTGATCCGCGCCAGCAGCGGGCTGAACCTCGCGCTCGACTACCTGCCCGGTGCGGTGACCTTCGATCCGCTGGCCGGGCCACCGGATGCCGACCTTGCCTCGCGCATCGTCTGGTTCGATGCCCTGGTCACCAATATCGACCGCACGCCGCGCAACGCCAACATGATGGTCTGGCACCGCAAGCTGTGGCTGATCGATCATGGCGCGGCGCTGTATTTCCACCATGCCTGGGACGATGCGCAGGCGCGCAGCCGATCACCGTTCGTACCGATCAGGGACCATGTGCTGTTGCCGTTCGCGGGCACGCTCGCCGAAGTCGATGCGGCGATGGCGAAGCCGCTGGATGAGGCGCTCATTCGCGCCATCGTCGCGGCGATCCCGGATGCCTGGCTTGGCCGCGAAGCAGGCTTCGCCAGCCACGACGCGCATCGCGAGGCGTACGTCGCGTGGCTGCTGAACAGGCTCGCGTCGCCACGCGCCTTTGTCGAGGAGGCCATCCGTGCCCACGCCGCATTGGTATGACTACGCCATCGTGCGCGTCGTGCCTCGCCCGGAGCGCGAGGAATTCCTCAATGCCGGGGTGATCCTGTCTTGCGCCGCGGCGAAATTCCTCGAGGCACGCATCGAGCTCGATGGCGACCGCTTGCGGGCGTTCGATCCGGGCGTGGATATCGAGCTCGTGCGCGCGCACCTGGATACGATCAGCCGCATCTGCGCCGGCGGCGCCCAGGCCGGCGCACTCGGCAAGCTCGGCCAGCGCGAACGCTTCCACTGGCTGGCGGCGCCGCGCAGCGCGGTCATCCAGACCTCGGCGGTGCACAGCGGGCGCTGCGCGGATCCGGCGCAGGCGCTCGATCACCTGGTCGCAACGATGGTCCGTGTACTGCCGGCTACCTGAAGCTGCCGTCGTAACATCCCGTACGCGAACCAAAGGAGAGCGATCCTTCATCGCAACCGCAACGGAGGTCACGCCATGAACATCTGCCCATCGCGGCCGCGCCAGACCGGCCCGGCATTCGTCCTCATGCTGGTGCTGTTTGCCACGGGTGGCCTGGCGCACGCCGGCGATCCGGTCGTTTCATTGAGCGTCGTCAATAGCGGCATGACCAGCTGGGTGATCGACGGCGCAGACAATCCGCCGCTGACCCTGTTGCGCGGCAGGACCTATGAATTCGTCATGCAGAATGTCAGCGCAGTTCATCCATTCAATATCAATACGACCAACGCGACCGGCTCGGCCAGCCAGTACAACAACGGGGTGACCAACAACGGCGCCACCGGCACCCAGACGCTGACCTTCGTCGTTCCCGCCAACGCTCCCGACAGCCTGCACTACAACTGCGGCAACCATGCCGCAATGAATGGCCCGATCACGATCATCACCGATGTGATCTTCGCCTCGGGATTCGACTGAGGAAGAGTCTCGTGGGTCCCGGCGTCCCGTGCCATGGGACGCCACTGGGTGTAGGCTCGTCCATCCTGCTTTTTCTGTCCCGATGCCGATGTCCGCTCGTTCCTCCCTGGACGCCTTCCATCCGGCCGTGGCGACCTGGTTCACGCGGACCTTCGCCACCCCGACGCCGGCCCAGGTCGACGCCTGGCCGGCGATCCTTGCCGGCCGGCATGCGCTGATCGCGGCGCCGACCGGCTCCGGCAAGACGCTCGCGGCATTTCTTGCCGCGATCGACGGCCTCGTCCGCGCGGCCGTCGCCGGCGACCTGGCCGCGCAGACCACGATCGTCTACGTATCGCCGTTGAAGGCCCTGTCCAACGACATCGCGATCAACCTCGAGGCGCCGCTGGCCGGCATCCGCGCCGAACTCGAACGTCTCGGCCACGCCGATGTCGACATCCGCGCCGGCGTGCGCACCGGCGACACCCCCGCAGGCGACCGCCAGCGCATGCTGAAAGCGCCGCCGCACATCCTCGTCACCACGCCGGAATCGCTGTACGTGCTGCTCGGCTCGGAATCCGGCCGGCTCATGCTCGCCGGCACGCGTTCGGTCATCGTCGACGAGATCCACGCGATCGCCGACGACAAGCGCGGCAGCCACTTGAGCCTGACCCTGGAGCGACTCGAGGCGCTGTGCCAGCGTCGCCTCGTGCGCATCGGCCTGTCGGCCACGCAAAAGCCGATCGAGGAGGTCGCGCGCTTCCTGGTCGGGGCCAGCCATGTCGATGCCGACGGCACGCCCGACTGCGCGATCATCGACAGCGGCCATGTGCGCACGCGCGACATCACCATCGAGATGCCGCCGGCACCGCTCGAAGCGGTCATGTCCAACGAGATCCGGGAAACCGTCCATGACCGCCTTGCGCAACTGGTCGATGCGCATCGCACCACGCTCGTCTTCGTCAACACGCGGCGCATGGCCGAGCGCGCCGCGCGCCATCTCGGCGAGCGCCTCGGCAACGAGCATGTCGCCGCGCATCACGGCAGCCTGGCCAGGGAGCTTCGCCTCGATGCCGAGCAGCGCCTCAAGCGCGGCGACCTCAAGGTGCTGGTCGCCACGGGATCGCTCGAACTCGGCATCGATATCGGCGACGTCGACCTGGTCTGCCAGATCGGATCGCCGCATTCGATCGCGGCGTTCCTGCAGCGCATCGGGCGCTCCGGGCATGCCGTCGGCGCGACCCCGAAGGGTCGCCTGTTCCCGCAGTCGCGCGACGACCTGGTTGAATGCGCCGCCTTGCTCGATTGCGTGCGCCGCGGCGAACTCGACGCCTTGACGATTCCGCTGGCACCGCTTGACGTGCTGGCCCAGCAGATCGTCGCCGAGGCAGCCTGTGGCGAATGGGACGAAGGCGCGCTATTCGACTGGCTGCGCCGGGCCTGGCCCTATCGGGCGCTCGCGCGCAAGGATTTCGATGCCGTCGTGCGCATGCTCGCCGAGGGCTACACCACGCGGCGCGGCGCGCGCGCGGGCTATCTGCACCGCGATGCCGTGCATGGCCGCGTCAAGGGCCGGCGCAACGCGCGCCTGACCGCGCTGACCTCGGGCGGAACCATACCCGACACCGCGGACTATGCGGTCGTGGTCGAGCCGCAGGCCCTCACGGTCGGCAGCGTGCACGAGGATTTCGCCATCGAGAGCATGGCCGGCGACATCTTCCAGCTCGGCAATACCAGCTATCGCATCCTGCGCGTCGAACGCAGCCAGTTGCGCGTCGAGGATGCACGCGGCCTGCCGCCGAGCATTCCGTTCTGGATCGCCGAAGCGCCCGGGCGCAGCGACGAATTGTCGTTCGGCGTATCTCGCTTGCGCGAAGAGGTCGAGCGACTTCTGAGTGGCGACTTTGCCCCTGTAGGAGCCCCTTCAGGGGCGATGTCTTTGCCATTCCCCATTCCGCATTCCCCATTCCCCCCGTGCGAAGCAATCGCCCCTGGAGGGGCTCCTACAAAAGCGTGCGTTGCGGAGCGGATGGCGGCAGCACGCCACTGGCTGACCGGCACGGTCGGCATCGGCACGGTCGCCGCGCAGCAGTTGGTCGACTACCTGGCGCGCGCGCGCAATGCCCTCGGCGTGCTGCCTACGCACCGGCAGATCGTCATCGAGCGTTTCTTCGACGAGTCCGGCGGCACCCAGCTGATCATCCACGCGCCATTCGGCAGCCGCATCAACAAGGCCTGGGGCCTGGCGTTGCGCAAGCGTTTCTGCCGCACCTTCAATTTCGAATTGCAGGCGGCGGCGACCGAGGACGCCATCATCCTGTCGCTGTCGACCAGCCACAGCTTCCCGCTGATCGAAGTGTCGCGCTACCTGCACCCGGCGACCGCGCAGGACGTCCTCGTCCAGGCCCTGCTCGATGCACCGCTGTTCGGCGTGCGCTGGCGATGGGCGGCGACCACGGCACTCGCCCTGCCGCGCTTTTCCGCAGGCCGCAAGACCGCGCCGCAACTGCAGCGCATGAAGGCTGAGGACCTGCTCGCGAGCATATTTCCGGACCAGGTCGCCTGCCTCGAGAACATCGTCGGCGAACGCCAGATCCCGGATCACCCGCTGGTCGCGCAGACCCTGCACGATTGCCTGCATGAGGCGATGGATGTCGAGGGCTGGCTCGAGCTGCTGCGCGGCCTCGAAAGCGGCGCGATCGGCATCGTCGCGCGCGATCTGCCCGAGCCCTCGCCGCTGGCCGCCGAGATCCTCGGTGCCAGGCCCTATGCCTTCCTCGACGATGCGCCGCTCGAGGAGCGTCGCACCCAGGCCGTGCAGATGCGGCGCTGGAGCGACCCGCAAGCCGGCGACGATCTCGGGGCGCTCGATGCCAGCGCGATCGACGCGGTCCGCGAGGAAGCCTGGCCCGATCCGCGCGATGCCGACGAGATGCACGAGACCCTGATGGGCATCGGGTTCGCGGGCGCCAGCGAAGTGGCATCGAATCCGCAGTGGGCCGAGTGGCTGAACCATCTCGCACAGCTCAAACGAGCCACCCGGATGACTGTAGGAAGCGGCTTCAGCCGCGATGCTTCTGGCTTGGAGGAAGAAAAGGCATCGCGGCTGAAGCCGCTTCCTACAGCAGTCGACGGCGGGGTCGACGAGGCGCTGTGGGTCGCTGCCGAACGCCTCGGCCAGTTCCTGGCGATCCATCCCGGTGCGTCGCTGCAGTTCGCGATAGCGGCGCCGGCGGAGCATGCAGCCATCCATTGGACGCAGGACGAGGCCTTGGTCGAAGTACTGCGCGCGCGCCTGACCGCACTCGGACCGGTCACCGTCGACGCGCTCGCGGAATCGCTTTCGATCGGTGCTGTGCCGGTCGAACAGGCCCTGGTCCAGCTCGAATCCCAGGGCTATGTCATGCGCGGGCGGTTCACGCCGGCCACCACGAGCGAGGAATGGTGCGAACGGCACCTGCTGGCGCGCATCCATCGCTACACGCTGAAGCGACTGCGACGCGAGATCGAACCGGTCGAAGCACGCGATTTCATGCGCTTCCTGTTCGACTGGCACCGCATCAGCGCCGGCGCGCAGGGTCGCGGCCCGGACGCGCTGCCCGGCGTGCTGGCGCAGCTGGAGGGATTCGAATGTGCCGCTGGCGCCTGGGAGAGCGAACTGCTGCCGGCGCGGCTGGCCGACTACTCGATCCAGTGGCTGGACGACCAATGCCGCAGCGGACGCGTGGTGTGGACGCGCTTCGCCGGCGCCGCCGCGCTGCGCGAGCGTGCCGCCGGCCCCGTGCGCAGCACGCCGGTCGTGCTCTTGCCGCGGCGCACGCTGGCCTTGTGGTCGGCGCAGGCGTGCAGCAGCCAGGGCGACATCGGCGCATGCTCCTCGCGCGCCGAGGTGGTGCTCGATTGCCTGCGCCAGCGCGGCGCCTCCTTCTTCGACGAGATCGCCACGGGCACGCGCCTGCTCAAGGTCGAACTCGAAGAGGCGCTGGCCGAACTGGTCGCCCGCGGCCGCGTCCACGCCGACAGCTTCGCCGGCCTGCGCGCCCTGCTTGTGCCCGCCGCGAAGCGCGGCTCACGCCACGGAAGATTCTCGCGTCGTCCGCAATGGCTCGGCATCGAGGATGCCGGCCGCTGGGCGCTGATCCCGCGGCAACAGCCTGCGTCACCGGCGGAGGCAGTCAAATCCGGACCGGCGGACGTCGGCGACAAGACGGCGGACGCGACCGAACACGTGGCGCGTACCCTGCTGCGTCGCTATGGCGTGATCTGCTGGCGGCTGCTGGCGCGCGAAGCAAGGTGGTTGCCGCCCTGGCGCGAGCTGGTGCGCGTCTACCGGCGGCTTGAGGCGCGCGGCGAGATCCGTGGCGGGCGCTTCATCGCCGGACTGTCGGGCGAACAGTTCGCGCTGGCCGAGGCGATCCCGCTGCTGCGCAAGGCCCGCGCGCGCGAACGCGACGGTCGCCTGGTCGTGATCGCAGCCACCGATCCGCTCAACCTGGTCGGCATCCTGACTGCCGGGGCGCGCATTCCGGCGGTGGCCGGTTCGCGCATCCTGCACGTCGATGGAGTGCCGGTGGCCGCCCTGGCTGGTGGCAAGTGCCTGCGCCTGGACGACTGCGGGGATGCGCTGCCCGCCGGGTGGCGGCACGCCCTGATCCTGCGGCGCCATGCCGACGCGACGACAGAAAGCGAGGGGGTCGACCCATGAACGAAGCGACCTTCAATGAGTTCGTCCTCGCGTTTCCGATGCGCCGGACTTCGGCGCTCTCACTCGACGGCGACCTGGCGAGCTCGCCGGTTGCCCTCGACATCCTCTTCCTGTGGGGTCGCGATTGCGTGAACTGCGAGATCGCCAAGGCGGCGATGCTGGCTGCCAGTGCGCGCTTCCACTGGCCAGACGTGCGCTGGCTGCAGGCCAACGTCTATGCCGATCCCGACATGGCGACGCGCTTCGGCCTGCACGGCGTGCCGACCTTCTTCGTATTCCGCGGCGCACGCAAACTCGGCCGCATCACCGAGTGGCCAGGCGCCGACGCCTTCGTTGACGCGATCGAAAAACTGCGCGGTTAGGGCAGCGTGGCAGCGTGCCGACATCAAGGAGCCGGGTCGGCGGCGCGGGTTTCGTGGGCGGTGAAGGCGTTTCTGCTTCGGTGTTGGCTTCAGCCGCAATGCGCATCGTCGCACCCCTGTAGGAGCCCCTTCAGGGGCGATGCTCATGCTGGGTCGGGGAAACGCACGCCCCTGAAGGGGCTCCTACAAAGAGCTTGCGAAGGGCGGCGCGGGATTCGATCACGTGTCCGGCGTTGCCGCGTTGTAGTTGGCGCAACGACGACTCAGGCTTCTTCGCCGGTCAGCACCACGTCGGCCGGGCGCCGCGCGAACAGGCCGACCGTGACCACGCCGACGATCTGGTTGATCGTGCCTTCCAGCTCGACCGGATCGGTGATGCGCAGGTTGTGCACGTCGAGGATCCAGTTGCCGTTGTCGGTGACCACGCCATCGCGCCAGACCGGCTGGCCGCCGAGCAGGACGAGCTGGCGTGCGACATGGCTGCGCGCCATCGGGATCACCTCGACCGGCAGCGGGAACTTGCCGAGCACCTCCACGCGCTTGCTGGGATCGATGATGCAGACGAATCGGCGCGAGGCCGCGGCAATGATCTTCTCGCGCGTCAGCGCAGCGCCGCCGCCCTTGATCAGGCAGCGGTTCGCATCGCACTCGTCGGCGCCGTCGACATACAGGGCGAGCTCGCCGGTCGAATTGAGGTCGACCACCGGGATGCCCCGTTCCTTGAGCAGTCGGGTCGACTGCTCCGAACTCGATACCGTGGCCTCGATGTCGGCGCGGCGCTCGGCCAGTGCATCGATGAAGTGGGCCACGGTGGAGCCGGTACCGACGCCGACGATCATGCCGGGTTCGACGTAACGCATGGCCGCGCGCGCGGCGCGGCGCTTGCCTTCTTCTTTCGACATGGTGCGACTCCGCTATTCGAGACCGAGGATGAAATCCCATTGTGCGCGCGTCACCGGCATGACCGAGAGCCGGTTGCCGCGACGGACCAGGGCGAATTCTTCCAGCGCATCCTGCCCCTTGAGTTCGTTCAGTGTGATGGTGCGCTTGAGCTTGCGCTTGTAGCGCACGTCGACCATCAGCCAGCGCGGTTCCTCGCGCCGGGCGCCAGGATCGAAATAGTCGCTGCGCGCGTCGAACTGGCTCGGATCGGGACAGGCCTCGCTGGCCACCTCGGCGATGCCGACCACGCCGGGCTCGGCGCAGTTGGAGTGGTAGAAGAGGATGCCGTCGCCGACCTGCATGCCATCGCGCATGAAGTTGCGAGCCTGGTAGTTGCGCACGCCGCTCCACGGCTCGCGCTTGACCTTGGCCAGGGCGTCGATGGAAAACTCCTGGGGTTCCGATTTGATGAGCCAGTAGCGCTTGGTCATTGAATCCTCGCCCGACATGGTTCCGGTTTGATGAGCCAGTAGCGCTTCGTCATTGCGTCCTCGCTCGACATGGCTCTGATCCGGTGAGCCAGCGATGCTTCGTCATGGCATCCTCGCTTGCAAGGATTCCGCATCGCCTCGCGGTGCCGCAAACGTTCACGCCTCGTCCGTCGAAGCGGAGGCGGCCACCGTTTCCCAGCAATCGATCAGCTCGTTCTCGGTGGCGACGTAGTCGAGCCTGACGTCCCAGTCGGCAGGCTCGATCGTATCAAGCTGCTGGGCCGCATAGCCGATGCCGACGAGCAGCGGGCTGGTCGCTTCGCCGCGCTCGCGCAGGAAGGAAAAGCTCGCATCGTAGTAGCCGCCGCCGTAGCCGATTCTCCAGCCGCTGCGATCGAATCCGAGCAGCGGCAACAGGACGATGTCGAGTGACTGCGGCGCGAGCAGGTCGTCCTTGGTGCAGACCGGCTCCGGTATCCCGTAGCGGTTCGATTCGAGGTCCGCGCCGGATCGCCAGGGCACGAACGACAGCTGCCGCGGGCCGGTGACGCGGGGCAGGCAATACTGCTGGTGCCGGCGAGCCAGGTTGGAGACGACCACGTGCAGGGGCAACTCGCCGTCGATCGCCCAATAGCCGGCGATGCGCCGGTCGACGACGAAATCGGCCAGCGATTCGAGCGAGTTGGCGACGCCATTGGCAGCCGCGATGCGTTCGGTCGCCGTCAGCGCCTTGCGTCGCGCGCGCAGCTTGGCACGCAGGGACTTGCGCCCGTCATCGACCATCATGATTGCAACGCGGAAAAGAAAAGAGTGGCGTCCTCCGCCATGCCGATGTTCATCTAACGACCTTGAACCGATGGGTTCAGGTGGGGGAGTCTGGCGCGGTCATCAGGCTTTCCGCTCGGGGCGGACTTGCACACCGACTCGCACGTAACTGCCCCGGGGTCGCTACAGGAACAAGGCAAAATGTTGAATGAACTGTCGGACACTGCCGAGGACACCGGGGACTATTGTAGTGAGGTCGGCAAACCCGCATCAAGCTTTGATTTGATCGCTTGCAGGTGCTGTGCCAAGTGCTGGCTGCTGTTCACGTTCTGCTGCCGGCTGTCGAGCAGCTCATGGGCGATGTTCAGCCCGGCCAGTATGGCGATGCGTTCGAGTCCGCCACCGCGATGGCTGTCGCGCAGCTCGCGCAGTTTTCCGTCGAGATAGGCGGCCGCCGCGACGAGCCCGGCGCGTTCCTCGGGCTTGCAGGCAATCAGGTACTCGCGATCGAGGATGCGGACGGCGACCGGCTCGCTCATGCCTGGTTCTGCTCCAGTGACTTCAGGCGTCCGATCATGGCTTCGACCCGGATCCGCGCCTGTTCGTTGCGCGCAATCAGGCCGGCGCGCTCGCCGGCCAGCTGCTCGAGGCTGTGGCGCAGGCTGCGGTTCTCCTCGCCCAGGCGCCGGCACAGCTCGACCAGTTGGTCGACCCTGGTGCCGATATCGGCGATCGCGGTCAGCGTTTGCTCATTCTCGGACATGGCAGGAACTATACACCGGCCGGCCTATTGTGGATCACCCAGCACTTCCCGGCGCAGACGGGCACGGTCGCGCAGGAACAGGAAGCACTGGTCGGGCGGAAGGGGCCGCGACAGCCAGTGTCCCTGGATCTCGTCGCAGCCCTGTTCGCGCAGGTATTCGGCCTGCTCGGCCGTCTCAACGCCCTCGGCAACGACGTTCAGGCCCAGCGAATGGGCCATGTTGATCACGGTGGCGGTGATCGCTTCGTCGTCCGGATCGGTCGTGATGTCGCCGACGAACTCCTTGTCGATCTTGAGCGCATCGATCGGCAGCCGGCGCAGGTAGCTCAGCGAGGAATATCCGGTGCCGAAATCGTCGATCGAGAGGGTCACGCCGACCGCTTTGAGCTGGCGCAGGGTGCTGATGGATTGCTCGGCGTTGGCCATGATCACGCTTTCGGTGAGCTCCAGCTCGAGCTGGTTCGGCGCCATGTCGTTGTCGGCAAGGATGTCGCACAGTCGCTGGGTCAGGTCCCCGCGCTGCAACTGCAGGACGGACAGATTGACCGACATCGAGATGTCGCGCAGGCCGTCGCGGTGCCACTTCGAAAGCTGCTCGCAGGCCTTGACCAGCACCCAGTCGCCGATCTCGACGATGAGGCCGGACTCCTCGGCAACCGGAATGAAGGTGACCGGCGAGATTTCGCCGAGGTCCTGGCTGTTCCAGCGCAGCAGTGCCTCCACGCCGGTGATGTGTTCATCCAGCAACGACAGTTTGGGCTGGTAGACGAGGCTGAATTCGCCGCGCTCCATGGCCTTGCGCAATGCGCCGACGAGGGTGGCCCGCATGCGCGCGGCGGCATCCATGGTTTCGGTATAGACCATGTAGGTCTTGCGGCCGCGATCCTTGGCCTGGTACATCGCCGTGTCGGCGAACTTGAGCAGGTCGGTCGGCGTCTGCGCATGGTCGGGATACAGGCTGATGCCGATCGAAGGCGAGATCACCACGTCCTGGCCGTCGTTCAGTTCGAGCGGCTTCTCGAACGCGCTGATCAGTTTCTGCGCCACGCGTTCGGCTTCGCCGGCGTCGGCCAGTTCCTCGAGGACGACGGTGAATTCGTCGCCGCCGATGCGCGCGACCGTGTCGCCATCGCGCACGTTGTCGCGCAAACGGCTGCCGGCGGCCTTGAGCATGCGGTCGCCGGCGGCGTGGCCCATCGAGTCGTTGACATGCTTGAAGCGATCGAGATCGAGGAACAGCACGGCCACCTTGCGGCCGCCCCGGCGCGCCCGGATCACGGCATGGCCGAGGCGCTCCGAGAGCAGGGTGCGGTTCGGCAGGCCGGTCAGGGTGTCGTAGTTGGCGAGATAGCGCAGCTCCTGCTCGGTGCGCTTGCGTTCGGTAATGTCGGTGAGCACGCCGATGTAATGCGTGCGCTGGCCCTGCGCATCGCGCACCTCCGAACTCTGCAGCCAGGACAGGAACTCCTCGCCGTCCTTGCGCCGCTGCCACAATTCGCCGCGCCAGAGCCCTTCGCGGGATACCGTGTCGCGCAGGTTCTGGTAGTACTCGGGCGAATGCTGCGAACAATTGAGCAGGGCGACCGAGCGGCCGACCACCTCGTGCTCCTGCCAGCCGGTGATGCGGGTGAAGGCCGGGTTGACCGAGACGAACTTGAAATCGAGGTCGCACACGGTGACCGCTTCGCGCATGCTGCTGATGACTTCCTGCACGATGCGCCGTTCGCGCTCGGCCTCGCGCGAGGCGGTGATGTTGCGCGCCGTGCCGCAGATGCGCAGCGGCCTGCCCTCCGCGTTGCGCTCGACGATCTTGCCGCGCGCGAGCACCCAGATCCAGCGGCCATTGCGGATGTGCACGCGCTGCTCGGACTCGAACAGCGGCGTCTTGTTGTTGATGTGGTCGTCGAGGCGCTGGGCGATCGCGCGCTGGTCGTCCGGATGCACGTTTTCGCGCACCCAGTCGTAGACCGAATGGATCTCTTCGCGCTGGCCGCCCTGCGTGCGCGCGGCACTGAGGCGGACGAGCACACCGCTATCCATGTTCAGGTCCCAGAACTCGTCGCTGGAACCCCATAGCGCCAGGCGCAGGCGCTGTTCGCGCTCCAGCAGCTCCTGCGCATGCCGGCGTCGCATTGCCCGCTTGCGCCGGATCGCCAGCCACGCGAGCAAGGCCAGCAGCAGCACCAGGCCGGCGTAGACCCGATGCATGGCCGCGCTGTTCCACCAGGCCGGCCTGACCTCGACGTTGATCGCCGCCCCGGCGTCGTTCCAGTAGCCGTCGTGGTTGCTGGCCTGGACGCGGAAGCGGTAGCTGCCCGGATCGAGATTGGTATAGGTCGCCTCGTGCCGCGTGCCCGCGTCCACCCAGTCGTCGTCGAAGCCGACCAGGCGGTAACGGAAACGATTGCGTTCTGGCGCGGTGAAATCGAGGGCGGCGAAGGTGAAGTGGATGACGCGGTCGACCTGGTCCATGCTGACCGTCGAACCGGGCCTCACCTGCACCGGATCGGCATTGCCGACGCGCACGTCGCTGATGTTGACCGGTGCCAGGAAGCGGCTGCCTGCGACGGCGCCCGGCTTGACCAGGTTGAGTCCGTTGATGCCGCCGAAGGCAAACTCGCCGTTGCGCAGCATGGCGAAGGCGCCGCCATTGAACTCCTGGCCCTGCAGGCCATCCTTCACCGAGAAGCGGTGGATCTCCCGGCTGGCCGGATCGAAGGTCGCGATGCCCCGGTTCGAACTGATCCAGAGCCGCCCCATGGCGTCCTCGAGGATGCCGTATATGGTGGCATCGGGCAGGCCGTCGCGCTTGAGGAACCGATCGAAATGCGCGGAATCCCCATCCAGCTTGACGAGATGGTTCAGGCCGCTGTGCGTGCCGATCCAGAACGTGCCGTCCGCGCCTTCGTGGATGACCCGCACGATATTTCCCGAAAGCGAGTGCGAGTCGCCCCGCTGGTACCGGAAGGTGCGCACCGCGTCCGATGCCGGATCGATGACGTTGAGGCCGTCGACCGTGCCGGCCCAGACCCTGCCCTGCTTGTCTTCGTGCAGCGTCAGCACGTGGTCGTGCGACAGGCTCGACGGGTCGCCGTCGCGATGCCGCCAGTTGTGCCACGAACCGTCGGCCGGCTGGTAGCGCGTCACGCCGGTGGTGCGCCCCGAGTACCAGAGGCTGCGGTCACGGGCAATGATCAGGGTACGGCGGCCACGGTTCGCCGCGTCCGCTGGATCCGCGGAGGGGTCGGCCAACGGGCTGATCCTGCCGGTCTTCGGCTCCAGCGAGCCGACGCCGAGACTGCTGGCGAACCAGATCTGGCCGGCATCGTCCGCAGCCAGCGCCTCGACCTGGATGCGCACCGGGTTCGTCGCGCCGAACGCCTTGGCGATTGCCGTATCGTAGTTCTCGAAGCGCCCGCTCTCGCGCTCATAGCTCTTCAGCCCATCGCCATCGGTACCCACCCAGATCAGGCCGGACCTGTCCTCGAGGATGGCGCGGATGTTGTTCGCGGTCCCGGGATCGCGCGATCGGTCGTGATCGACGACATAGTGGAAGGTGGCGCCGAGCGGATCGACCTTGCTCAGGCCCAGTGCCTCGCTGCCCACCCAGAGCAGGCCGGACTGGTCGACCAGCAGTTCGGTCACTTCCGAAGGCGGCAGGCTGCCGCGCATGAAGCGATCGGAATGGATCCTGCGGACCTGTCCCGAATTCGGTTCGTAGACCGCCAGTCCCTGGCCACGAACCGCCATCCAGATCTTGCCAACGCGGTCCTCGACGATCGCCCCGAGCCCGTTCAGACTGTCGCCGCGCCAGAGCAGGCTGGCGACGCCACTGCGCGGGTCGATGCGGTGCAGGCCCAGGGCGCTGCCGGCGTAGATGGCATGGTCCTGCCCTTCGAACAGGCTGTGCACGTCGTCCAGAGCGCCGCCGGCGACGCGGTCCACGCGCGTGCGGTCGTCGGATACGCGCCACAGCCCGCGGCTGCTGGCTACCCACATGCCGCTCGAGGCCGCGAGCACCTGTCGCACGTTTCCTACAGGGCTCGTGGCGTCCGCGGGCTGGACGCGCCGCCGCTCGCCCGTGCGGGGATCGAGCCAGTCGACGCCGCCACGCCCACCCAGCCAGAGCCCGCTGCTGCGGTCGAATGCGACCGAATTGAGCGACTGGCGCTCGTTGCGATCAACTGCATCCGCCGCCAGGGCGAAGGATTCGAACTTGCCCGAAAGCGGATCGAAGCGGGACACTCCATTGGCGCTGGTCGAAACCCATATCCTTCCCGCATCGTCTTCAGCGAGATCGGAAATGACGCTGTCGGGCAGGCTGGCGGGGTCCTCGGGATCGTGCTCGTATACCTTGAACCGATAGCCGTCGAACTGGTGCAACCCGCCCTGGGTGCCGATCCACATGGTGCCGTCGCGTGCCTGGACCATCGCGAGGATCGAGTTCTGCAGCAGCCCGCTTTCGTTGTCGAGCCGATCGAAGTAAAACTCGCGTTCGGTCGCAGCCAGCGGAAACGCCATTGCCAGAAGCAGGATCGCCGACCACCAAAGCGCCGCCGAACGGCCAAGGCTGGCTGGATGTCGCGCTGGCTGGATCCCTCTCATCGGGCGGTGTGCGCTCCCCCATACCGTGCGAGCGCAAATGCGCCCAGTGTCGAGTGTAGGCAATCGTGCCGCGGCTTGCCATGTGCAGCCCGGTGCATTCTCCGAGCGCGTCGGGGCCGCCGCCACGCAGCCACTGACCTTCGCCCGCCGATGCACGCTAGAATTGCCCGACTTCTGCCCAACCCGTGCCCATGCCCGCAGCGCGAATCAGCCACCAGGAACTTGCCGACACCCTTGCCCGGCTGCGCGTCGGTGTCAGCGCAAGCGACCTGCACGGTTCCCTGACCGGCTACCTGTGCGCCGGCGGGGCGACCACCGCCGAAGCCTGGCCCGCCGCGCTCGAACTCGATGCCGGCCACGGCGGGGAGTTGAACGATGCGGCGTTTCCCGTGCTCTACCGGCATTGCCGCGAGCAGCTCGACGACAGCGAGCTCGGGTTCGAACCACTCCTGCCTGGCGACGAGGTCGCGCTGGCCGTGCGCGCCGAAGCGCTGGTCGAATGGTGCCGGGGTTTCCTCGGCGGCGTCGGCCTCGCCGGTGCGGGCAGTCGCGGCGCGCTGTCCGCCGAAGCCACGGAAATCGTGCGCGATTTCGGCACGATCGCGGCCTCCAGTTTCGACTATGCCGACGACGACGAGGACGAGACTGCGCTGAGCGAAGTGCTCGAGTTCGTTCGCGTCGGCGTGCTGCTGCTCTACAGCGAACTGGATACCGCGCCGGCCCGCCGGGGCGCCGGACCGGTGCCCAGCCGGCGCGTGCATTGATGATCGAAAAAAAGGAATTCACCCGCCGCCGTCGCCAGCTGATGCGCATGGCGGGACGCGAAGCCATCGTCATCGTGCCTGCCGCGCCGGAACACCTGCGCAACAACGATGCCCACTATCCCTATCGCCAGGACAGTGATTTCCACTACCTGACCGGGTTCGGCGAGCCGGATGCGGTGCTCGCCCTGGTGCCGGGCCGCGCGCAGGGCGAGACGATCCTGTTTTGCCGCGAACGCGATCGCACGCGCGAGCAATGGGACGGCTTGCGGGCGGGCCAGGAAGGCGCTGTCGACGATTACGGCATGGACGATGCCTTCCCGATCGAGGACATCGACGACATCCTGCCCGGGCTGATCGAAGGGCGTTCGCGCGTCTACTACCACTTCGGCCGCGACAGCGATTTCGATCTCGTGCTGATGGGCTGGGTCAACCAGGTGCGCTCGCGCGTGCGCCACGGCGCCCGCCCACCGCACGAATTCGTCGCCCTCTCGCACCTGCTGCACGACCTGCGCCTGTACAAGTCGCGATCCGAATTGCGCCTGATGCGCAAGTCCGCGCAGATCGCCGCGGAAGCGCATGTCCGCGCCATGCGCGCGACGCGCCCCGGCATGAACGAGCACGAGGTCGAGGCCGAGCTGCTGCATACCTTCCGCCGCCACGGCGCGGTGCCGAGCTACGAGCCGATCGTGGGCGGCGGCGCCAATGCCTGCGTCCTGCACTACCGGGCCAACAACGCGGTCCTGCGCGACGGCGACCTGCTGCTGATCGATGCCGGCGCCGAATACCAGTGCTATGCGTCCGACATCACGCGCACGTTTCCGGTCAGCGGCCGCTTCACGCCCGAGCAGCGCGCCCTCTACGACCTGGTCCTGGCCGCGCAGCGTGCGGCGATCGACCAGGTGCGGCCCGGCAAGGCGTTCGATGCCTATCACGATGCCGCCGTGCGCGTCCTGACCGAAGGCCTGGTCAGTCTCGGCCTGCTCAAGGGCAGCCTGCGCAAGAACCTCGATGAACACAGCTATCGCCAGTTCTACATGCACAAGACCGGGCACTGGCTCGGCCTCGACGTGCACGACGTCGGCGACTATCGCGTCGATGGCGAATTCCGCGAGCTCGAGGCCGGCATGGTCGTCACGGTCGAGCCCGGCATCTACATCGGACCCGACATGAAGGGCGTGCCGGCCCGCTGGCGCGGCATCGGCATCCGCATCGAGGACGACGTCGTCGTCACCGCTGGCGAGCCCGAGGTGATTTCCTCGGCGGCACCCAAGGAAGCCGCCGAAATCGAGGCCCTGATGGCTTCGCGCTGATGTGCATCCGCATCCGCAGCGTGGCGATGGGCAGTGCCTTGCCGTGTCGCCTTTCCCGCTCCACGAAACGGTGCGCCACCATGAATTTTCTCGCGACGATGCACCTGCTGGCTGCCCTTCTCGTCGCAGGCACGCCGGCCCGGGCGGCTGACGATCAGCCGACATACGGCCTGTTCGGCCAGTTGCACCTGAGCCGGCCCTCGGCCGCCATCGAGGATGTGGTCATACTGCTGTCCGACCGCGAGGGCTGGAACGCGCACGACGAAAGCCTGGCCACTCCGCTCGCCGCACAGGGCGCCCTGGTCGTCGGCGTCGACCTGCCGGCCTACCTCAAGCGCCTTGCCGCGATCGGCGACAAGTGCGGCTATCCGTCGGGGCATTTCGAGGAGCTTGCGCACTGGGTGGAACGCCACGAGGGGATCGCCGACTATCGCAACCCGCTGGTCATCGGCGAGGGGGCCGGCGCGGCCTTTGCCTACGCCATGGTGGCGCAGGCGCCTTCCGGCACCTTCGCCGGCCTGCTGACCCTCGGCTGGGACTGGGATTTCCGCCTCGCCGGCCCACTGTGTCCGGGTGATGCCGGGGCCATGACGGTGGCGGCGGGGAAATCCGGTTATCGGATCATCCCGGTCGCCAACCTGCCGACGACCTGGCTGCCAAGGCCTTTTGCCGTCGGCGCGCCCTGGCGCGGCGCCGCGGGCCTGCTGGCGATCGTCGCCGATGGCGCCGAAGCGGTGCAGCCGTTGTTTGCCGCGCCGACCGCCGCCGCCGATCTCGGCCGCGCCTATGCCGGCTGGCGGGCCGGCCAGGCCTCCGGCCAGGCCAGCCTGCCCGACGACATTGCCGACCTGCCGCTGATCGAAATCGATCCGGTCGGCGCCGACAGCCAGCGCATCGCCGTGATTCTCACCGGCGACGGCGGCTGGGCCGGCCTCGACAAGGGTGTCGCCGGGGCGCTCGCCGCGGACGGCGTGCGCGTGGTCGGCTTCTCCACGCTCAAGTTCTTCTGGAAAAAGCGCAGTCCTGAAGAGTCTGCCGAGGCGTTGCGCCGGACCATCGAACACTATGCGCGGCTCCATCCGCAATCGCGTTTCGTCGTGCTCGGCTATTCGTTCGGTGCGAGCCTGGTGCCGGTGCTGGTCAACCGGCTGCCCGCCGAACTGCGCGCAAAAGTCGACAGCGGCATCATGATCTCGCCCGATGCCGACGCGGTGTTCGAGATCCGCATCGGCGACTGGTTTGGCGGCGCCCAGCATGAAGGCACCCTGCCGCTGCTGCCCGAGATCGCCCGCAGCAGCGTGCCGCTGGTCTGCGTGCATGGCGATGACGAGAGCGACAGCTTCTGCAAGCCCGGCGTGGCGAAGATGCGCGTGCTGACCCTGCCCGGCGGGCACCACTACAACGGCGACTATGCCGCGCTGGGCAAGCTGGTGGTGGGAACCCTCGGCAAGCGGTGATCGCGCATGACGCGGTGGCGTCGCGCGGGCCGGCTGTCAGCTGCTGCCGTGCAGCTTGCCGTTTCCGAGCCCGGCGAGGATGTCGGGCCGCCGGGCCCCGGCGAAGCGGCGCGACCAGTAGTGCTCGGCCAGGCTGCTCACGCTGACCGTCTTGCCCGCGCTTGGCGCGTGGATGAATTTCCCGTCGCCGACATAGATGCCCACGTGCGAGACGCGCTTGCCGCGCGTGCGGAAGAACACCAGGTCGCCGCTGCGCAGGTCGTCGCGGCTGACGGTCTGGCCGCTGTGGTATTGCGCCGCCGAGGTGTTGGGCAGGTCCGCGCCGAGGCCCTGCTGGAACACGTAACGCACGAATCCGCTGCAGTCGAAACCGGTTGCCGGACTGCGTCCGCCGCGCTTGTAGCGGATGTCGCGCAGGCCATTGGCGAAGTCGATGAGGACGCGTATCGGCGAAAAGCCCGGGGCCTCGGCCTGCGCGGGCAACTGTTCGGGCGGGATCGGCTGCGGGGTGGCGAGCGGCGGCGCGATCAGGCCGAGCAGGCCGGTGTCGAACAGCCAGAGCGGGGCCGGATGGGCCTGGGCCGGAGCAACGATCGTCATGGAAATCGCGAGGAACGCGCTTAACCGCAGGCACATCGCTGGCAGACGGTGGCTCGGCATCGGTGGGCTCTCGGGATTCTGGGTGGTGGAACGTGCCCGACCGGGAATCCCGCGAGCCGGGCGAAAGTACCAGAGCCCACCGCGGCGTTTGTTCAGACTGCGTTAAACGCTGGCGCCGCCGGACCGATGCCGCGACTATTCGCGGGCACCGAACAGGAAGCGCCGGTAGCCGCCGTCGACCAGGGCGGCGACGTCGATGAGCAGGCCGGGCACCCACAGGCCGCGCGGGTAGGCCAGGTAGGAACCCACCCACTGCGGTGCGAACTTGTCCTTGTAGCGGCGCACGCCCTGGTAGTTGTAGAAGCGCCCGCCGTACTGGAAGGCCAGCGCCGCCAGGCGCTCGTTGACGCGCGCATAAGGGTTGTCGCCGACCCGCGACAGCGGCGCCATGCCGAGGCTGAACCAGGTGTCGCCGCGCTCCTTGCCCCATTGCATGATGCGCGCGAACAGGAAGTCCATCGTGCCGCGCGGCGCGTCCGGCAAATGGCGCATGAGGTCGACGCTGAGCACGCCGGTATTGCCGTAGGCTGGCAGGATGTTGGCGAAGGCGAGCACCTCGCCGGCCCGGCGGATCACCGCGACCGGGCTCCATTCGAGATAGGCCGCATCGAAGCGGCCCAGCGAAAACCCCTTCTCGCGCGCGCCCTTGTCGGCCAGCCAAGCATCCGAAACCTGCTCGAGTTCGCTCATCAGTCCGGTATCGAAGGGCGGTTCGAGCAGGTCGAAGGCAAGCTCGGCCTTGACCGAACGGTTGACCGCCTGGCGCAGGTCCTCCCAGCGCTTGCCGGACAGCGTGAAGTCGGCCAGCGGTATGAGCGCCAGTTCGCCGAGCTTGAACAGGTCGAAGCCGAGGTCGTGGTAGAGCGAGAGGTCGCGCTCGAAGACCTCGTAGAAGACCGGCACGCGGTCCTGCGCATCGGCGAATCGGCGGAAGTCGAGGATGGCACGACGGATTGCGGAAGGCGATCCGCATGGCGTGCCAAGGGCGACCAGTCGATCGCGCACCGCGCCGTAGGCCGAGACGACCTGGCCATCGGCCGACCAGAACAGGTGCTTGTCGCGCATGAAGGACAGGTGGGCGAATTCGCCCCCGCCGTATTTTTCGTAGAGCGCGCGGGCGCGCAGCAGTTCGCTGCGGTCCGGCATCTGCAGGGACGGCCGGCGCACCGCGAAGGCCTGCCAGATCAGGTAGGCGACCAGGCCGATCAGGGCGGCGACCAGGCCGCGCGCGAGGCGCGAGGTGTGTCCGTCGGCACCGAAGTAGAACAGGTCGAAACTGTCATCGCCGAGCACCGACCAGGCGCCGAGCGCAAAAAAGGCGATGACCACGACCAGCAGGCCGGCGAACCAGCGCAGGGTGTTCGCCGAACTCAGGCTCATCGCGCGATGGCTGAACTCGCGCTTGCGCAGGCGCAGCAGGCCGGCCACGGCGAGCAGGAAGGCGGCTTCGGCATAGTGCAGGCCCTTGGTCACGGCGAGCAGGGCGGCGAACACCAGCAGCGGCTGGGCCAGCCGGTAGGCCAGGCGCAGGCGGCCGTCGATGCCGCGCCCGAGTCCGAGCAGGAGCACGCCGGCCAGGATCGACAACCAGTAGGAACCCTCGATGGCCGGGACCGGCAATACATCGCGGACGAACTCGACGTGCTCGTGCACGGCCGGAATCGCCGCCGAAGCCAGCAGCAACAGTCCGGCGCCGAAGGTCAGCATTGCCAGCAGGCGCATGCCGCTGTCGGCGAGCAGGCTCGCCGGCAGGCCGAGAACGCCGAATAGCGGATGCGAACGCAGGCGCTCGGCGGCGCGCGCCAGTCCCGGCAGCCGCCTGGCCAGCATGCCCGATCCGAGCGTCAGGCCGAACAACAACGGCAGCACGTAATAGCAGACGCGGAACAGGAACAGGCCCGCCATCGATTCGGCCTGCGCGTAGCCCGCAGCGGTGAGGGCAAGCACGAGCACGCTGTCGAAGACACCGAGGCCACCCGGCACGAGGCTGAGCAGGCCGAGCACCGAAGCCGCTGCAAAGCACGCGATCAGGTCGCCGGGCCGGATATGCACGCCGGATACCTCCAGACAGGCATACAGCACCGCGGCGGCGAGCAACCAGTCGAGCAGCGAAACCAGGCTGAGTCCGAGCTTCAATGACAGCGATGGCAAGGGCTGGTTCTCCGGCAGCCAGCCCATCAGTCTGCGCCGCGCGGTCAGGATGAAGAACAGCGGCAGGTAGAGCACGGCCGCAACCAGGATCGCCACCACCAGCCACTGGGCACCGGCATCGGTGATCGTCGGCACCTCGCCGGCACCCAGGTTGAATACGATCAGCAGCGACAGGCCAAGCGGCAGCGACAGCACCTGCATGCCGACGAGGGCGGCGGCGCGTCCGGTTTCCACGCCCTGCGAGGCGTAACCAAGCAGGCGCACCGCCGAGCCGACCGCGCCCGAAAGGTTCAGCGTGTTCGAAAGTGCATTGGAAACGAAGGAAAGGCGCAGCACCTCGCGCCAGCCCGTGCCAAGGCGCAACCAGCGCGCGAGGACGACGTCGATGAGGCCGGTGAAGGCCACTGCCACCAGCGCCAGCGCGGCGATGGCCAGCGTCGGCAGCAACGGCACCTGCAGGAGGGTCCGCTGCATCGCCTGCAGATCGAGGCTGTCGAGCTCGCGAACGACCAGCCACGCCACCAGGGCGAGAAAACCGGTCGGCACGCCCCAGCGCAGTGCGCTGCGCCAGGATTGCACTCCTTTCCCCGTATTTTCCGCCACCTGTGCCACCCTCGACTGCCGCCATGCGGCGTGCCAGCGGCCCGGGCATGGGCCGACGCGCCGCGTATCGAGCGTGGCACGGGAAGCAAAGTTCCGCCAGCGACGACGAAGGACGAGGGCGGCCTAATGCGGCGGCGTTTCCTCGTCGGCCTTCTGCCTTGCGGCTGCGTCGGCGTTGAGCTCGAACCACATCGCATTGAGGATGGCGAAGCTGCAGGCGAGGCCGACCCCGAGTATCCAGCTGAAGTACCACATGTGCGGGTTGCTCCCCGTATCAGTACAGCGAATGTGAATCGCGGATGTGCTGCAGGCTGACGCGCCCGCGCAGCACACGGTAGACCCAGGTCGTATAGGCCAGGATCAGCGGCATGAAGATGATCACCGCGACCAGCATCAGGCCCAGCGTGTGCTGGCTGGATGACGCATCCCAGAGGGTCAGGCTGCTGCGCGGATCCAGGCTTGAGGGCATGAGGAACGGAAACAGCGCGAAGCCGGCCGAGAACAATGTGGCGAAGACCATCGTCGCACTGGCGAGGAACGCCGTGCGGTGGTGCTGCCGGCGCGCCAGCCACGGCACGCAGGCGGCCAGCACGATGGCGATGGCTGCAAGCACGCAAGCCCAGCCGCCGAGTGCGCCATCGATGAGCCAGTGGCCGCCCACCACGACCTGCTTGGCGAGCGGGTTGGACGGCGCGGCGACGGCAGCGGCACTTGAGATCGAATAGCCTTCGATGCCGAACGCCAGCCACGCCCCGGCGGCGAGATACAGGGCGATGAACGCGGGCGAGATCCAGTTGAGCAGGCGCTCCGCGCGCGGTCCGATCGGCGCCTCCGACTTGAGCGCGGCCCAGGCGCAGCCGTGCAGCAGGAGCATGGCCAGCGAGACCCCACCGACCAGCAGCGGAAACGGCCGCAGCAGGCCGATGAGGCCGCCCTCGTAGGTCATGCGCAGCGCGTCGTCGAAGCGGAATGGCACGCCAAGGAACAGGTTGCCGATGGCGACGCCGAAGATCAGCGTCGGCACGATCCCCGAGACCGTGATGACCCAGTCCCAGGCATAGCGCCAGCGCGGATCGGCGACCTTGTTGCGGAAGCTGAAGCCGCCCGGGCGCAGGATCAGGGCGAACAGCACCAGCAGCATGGCGAAATAGAAGCCCGAGAACGCCGCCGCATACAGCAGCGGCCAGGCCGCGAAAATGGCGCCGGCACCGAGCACGAGCCAGACCTGGTTGCCCTCCCAGGTCGGCTCGATGGTTTCAAGCAGGGCCCGACGCTCGTCGTCGTCGCGCGCCAGCACGCGGACCAGGGCGGCAATGCCGAGATCAAAACCGTCCATGATGGCGAAGCCGGCCAGCAAGATGCCGAGCAGCAGCCACCAGATGATTCGCAATGTCTCGTAGTCGATCATGGTTTTTGCTCCGGCCACATGCCGAGGCCATCGGGCCCCTTGCGCGCGTAGCGCACCATCAGGAATGCATCGACCACGGCGAGTGCCGTGTAGAAGAGGACGAAGCCGACCAGGCTCGTCCACCCCTGCGCCGCCGATACCGAGGAGACGCCCAGCGCGGTCGGCAGGATGCCTTCGATGGCCCAGGGCTGGCGGCCGTGCTCGGCGACGATCCAGCCGAGTTCCGCGGCAATCCACGGCAGCGGCAGGCTCCACAAGGCCATGCGCAGGTACCAGCGATGGCGGTCGAGCTGGCGTTTCGACGCAAGCCAGAACGAGAACGCAAACAGGGCGATGAAGTAGAAGCCGATGGCGACCATGATGCGGAACGACCAGAACAGCACCGGCACGTTCGGGATCGTGCTTTCGGCGGCCTGCTCCACGTCGGCGGGCGTCGCCGTGAGCGGGTCGACGTTGAGGCGGCTCAGCAGCAACGCGTAGCCGAGATCGTCCTTGTGCGCCTCGAAGACTGCACGCGCTTCGGCATCGTCGCGGTTCACGCGCAGTTTCTGCATGGCGGCATAGGCGACGCGCCCGTTCTCGATCTTCCTGCCCGCTTCGGCGACGAGCTGGTCGATGCCGGGCAGCACGCCGTCGAGCGAGCGCGTGCCGATCAGGCCCATGACCCAGGGAATCTGCACGGCGTAGTGGGTCTTGCGCTCGGCCAGGTCGGGGATGCCGAACAGGGTGAAGGACGCCGGCGGCGGCTCGGTTTCCCACATCGCCTCGATCGCGGCGAGCTTCATCTTCTGGTTCTCGGAGATCGTGTAGCCCGATTCATCGCCGAGCACGACCACGCTGAGCGCGGCAGCCAGGCCGAAACTCGCCGCCACCGTCATCGAGCGCTTGGCGAAGTCGACGTTGCGCCCCTTGAGCAGGTACCAGGCGCTGATCGAGAGCACGAACATGGCGCCGAGCACGTAGCCGGCGCTGACCGTGTGGACGAACTTCGACTGCGCCACCGGATTGAAGAAGACCTCGCTGAACGAGGTCACTTCCATGCGCATGGTGTCGATGTTGAACTCGGCACCGACCGGATTCTGCATCCACGCATTCGCCGCAAGGATCCACAGCGCCGACATGCTCGTGCCGAAGGCGAGCAGCCAGGTGACCACGAGGTGGGCGACCCGGCTGAGTTTGTCCCAGCCGAAGAAGAACAGGCCGACGAAGGTCGCTTCGAGGAAGAAGGCCATCAGGCCCTCGATGGCCAGCGGCGTGCCGAACACGTCGCCGACATAGTGCGAGTAGTAGGCCCAGTTGGTGCCGAACTGGAACTCGAGGGTGACGCCGGTGGCCACGCCCATGGCGAAATTGATGCCGAACAGGATGCCCCAGAACTGGGTCATGCGCTTCCAGATCTCGCGCCCGGTCATGACGTAGACCGACTCCATGATCGCGAGCATGAAGACCAGGCCGAGGGTCAGCGGCACGAACAGGAAGTGGTACAGCGCGGTCAGCGCAAACTGCAGGCGCGAGAGGTCGACGACGGCGTGGTCGATCATCGTTGCTGCTCCGTGCTGGCGGGTGGGGAAAAGTGCCGCTCGATCGCAGCGGGCGAGGTGTCGGCGCGCGGCAGCGGCCGGATCACGAGCAGCCAGAGCACGCTCAGCAGGAGCAGCTTGACTCCGATGATGAGCGCGAATTCGAGCGCAAAGCGCCGTCCGCCCCGACCGCGGAACCAGGATTTCGCCCGAAGCTTGTGGGTGGCGGACATCGCATGGACCTCGGCTGCCATTGTAAGTCCGCGCGGGGCCAGGTTTCGCGTGGTCCAATGTCACAGCGCGCGGCCCGCCGCCAAAAGGCGCGCCTCCGTGCCACGCCGGCGAGCGTGCCGGTGCGGTCCCGATGCCGGCAACGGCGGCAGCCGGGGGCTTGACGGCCAGTGCCCGCGTCCTTATAGTTGCAACTGACAACTAATCGGATCGGCCATGTCGAAGCCAACCCCTGTTCGCCCGATCGACCGCGACGCCGAGCTGCAGGCCGACGCCGAAGCCCTGCACGCGGCGGTTTCCAGCCTGGTCCGCGTGTACCAGTTCCGCGACCGCGACAAGATCTGCTGCCACGATATTTCAGTCACTCAATGTTATGCGCTCGAGGTGCTCGCCGAGCAGGGCCCGCAGCGCAGCCAGAGCCTGGCCGCATCGCTCAAGCTCGACAAGAGCACGACCACGCGCGTCGTCGACGCGCTGGTGCGCAAGGGTTACGTCGAGCGGCAGCCGGACGCCTCCGATGCGCGCGCCGTTTCCCTGCGCATCACGCGCAGCGGCCGGGCGCTGTACCAGCGCATCAATGGTGAGCTGATCGACCAGCAACGCGAACTCCTGCGCGATCTCGATGCCGGCACGCGCGCGGCGGCAGCGCGCCTGGTCGAGCGCCTGGCGCAGGCGGCCGAGGCTCGATTCGTGGCCGGCGAGTGTGCGCCGGCCTGCCGAACCGATGCGCGCGGCGGAAGCCGCTGCAGCTGATTTTTTTTGACTATTTAGTTGCTACTGACAACTTAAGGAGTACGGGCGTGACGACGATACGACCGGCGATGGCGGCGGATGCCGCGCAGATCGCCGCAATCTACAACCAGGGCATCGAAGAGCGCGGGGCGACCTTCGAGACGCGGCAGCGCAGCGTCGCCGAGATGTCCGCACGCGTGGCCGATGGCGGACGCCATCCGCTGCTCGTGGCCTGCGACGCAGACGGCTCGATCCTCGGCTGGGCCGGCCTCGGCGACTATCGCGCGCGCGATTGCTACGCCGGCATCGCCGAATTCTCGGTCTATCTCGATCGCCACGCGCGCCGCCGCGGGGTCGGCCGCCTCCTGCTCGAAGCCCTGGTTGCCGCGGCACGCGAACGCGGCCACTGGAAACTCGTTTCGCGCATTTTCACCTTCAACACCGCCAGCCTCGCGCTTTGCCGCGCCGTCGGCTTCCGCGAAGTGGGCGTCTACGAAAAGCACGGCCGCCTCGACGGCCAATGGCTCGATGTCGTGATCGTTGAACGCCTGATCACGGAAAACCTCGTTCCCTCCCAAGCGGCCACTGCGGCCGTCCAATCATCCAGGAGTATCCAATGAAACCCGTATTGCCCGTCGTCGTGATCGGGGCCGGCCCGGTAGGCCTGGCCGCCGCTGCCCATCTGCTCGCCCGTGGCCTCACGCCCGTCGTCCTCGAAGCCGGCCCATCGGTCGGTTCCGGCATGCAGCGCTGGTCGCACGTGCGCATGTTTTCGCCGTGGGAATACACGGTGGACAAGGTTGCCGCCAGGTTGCTCGCCCACGAGGGCTGGAGCGCGCCCGATCCCGCCGTGTTTCCGACCGGAGGTGAAGTGGTCCAAGACTATCTGTTGCCGCTGGCGGCAACGACTGCCATGGCCCCGCACCTGCGTACCGGATCGCGGGTAACGGCCGTTACCCGGCATCGTCGCGACCGGATGAAGAACGGCGGCCGCGATGACGCGCCGTTCCTCGTGCGTTACGAAGACTCGCGCGGCGAGCATGAGCTGCTCGCGCAGGCGGTGATCGACGCTTCCGGCACCATCGAGAATCCCAACCCGCTCGGCGCTGCCGGGATCCCTGCGATCGGCGAGCGTGCGTTGCGCGAACACATCCGCTACGGCATCCCGGACGTGACCGGCGCCGACCGCCAGCGCTACGCGGGCAAGCGCGTGCTCGTGGTCGGCAGCGGCCACTCGGCACTCAACGTGCTCAGGGACCTGGCCAGGCTCGCCGCCGAAGCGCCATCGACCCGGGTGCAGTGGGCCGTTCGCCAGCCCAGCCTGCAGCGGATCCTCGGCGGTGGCGAGAACGACCAGCTCAAGGAACGCGGCCGTCTTGGCAGCGACATCGGCCGCCTCGTCAGCGCGGGCCTGCTCAAGGTCGCCACGCGCTTCCAGCTCGAGCGGCTCGAGCGCACGGCGGACGGCCTGGTCGCCACCAGCGGCGACGTCTCCCTCGACGCCGTCGACGAGATCGTCGCCGTCACCGGCTTCCGCCCGGAACTCGGCCTGCTTTCGGAGCTGCGCATCGCGCTCGACCCCGGCACGCAGAGCCCGAGCGTACTCGCCCCGCTGATCGACCCGAACCTGCACAGTTGCGGCAGCGTGCGTCCGCATGGTGCGGTCGAGCTGAGCCACCCGGATCCGAATTTCTACATCGTCGGCATGAAGAGCTACGGGCGTGCGCCGACCTTCCTCCTGCTGACCGGCTACGAGCAGGTGCGCTCGGTGGTCGCGGCGATCGCCGGCGACTGGGATGCGGCCCGCCGCGTCGAACTCGTGTTGCCGGAAACCGGCGTGTGCATCACCCAGTTCGCCGACGAGGACGAAAGCGCCACGGCGTGCAGCAGCGGAAGTTGCGCGGTCGCCTCCGGGCCTTCCGTGCATGCCACGCAGGCGGCGGCCATGGACGCGCTGGTGCCGACTGCGGCAAGCTCCTGCTGCAGCGCCGGCGCACAGCCGGGCGCGCATGAGGCAGGACGCATGGCGGCGATCGCGGAGGACACGGCATCCTGCTGCGGCGGTCCCGCCAGGTCCGACGCGGCGGCCTGCTGCCTGCAGGACGAGCTCGCCAGGGTGGCCGGCGCAACCGATTGTGGCTGCAGCGCGCCGACCGTCCCCGCCGCACCCGTTCGCCGCACCGCCTGCTGTGGCTGAGACCCGGCAGTGAGTCCGCAGCGCCAGGCGGTGTGGCTGCTCGGCGTCTGCCAGTGCGTCTGCTGGGGCGTGCTCTATTACGGCTTTTCGGTGCTGCTGGTGCCGATGGAGCGCGATCTCGGCCTGTCGCGCACGGGCGTGGCCGGGGCGTTCTCGCTGGGCCTGCTGGCGATGGCGCTTGCTGCCCCGCTGGTGGGAAAGGCATTCGACCGTGGCCATGGCCCGATCACGACCCAGGCGAGCGCGCTGCTCGCCGCCGCCGGACTCGTGCTCGCTTCACGGGCGCACGGCGCAGCCAGTCTCTATGCCGCGTGGCTCGTGCTCGGCGTGGCGATGGCCGCGCTGCTCTACGAAGCGGCGTTCGCCCTGGTCATTCGCGCGGTCGCCGATCCGTTCGAGCGGCTGCGCGCGCTGGCGGCCATCACCGTGGTCGGCGGCCTGGCGAGCACCGTGTTCCTGCCCCTGCTGGCTGCCGTGACCGAGCGCTGCGGATGGCGCTTCGCCGAGCTTGCCGGCGCGGCGGCAATACTCATCGCTGCCTGGATCATGCAGCGTCGCGTCCTGCCGGTGCTGTCCGATCGAAGCGCACCGGTCGCACGACCGGCGCCGGCGCGGACACCGGCAACCGCGCACTATTTTTCGCTGCTGGCCGTATTCACCAGCAGCACGGTCGCGGCGATGGGCCTGACCACCCTGCTCATTCCGTTGCTGCTTTCGCGCGGCGCGTCGCCGACCGGGGCCGCCAGCGTGCTGGCGATGCTCGGCGTGACCCAGTTGCCGGGGCGCATCTGGATCCTGCGTGGCGGACGGCAACCTGCGACGCAGACGCTCGCCTCGCTGCCGCTCGTGCTCCAGGGCGCGGGGCTCGGCGGCGTCGCGCTCGCGCCCACGGCCTTGATCGCCGCCTTCGGCGTGGCCGTATTCGGCCTCGGCGCGGGCTTGCATACGCTGGCCCGGCCGTGGCTCGTGCAGCGCATCTACGGGGTCCGCCATGCCGGATACTGGAACGGCCGGATTGCGCTGGTGCAGGGATTCGGTCGCGCCATCGGCCCGCTTGCCGTCGTCGCCCTCGCTGCCTGGGCGGGAACGGGCGCCGTGCTGGCGGGACTGGGCCTGTCCCTGCTCGGCCTCGTGCCGCTGGCGCACCGGATGAGCCACGCGGTCCCTGCAGCGGCGCCCGATGATGCGCCGCAGGCGTCCCCGGCAGGTGCCACGGAGCGCTGAAGTTCGTCGATCGCGCAGGCCCGGAGGGTTCGGATCGACGCGCACAAAAAACCCCGCTTGCGGCGGGGTTTCTTGTTGCAGCGGGTCTGGCTGGCCCTGGATTGTTCCGGTTGGCAGCCTTGACCTTGGTTTGGCAGCCCCGGATGGATTCGAACCACCGAATGCCTGAGTCAGAGTCAGGTGCCTTACCGCTTGGCGACGGGGCTATTGGCTGGTTAGCGCTTCGAGTACTGGGTCGCGCGACGTGCCTTGTGCAGGCCGATCTTCTTGCGCTCGACTTCGCGTGCGTCGCGGGTCATGAATCCGGCCTTGCGCAGCGGCGACTTCAGGCTTTCATCGTACTCCACCAGTGCGCGGGCGATGCCGAGGCGGATGGCGCCGGCCTGGCCGGTCGTACCGCCGCCGGCGACGCTGACCAGCACGTCGAACTTCTCGGTCGCGTCAACGAGCTGCAGCGGCTGGCGCACGATCATGCGCGCGGTTTCGCGGCCGAAGAATTCGTCGAGGGCCTTGCCGTTGACGGTGATCGCGCCGCTGCCCTTGCGCAGGTAAACGCGCGCTGCGGAGGATTTGCGTCGGCCGGTGCCGTAGTTCTGCTGGAGTGTAGCCATGTCAGTTGGTCTGCTCTTGGTGAAGAGTCCGCACAGGGAACAGCGGTTCCCTGCGAGGGATTACGTGGTGAAAATCAGATATCCAGAACCTGCGGCTGCTGGGCCGCATGCGGATGGTTCGGGCCGGCGTAGACCTTGAGCTTGCGATACATCGCACGGCCCAGCGGGTTCTTCGGCAACATGCCCTTGACCGCGATCTCGATGACGCGCTCCGGATGGGTCGCGAGCATGTCCTTGAGCGAGGTCGTCTTCAGGTTGCCGACATGACCGGTGAAGCGGTGGTAGTTCTTGTCATTCAGCTTGTTGCCGGTGACCGCGATCTTCTCGGCGTTGACGACGACGAGGAAATCCCCGGTGTCGACGTGGGTCGTGAAGATCGGCTTGTGCTTGCCCTTCAGGCGACGTGCAAGTTCAGTCGACAGACGGCCCAGCGTCTTGTTGGTCGCGTCGACTAGGAACCAGTCGCGCTTGACGCTTTCTGGCTTGGCGCTGATCGTCTTCATATCAAAACCTTGAATGCCCGTGACGGGCTGGATGCGGCGAAAGGCGCGGGAGAATATAGGAAGCTCCCTTGCCACGCAAGTCCGCGCGCTCTTTTCCGGTCGAGCGCGGCGAGCCGTGAATGATAGCATCAACCCATGGCCGATACGACCCATGGGCAGTCTGACAGCGCGATAGAGGCCCTGGCCGACCAGTGCGTCATGTGCGGCCTGTGCCTGCCGCACTGCCCGACCTACCACCTGGACCGCCACGAGGCCGAGTCGCCGCGCGGACGCATCGTGCTGGCGCGGCAGATTGCCCGCGGAGCCCTGGCTCCGTCGGCCGCGGCCATCGCCCACCTCGACCACTGCCTGGGCTGCCTGTCCTGCCAGGCGGTCTGCCCCTCCGGCGTGCGCTACGGGGAGATCCTCGTGCAGACCCGGGCTCTGATCGCGCCGATGCGCAGCGATCAGCGCCTGCCACGCTGGCTGACCGGGCCAGTGGCGTTGCGCAGGCTGGCCGGCCTCGCCGCCGCCCTGCGCGCCGATCGCTGGCTGCCCGGGCTCGCCCGCCTGCTGCCGCCAGGCTCGCTGCTGCGGCGCCTCGCCAGGGAAGTGCCGGCCGCGCCGATGCCATTGCGCGCTTCTGCCAGGGCGGCCCCGGCTTTGCGCGGCCGCCTGGTCCTGTTTCCGGGCTGCGTGGCCAGCGTCTTCGATCGAGACACCCTGGCGGCGGGGCGCATCCTGCTCGAGGCCCTCGGCTACACGGTGGTCGAACCCGCCGGGGCGGTCTGCTGCGGCGCGCTGGCCCTGCATGCCGGCGATTCGGCCGCCGCGGCGGCGACCGCGCAGGCCACCGCGGCGGCGCTGCGTGACTGCGAGGCCGCCACCGTGCTGGTCAGCGCCTCGGGCTGCCTCGGCAGCCTGCGCGACCACACGCTGGCCGGAAGCGCCCTGCAGGTCGCCGACATCCTCGGTTTCCTCGCCAGCGATGACGCGCTGGACACGCTGCGTTTCCGGCCGCTGGCGCAACGCGCGGCCCTGCACCTGCCCTGCACGCAGGTCAGTGTCGGCAGCGGCGGCGCGCCGGTGCGCGCACTGCTCGGCAGGATTCCGGGCCTGCAGCTGCTCGACCTGCCGGCGCAGCCGGGCTGCTGCGGCGCGGCGGGCAGCTATTTCATCGAACAGGCCGAACGCGCCGATCGCCTGCGCAGCGAAAAGCTCGACCAGGCGACGGCCCTGGCGCCGGATCTGCTGCTGACCACCAATATCGGCTGCCGCCTGTTCCTCGGCAATGGACTGCGCCAGCGAAAATCGCCGATTCCCGTGCTGCATCCGCTTGCCTTGCTCGCGCGCCAGCTGGAAACTGCATCCCCATGACTCCACGCCCGCTCTCCCGCCTTGATCGCGTGCTCGTCGAAATCGAGCGCGCCCTCGGCACGGCCCTCGATCCGCGGCCGCCGGCGGCCCGACCTTCGCCGGCCAGCGGTGTCGCCGAGCACGACCTCGACGACGACGAACGCCGCCACGCCGGCGGCCTGATGCGGGTCAATCACGTCGGCGAGGTCTGCGCGCAGGCGCTCTATTCGGGCCAGGCGGCCGTGGCCCGCGATGCGCAGGTGCGCCGTCAGCTGCTCGAAGCGGCCGCCGAGGAAACCGACCATCTGGCCTGGTGCGGCGAACGCCTGCACGAACTCGGCGACCGCCCCAGCCTGCTCAATCCGCTCTGGTACGGCGGCGCCTATGCGATCGGCGCCGTGGCCGGGCTGGTCAGCGATCGCCTGAGCCTGGGTTTCGTGGTCGAGACCGAGCGCCAGGTAGAGGCCCACCTGCAAGGGCACCTGGGCAAGCTGCCGGCCAGTGATGCGCGCAGCCGCGCGATCGTCGCGCAGATGAAGGACGACGAGGCGCGCCATGCCGAGCTGGCCCAGGCCGCCGGCGGCATCGACCTGCCCGCGCCGGTCAAGGGCGCGATGCGCTTCGCCGCCAACGTCATGCGCGCGGTCGCCTACCGGATCTAGGCGGATCGGGAATGGGGAATGGGGAATGGCAATAGCCTGAACCCGGCACACCCGTGCCGGCGAAGGCCAGAATTCCGTGGCTGGGTGACACAGGGGGCTGGATGACCAGCCCTCCGGCTGTTGTAAAGCGCTTCCGGCTTGCGCCGGGATGACGGGCGAATAGCGCGCGGCTCCCCGCTTTGCCTATTCCCTATTCCCTATTCCCAATTCCCTATTCTCCATTCCCCATTCCCCATTCCCCACTCCCGGCCCTCAGGTCAGGTTGCGGCCGTGGAACAGCTCCTCGATCTCGCGGCGCAGCAGGGCGCCGATGCGCTGGCGCTCCTTGAACGAAAGATCGTCGGAGTGCGCCTCGAACAGGTAGGTATCGAGGTCGAAGTCCTTGATGTGCATCTTCGTGTGGAACATGTTTTCCTGGTACACGTTGACGTCGAACATCTCGTACTTCTGTCGGATGTGCTTGGCCAGGTATTCCTGCACCGAATTGATGCGGTGGTCCATGTAATGCTTGCGGCCCTTCACGTCGCGGGTGAAGCCACGCACGCGGTAGTCGGCGATGACGATGTCCGACTCGAAGCTGTCGATCAGGAAGTTGAGCGCCTTCAGCGGCGAGATGACGCCGCAGGTGGCCACGTCGATATCCGCGCGGAAGGTCGCGATGCCGTTGTGCGGATGCGTTTCCGGATAGGTGTGGACGGTGATGTGGCTCTTGTCCAGGTGCGCGACCACCGCGCCCGAGATCGTGTCGCGGCCAAGCCGCTCGACCACCGGTTCCTCGGAGATCAGGATCGTCACGCTGGCGCCCTGCGGATCGTAGTCCTGGCGCGCGACATTGAGGATGTTGGCGCCGATGATGTCGGCCACGTCGGTCAGGATCGTGGTCAGGCGCTCGGCGTTGTAGGCCTCGTCGATGTACTCGATGTAGCGCTGGCGCTGATCCTCGGATACCGCGTAGCAGATATCGTAGATGTTGAAGCTGAGCGCCTTGGTGAGGTTGTTGAAGCCTTGCAGACGCAAACGGGGAATGGGTTTTACCACCGTGAATTCCTCTAGCCCGGACCCCGGGGAAACGGCGCGCATTATGGGCCAATCTGGGGGGGGATTAAACCCGCCGCTGCAGATCGCATTTACCCGTCGGCGGGTTTCGGCACGCAGGATTTCACTTGTAACGATTCTTTTCTCGAACGGAACAGGCGCCTGGCCGGCCTGCTTGCGGGTCTGCCGGTGCGTCCGCCGGCCGCCGCGGGGCGCCGCGGCGGCGCCGTGGCAGGAGTCCGGCGCCGGATCCGCCCATCGATCGATCTGCGGCCTTCCGACACCTGACGCCCAATATGCAATAAGATTGTTCACAGACGGCGAATCAG
>DAIMYT010000017.1:0-41146 GCA_036734345.1 Dokdonella sp. | reverse complement strand
CGTAACTCTGCCGGCCCATCTCGACGAAGGTTTCGTAGGTGCCCTGCACGATGCCCTGCGAGCCGATGTAGATCCACGAGCCGGCCGTCATCTGGCCGTACATCATCAGTCCCTTGCGATCGAGCTCGTTGAAATGCTCCCAGGTCGCCCAGTGCGGCACGAGGTTGGAGTTGGCGATCAGCACGCGCGGTGCATCGGCATGGGTCGGAAACACGCCGACCGGCTTGCCCGACTGGACCAGCAGGGTCTCATCGTCGCCGAGCTCGCGCAGGGCCTTGAGGATCGCGTCGTAGCACTCCCAGTTGCGTGCGGCACGGCCAATTCCGCCGTAAACCACGAGTTCGGCGGGATTCTCCGCAACCTCGGGATCGAGGTTGTTCTGCAGCATGCGGAACGGCGCCTCGGTCAACCAGCTGCGGCAACTGAGCGCAGTGCCACGAGGTGCGCGGATGCGGCGCTGGGGATCCTTGCGCGTCGATGAATCGGACATGATGGGTTCCAGAAACGAGGGATCGGCAAATTCTGCCTCATCTGCGACCGCAGCATCAGACCCTTGTGCTTCCGATGGGCCGATTGCAGGACGATCCACCGGCATTTCATTGCGCTCACGCCAGTGTGCCGCCGCATTGGCAAGTCCGGACGCCGGGTCACCCTGTCCTCTCTTCGACCGGCCACCATTCGACTGTTTCGCCCCGGCCCCGGCCACGGTCCGGGCCACGGCCAAACCCGGATCCTGGGGATCCCGTTGATGCTCATGGGGATCAAGCCCTCCTGGCAGTCAGGCGGGAATGATCGGGACAAGGCAGTTCCCTGCCAGCAATCGCGAGTTGCCGGCAACGCCCCGGGGTGCGGCCAGTGCCGCTTCGCAACGAAATGACGGCACCGTTTGGGGTTTCCAGGCCGATCTTGCGTAATATGGGAACCAACCATCCGGAATTGCCTTCATGCGTATCGAGCACCTCCTCGGCATCGCCCTGATCGTATCCAGCATGTCCACGGCCGCACGGGCCGAACTGATGATTGGTGGCTATCCGCCCGGCGCCGGCAGCGCGCATCCACTCAGGCAGTTTTCAGCCACGGCCCAGGGTGCGGCCGCGCCCATACGCGAGATTGCCGGTGCCGCGACGCAATTGAACGGGCCGGCCAATGCCAGCTACGAGTCAAGCGAAGGCCTGCTCTATGTTTCCGACTTCTGGGGCCAGGCGATCCGCGTGTTCCCGGCATTTGCCAGCGGTGATGTCGCCCCCCTGCGCACCATCAATCCGCCATTGCTCGGCCAGCCACGCGCGAATGTACCGATTGCCGCGCTGGACGAACTCATCGTCATCGCCAGCAACTGTTGCATCTACACCTTTCCGCTGCATGCCAGCGGCAGCAACGTAAACCGGATCCGCAGCATCAACTGGGGCGGCGGCTCCGGCGGCATCACCGAGCTCAACAATCCCTTCTCGTTGATCTGGCTGCCGGCCAGCGACGAAGTCGCCGTGGTGGACTATGAATTTACGACCTTCGAATCCAAGGTCGTGTTCCATTCACGCCTGACTGATGGCAGCGCCGTGCCGACCCGCGTACTGAAAAGCGTGCACACCGCCAACGCCGCCGGGCTCGCCCATGATCCGGTGCAGCACAAGTTGTTTCTCCTGACCTATTCGACCAGCGACGATGTCGCCTTCACTGCCCGGGTACGTGTATTCGCGGACACGGCTACCGGACTCGATGCTCCGCTTTACAGCATCGAAGGGCCGACCACGCAACTGGACTATCAGTCACCGGACTACCCGGCTGGCCTCGGCATCGATCGCACCTTGCACCGCTTGATGGTCGGCATCGCTGCCAACGGAAACGCAGCCAGCAACAAGGTGGTCAGCTTCGATCTGGATGCCAGTGGCGACGCCACGCCCGTGCAGGTACTGACGGGTGCTTCACTGAGCCCGGGATCCATCGGAATCCCGTTTTCCGTACCGCTTGACGTGTTGTTCGCAAACGGATTCGACAACTGATCGCGACATGACGATCAAGGCAATACCGACACACGGATCGAGTTTGCCATTCCGGGATGGCACAGCGTCGCACGCATGAGCGACAATGCGCGATCAAATCCGCTGCCTGTAGCCTGATGATTTCCAGATTCCTCGCCCTGGCTTGCCTCGCTTGGGCGCTCGGCGCCTGCACCCCAATCACGCCGCGCCAGGCGGAGCCTGTGCAGGCGCCACTGCTGTTGGTCTCGATCGACGGTTTCCGCGCCGACTATCTCGACCGCGGGCTGACGCCCACGCTGAAGGCGCTCGCGGATTCGGGCGTGCGCGCCGAGTACATGCGGCCCTCGTTTCCGTCGCTGACGTTTCCGAACCACTACGCCCTGATCACCGGCCTGCGCCCCGACCGCAACGGCATCGTCGCCAACACGATGGAAGACGACCGGATTCCCGGCCAGACGTTCGCCGCATGGAACCGGGCGGCAGTGGAAAATGCGCGCTGGTGGAACGAAGGAATCCCGCTGTGGACAACGGCACAGCGATACGGGCTGCATTCGGGCATCATGTTCTGGCCCGGCTCGGAAGCGCCCGTGCATGGCGGACATCCTGAATTCTGGTCGACCTACGACAAGAAGATGGCAGCGATATCCAGAGTCGATACCCTGCTTGGCTGGTTCGACCTGCCGCCCGGCGATCGCCCGAGCCTGATGACCCTCTACCTCGACACGGTCGATGTCACCGGCCACTACTACGGCCCCGACTCGGAAGAACTCGATGCGGAACTGCGCGTCGTTGATGCAACGATCCGGCGCCTGCTCGACGGCCTGATCGAACGCGGATTCGGACACGCGGTCAATCTCGTCATCGTTTCCGACCACGGCATGGTGGCCACTTCACCGGACCGCGTCGTCTATCTCGACGAGATCCTGCCCGAGCGGTTTGCCCGCGTCGTCAGCTATGGCGTGCTGACCGGAATCGTGCCGAGGCGCGGCCACGGCCGCGACACCGAAGGCATCCTGCTCGCGCCGCACGAACACATGCAATGCTGGCGCAAGTCGCAACTTCCACGGCGCTTCCACTACGGCACCAACCGGCGCGTGCCGCCATTGCTGTGCCTGGCCGCGCATGGCTGGACGATCTCCAGCCGCGCCGCGATCGCCGCCAAGGAGCATTTTTCGCGCGGCGAACACGGTTACGACATCGACGATCCGGACATGCGTGCTTTGTTCATTGCGCACGGTCCTTCGCTGGGGCGTGGCGTGGTCCTGCCTCCCTTCGAGAATGTCGATGTCTATCCGCTGCTGGCGCACCTGCTCGGGATCGCGCCGGAAGCCGGCGACGGCGACTTTGAACGGACCCGGGGCGCGCTGATCGAAACGGCGCCGTGAGCGCGTGCTTTATCAGGCACGCAGGCGCGCGATGATCGCCCGATAACGGGCCGCGATGCGCGCCTCGTCGCGATGCTGGAAATCACGCACGACCCAGTCGCCATTGACCATCACATGGCGAACCAGGTTGGAGTTGCCGGCGAATACCCAGGTGTCGAGCAGATGCGCGCGATCACGCCCCGCCAGCAACGCGGAGTGTTCGTCGAGCACGAGCAGGTCCGCACGATTGCCGACCGAAGGCACGTCGGCCTCGCCACCGGTGAAGGAACCCACCGGCATCCGCGCAGCGCGCGCGCCACCGGCCAATGCGCATTCGAAGAGGCGCGCGCCGCTACTGGGCTGTTCCGGCGTGGCGACGATGTTGCGGTGCCTGGACACCAGGCGTTGGCCGTATTCGAGCCAGCGCAATTCCTCGACCGGCGACACCGAGATGTGGCTGTCCGAACCGATGCCGATGTCGCCGCCGGCATCGAGCCAGTCCTTCAGGGGAAACAGCCCGTCGCCGAGGTTCGCCTCGGTGGTCGGACAGAGCCCGACCACCGCACCGGTGGCGGCCAGGCGGCGAAGTTCCGGCTCGTCGATGTGGGTTGCGTGGATGAGTGTCCAGCGTGCATCGACCGGCGCATGCTCGAGCAGCCATTCGATCGGGCGCGCGTTGCGTACGGCCAGGCAATCCTGCACTTCCCCGATCTGCTCGGCGATATGCATGTGGATCGGCATCATGGACGAGGGCACGCCACTGCGCGAAACCGGCAGCGAGTCGATGCCGCCGAGCACCGCGTTCATTGCATCGGCGGGAACCGCGCGCAGGGAATGCAGGGCCACGCCGATCCGTAGGTGCGCGCTTTCGAGCATGCGCAGGCGCTCGACCAGGCGCAGGTAGCCGTCGACGTCGTGGGCGAAGCGCCGCTGCCGGTCGACCAGGGCGCGTCCATCGAATCCGCCGGTCATGTACAGGGTCGGCAGCAGGGTCAGGCCGATGCCGGCCTCCTGGGCGGCATCGATCAATGCCAGCGACATCGCCGCCGGATCGGCGTAAGGCCTGCCATCCGGCTGGTGATGCAGGTAATGGAATTCGCAGACTTGCGTGTAGCCGGCTTTCAGCATCTCCACGTAGAGCTGGGTGGCGATGGCGCGCAATTCGTCCGGCCCGACCGTGCCGGCAAACGCGTACATGGCCTCGCGCCAGGTCCAGAAACTGTCCTGGGGATCGCCACGGCTTTCGGCAAGCCCCGCCATGGCGCGCTGGAAGGCATGTGAATGCAGGTTCGGCATGCCCGGCACGACCCATCGTCCGAGCGGCTCCTCGGCCCGTGTATGCGTGTCGCGTCGCACATCGAGCAACGCTCCGGCAAGATAGCGTCCGCCATCGATCTCGAAACGCACGTCGCGCTGCCAACCATCCGGCAGCCAGGCGTTCTCGGCGTGGAAGAATCGACTGGACATGCCTGTGCTCCGCTGTGTGGAAGGAGGATTATCGACGCAGAGCCCCCGCGGCGATAGCCGCTGCAGTGATCCGGCGCGGTCGCGCGCATGCAATCGGGGCCGGGCACGCAGGTTCTGCAATAATCGGCTGATGAAGCAGACCATGCAGGATAGCCCCTGGGACGGATTGATCGTCGATTGCCAGCTCGCGACGATGCGTGCGAATGGCGTTCCGTTCGGCGAAATCCCCCGCGCCGCGCTGGGCTGGAAGAATGGCAGGATCGTCTTCGCCGATGCGATGGACGCGTTGCCAGGCTCGCCCGAGGCGATATCCCGCCACGTCGAGTCGATGGACGGCGCCTGCGTAACGCCCGGCCTCGTCGACTGCCACACGCACCTGGTCTTTGGCGGCAATCGCGCTGCGGAATTCGGCCTGCGCCTGGAAGGCGCGAGTTACGAGGAGATCGCGCGCGCTGGTGGCGGCATAGCCTCGACGATGGGCGCAACGCGCGCCCATGACGAGGCAACCCTGCTGGCCGAATCCCTGCCCCGGGCGCGCGCACTGCTGCGCGACGGCGTGACCACGATCGAGATGAAATCCGGCTATGGCCTGAATCTCGACGCTGAATTGAAGATGCTCAGGGTCGCGCGCGAAATCGGCAACCGGCTTGGCATCGGGGTGCGCACGACGTTTCTCGGTGCGCATGCGGTACCTCCGGAGTTCGCCGGTCGCCAGGCCGACTACGTGCAGCACGTCTGCGACGTGCTGCTGCCTGCCGTGGCCGCGAGCCGCCTCGCGGATGCGGTCGATGCGTTCTGCGAAGGCATCGCGTTCACTCCCGATGAGACCCGGCGCGTGTTCTCGAGGGCGCGCGAACTCGGCCTGCCGGTCAAGCTGCATGCAGACCAGTTGTCGGATCTCGGCGGCGCCGCGCTCAGCGCGGAGTTCGGCGGCCTGTCCGCCGACCACATCGAACACACGAACCTCGATGGCGTGCGTGCCATGGCGGCGGCGGGAACGGTCGCCGTGCTGCTGCCGGGCGCGTTCTACGCACTGCGCGACACCAGGCTGCCGCCGATCGCGGCGCTGCGCGAACACGGCGTTCCGATGGCCGTGGCCACCGACCTGAATCCGGGAACGTCCCCACTGCTATCGCTGCGCCTGGCCATGAACATGGCCTGCACGCTGTTCCGGCTGACTCCGGAGGAAGCGCTCAAAGGCGCCACGGTGAATGCAGCGCGTGCGCTTGGCCTCGAGGATCGGGGACGACTCGCAACGGGCCTGCGCGCCGATTTCGTCGTCTGGGATGTCCGCAGTCCGGTCGATCTGTGCTACTGGATAGGCGGATCGCTGGCACGCAGGGTCGTCGCCGAAGGCAAGACAGTAGCCGGCTAGGGAAAAGGAGCCTTGCGCCAGTGGAACCGACGGACCCGAATGCGCCACGTGAGATAGGCCTCGCCCTGCAGGGTGGGGGCGCCCATGGCGCGTTCACCTGGGGCGTGCTTGACCGCCTGCTCGAACAGGAAGACATCGTCTTCGAACGCATCAGCGGAACCAGCAGCGGCGCCATCAATGCACTGGCGCTGGCGCAGGGCTGGATGGACGGCGGCAGGAACGGCGCCCGGGAATGCCTTGCCTCGATCTGGCACCGGATTGCCGGGCACAACCATGCCGCGGCCTGGATCTTCGGCGCGCAGGCGAATGTCGGGCGCAAGGCAGCGCAGCACCTGCACCGCTATTTCACGCCACGGCTGATGAATCCCCTTGGCTTCAATCCGGTTCGGCAGATCGCGGAAGCGACCTTCGATTTCGAAGCGCTGCGCAAACGGGCTCCGTTCCCTCTGCATCTGGCCGCCACGCGCGTGCGCGACGGCGCGCTGGTCATGTTCGGTCCGGACCAGTTGAGCATGGACGCCCTGCTGGCCTCGACCTGCCTGCCGCAGATTTTCGCGCCGGTGACGATCGACGGCGAGGTCTACTGGGACGGCGGCTGGGCCGGAAATCCGGTCCTCGAGCCGCTGATCTACCAGGGCCGCGCGCAAACCGTCCTTGGCGTTCTCGTGCAGCCGCTCAACCGTCCGGAAATCCCGACCACCACGGAGAAAATCGCGGAGCGAATGAGCGAGCTGGGTTTTTCCAGCGCCTTCCTGCGCGAGTTGCGCACCCTGACCCTCGCCCAGCAGTCGCTCGATGGCGCCCTGCCGAGGACCTGGGTCGGGCGCCGCATCAGGGACACGCGCATCCACCTGATCGAACCGGGCGAATCGCTGGATTCGTTCCACGCGAAAGCACGCTTCGATTCGTCGATCGGCTTCCTCGACGCGCTGCGCGATCATGGCCGCCGACGCGCAGAAGAGTGGATTGCCGAGCCTGACCGGCATGTCGTCACGGCAGGCCTGCCGCTCCTGCATCCCGCCAGCTCCTGAAACGACAAACCCCCGCAATGCGGGGGTCCGGGTGTCATCTGGTCAGTCCGGGTCCGCAGGGAAGCGGCCCGGTCGCGCAATCAGGCGGATTTCTTCGCGGCAGCCTTCTTCGCAGGCGCGGCTTTCTTCGCGGCCGGCTTGGCGGCAGCGGCTTTCGGCTTTGCGGCGGCCTTCGGCTTTGCCGCGGAGACAGTGCTGTCGGCGTGCGGACGCACGTTGCCATAACTGCGGATTGCTATTTTGCCCTTGCGGGTCTTGCGGTCACCACGGCCCATCGGAATTCCTCTAAGTAAATTCGGCAAACAAAGGGCGGGAAGGATAGCAGTGCGGCGGCAAAGCGCAAGTCGGATCATATCCGGGGGGCATCAGGGGCTCCGCCACATGCCGCCTCGCACCACTCCTCGGCCTCGATCTGGACGGTGGCGTGGGTCACTCCGAAACGCGCCTTCAACGCGCCCTGGATCGACTGGATGGCCTTGTCGGGCTCGATCCCCTCATGCAGCCGTGCATGCAGGGTCGCGACACGGTGTCCTCCGCTCAACTGCCAGACATGGACATGATGGATCTCGCGCACGCCGTCGACCTGGCTTTCCAGATGGCTGGCCACGACTCCCGCGTCGACCCCCTCGGGCACGCCTTCCAGCAGGATATGCGCGCTCCTGCGCAACAGGCGCCAGGCGCTTGCCAGGATCAGCAACGAAACCACGATCGATATGGCCGGGTCGGCCCACAGCCAGTCCAGGTAACGCACGACCAGCGCCGCGGCAACGGCACCCAGCGAACCAAGCAGGTCGCCGATCACGTGCAGGCGCGCCGCCGCGGTGTTCAGGTCATCGTGATCGTGGCCGCCAAGCACGCGCAGCACGAACAGGTTGACCATCAGGCCGGCGATGGCCACGACCAGCATGGTTCCCGAGAGAATCGGCGCCGGATCGAGGAAGCGGGAGACCGCTTCGAAGGCGATCCAGGCGACCAGCAGCATCTGCGTCAGTGCGTTGGTATAGCCGACCAGGACCTCGAGCCGGCCATAGCCGAAACTGCGCAATTTGTCGGCGGGCCTGCGGGCGAAATGGGCGCCGAGCCAGGCAAACATGAGGGCACCGGCATCCACCAGCATGTGGCCGGCATCGGCCAGCAGGGCGAGCGAGCCGGAGACGAGGCCGCCGACCGCCTCGACGACCATCATGATCGTTGTCAATCCGAATGCGAACAACAGGCGACGTTCCCGGCGGGAATTCGCATCAGGGCCCGTGGTCGACCCGTCGAGGATTTCAGCCGCCGAGTGGGCGTGCGAATGCCCCTCGTGATGTCGATGGGAATCGTGCGAATGCATGGGGTCCGGCTGGCAGGGAACTGGCGCCATGCTAGGAAAGCCGGTCGCGGTTACACAATCACATGCCGCAGCGCCGACGACACGCCCCGGGCTTCGGCGGTTCGGCCAGTCCTTGTCGATGCGCCTGCAGTCAATGCCGGCAGGCAGGACCGTGCACGTGGTTCAAGCGCATGTTGACGACGTGCGACAGCGCAACGAGCGCTCCGCCCATGCTGATCACGAGCGCATGCCACTGATCCGCATGGCTATTCCCGATCAGCATGCCGATGACGAGCAGGCAGATGCCGGGTAACAGGAACCAGAAGGCGCGATAGCTGCCATGTTTGCGCAGCCCGAAAAGCAGGCTGATCGAGGCCAGCACGATGGCAAAGCCGACAAAGGCGCGCTCGAAATCGTGATCGGCAAGGAATGCGAGACCGAGGGCCGGCAGCACTCCGAACACCAGAGGCAACAGCGCGCAATGGACGGCGCAAAGCAGCGACGCGAACGCGCCGAATCGATCGATCCTGCTTTCCAGCCCGGCGACTGATCGTCTGTTCGATCGGTTTTCAGCCATGGTGATCTTGGTGTTTGGATTGGACAAGGTGACGGCGCGGCCGGACATGGGCAAGTTTCGTATGAAGAGACAGTGCGCAAGGGGCGGCCGGCAAGGCCTTCCTGCCGCTCAAGCAATGTTATTTTATAACATACCCATCGGCGAGACAATCGTCGCGGGGGCCTGCCCGCAGCGTCCATTCAGGTTCCGTATCAGGCTGGGGGCCTCTCCGCGCGATGGAATGGCGATCCGGCCGGTCTGCCCCGCGGTGGCGCGCCAGCGGGTTTCAGCTAGCCGAACAGTTGGCGCAGAGCCCATGCACTTCAAGGGTCTGGCCCGCCGGCTTGAAGCCGCGATCCCTGGCCTGCGCATTCAGCAGCGTGGCCACGCGTTCGTCGCAGATCTCGATGGCGTTGGCGCAGCGATCGCAGATCAGGAACGGAACCTGATGCGCCTCGCCGGGATGGTGGCAGCCGACGAAGGAATTGATCGACTCGAGCTTGTGGATGAACCCGTGCTCGAGAAGAAAGTCGAGGGCCCGGTACACCGTCGGCGGCGCTGCGACGCCGGGACCATCCCTGAGCCGGTCGAGGAGGTCGTAGGCCTTGACCGGAATTTTCGCCTCGGCGACGAGTTCCAGTACGCGCAATCGGATCGGCGTCAGGCGCAGGCCGCGATCGGTGCAGACACGCGCGACATCGCGCACGAATGCCTTCGCATCATGCCGGTGCGTGTGCATTGCTCGTTGCCTGGCGGCGGCTTCGGCCATTTCCGCTGGATATCCCTGTTTCGCTGAGCGAATTGTATCACCGGACACCGGCGCGCCCCCACGCAGGACTGGCCCTGCGCCCGCTACGCAATGCTGGTCATCGGGGATCGACGGTCAAGCCACGCGAGCGGCCGCAGCACCGGGGGGCACTCATTGCCAGCTGCCACCGCTGTCGGCGCCTTTCATGCGCGATCTGGCCGTGCGCCCGGCGGCCTGGCGCAGGTTCACGCCACAATGCCGGCAGGCGCGTGCGCTCACCGGATTTCCCTTGCCGCATTCCGGGCACACCGGCAGCCTGGAGCGCGACAGCGCAACGATGATCCAGCCGATCGGACCGAGCACGGCAGCCCAGAGGATGCCGGCCATCACGCGGCCCTTGATCCAGCCGATGATCGCGCCGCCGAGTATGCAGACGGCGGTGATCCCGAGCATCCATGCCCACAGCGCAGGATCGAGCAGCATTGCCATGCAGGCCTCGTTCATGCGCATCAGCGCGTCGAGGTCGCTGGTATCGAGCCGCGAAAGTTCGCCCAGGCTGCACTCAAGGGTCTGCATCGCTGCTAGCCGCCGGCCTTGGCCATGGCGGCATCGACCCGGCGCAGGGCTTCATCGCGGCCGGCCAGGAACACCGTATGGTCTATCGACGGCGACACTTGCGTTCCGGTGATGGCCACGCGCAACGGCTGCGCCACCTTGCCCATGCCCTCGCCGATCGCCTCGGCTGCCGCGGCAATGGCCGAATGCACGTCCTCCACCGACCAGTCCTCCAGCGCGGACAGTTGTTCATGGACTGCCCGCAACGCGCTTATCGCGGTGGGCGATTTCAGGTGCTTGCCGACCGCAGCATCGTCGTAGGTCTCCAGCGGCGCGTACCAGACGCGTGCCTTTTCGGCCATTTCCTTCAGCGTCTGCGCGCGTTCGCGCAGGGCGATGATCACGTCGAGCGGCTCGGGCCCCTGCTCCGGATCGATGCCGGCGGCGCGCAGCTGCCAGACGAAATGCGGCACCAGTTCGATCGGGTCGTCGTTCTTGATGTACTGCTGGTTGAGCCAGGAGAGCTTTTCCAGATCGAAGCGCGATGGCGCGCGATTGGCCTTGCCGATGTCGAACAGCGCGATCATTTCCTCGCGCGAGAAGACCTCCTGGTCGCCGTGCGACCAGCCAAGTCGGACCAGGTAGTTGAGCATGGCGTGAGGCAGGAAGCCGTCGTCGCGATATTGCATGACGCTGACCGCGCCATGGCGCTTGCTGAGCTTCTGGCCGTCCGGGCCGAGGATCATCGGCAGATGCGCGAACACCGGCGCCGGCGCGCCCAGCGCGTTGTAGATGTTGATCTGGCGCGGCGTGTTGTTGACGTGGTCGTCGCCGCGGATCACTTCATTGATGCGCATGTCGATGTCGTCGACGACGACCGCGAAGTTGTAGGTCGGGAATCCGTCCGAACGGAACAGGACGAGGTCATCGAGTTCCTCGTTGCTCCACTCGATGCGGCCCTTGACCTTGTCCTCGAAGACGACGCTGCCCGAGGACGGGTTGCGGAAGCGGATGACCCGGTTCGGATCGTCCCGAAACGGCTCGTTGCGATCCCGGTAATAGCCGTTGTAACGCGGCTTGAGGCCTTCGGCCATGGCTTTTGCGCGCATCGCCTCGATTTCCTCCTTGGACTCGTAGGCGTAATACGCCTTGCCCGCATTGAGCAGGTCCTCGGCCACCTGGCGGTAACGATCCATGCGCAAGGTCTGGTAGAACGGACCTTCGTCGTGCTCGAGGCCGAGCCAGTTCATGCCGTCGAGAATCGCCTGCACGGCCTCCTGGGTCGAACGCTCGCGGTCGGTATCCTCGACGCGCAGGATGAACTCGCCGCCGCGATGGCGCGCCTCGAGCCAGCAATAGAGCGCGGTGCGGGCGCCGCCGATATGCAGGAAACCGGTGGGACTGGGGGCAAAACGGGTTCGGACGGTCATTGCTGGGGCTGGCTTTAAACCGGGGCGCAAAAGCGTAGCAGATCGCGCCCGGCCTGCCTCCCGGATTCCGCAGCACCCAACACCGGGACGCCAGGCAGGCCCGATGCCGGAACGGCCGCCCAGCCGCCATCTCCGGGCATTCCGGGCCGCGCCACAGCGAACGGGCTCCAGTCCGATCCCGGGGCGCAGGAAAACGCGAGGAATGCGCGTCGCCCCGGCTCGCCATCGAGATCGGGGCTTGACGCTGGCGGCGGTAACCTGCATTGAGCAGAATGCACGACCTCCCCCGGCAATCCGCGAGAAAAAATGAGGCGCAGCCAATTCTTTCCGGCATGGCCGGCAGTCCTTGGAATCGGCCTGGCCGCGTGCGTCGGTCCGCTGGCGCGTGCGCCGGTCGCCGTCGAACCGATCCAGGCGACACTGGCTATCCTCGAATCGACCGACATCCATTCCAACATCCTCAGTTACGACTACTACAAGCTCGCCGAGGATGATTCCTTGGGGTTCGAGCGCATGGCGACGCTGGTGCGCGAGGCGCGCAAGGAATATGCGAACACCTTGCTATTCGATGCCGGCGATACGATCCAGGGCACGGCGCTGGCCGACTGGCAGGCGCGTGGCAGCCCGCTGCCCTGCGACGAGGAGTTGGCCATGTACAAGGCCATGGACCTGCTCGGCTACGACGGTGGCACGATCGGCAACCACGAGTTCAACTACGGACTCGCCTACCTCGCCCAGGTCACGGGCCAGCCCGCGGCCAGCGATGCGCTATCGCCACGCCGCTGCAAGGGCCCGGCCTTTCCCCTCGTTCTCGCCAACGTCCTCGACGCGCGCAGCGGCAAACCGCTGTATCCGCCGACGGCCCTGCTCGAGCGCAAGCTCAGTGCCTTCGATGCAAGCGGCAGGCCCATCGAAATCCCGATCCGGATCGGCATCATCGGCTTTACGCCGCCACCGATCCTGCTCTGGGACCGGATCGCGCTCGAGGGCAAGGTGCGCACGCTCGGCATCGTCGAGGCCGCGCGCCGCTTTGCGCCGGGACTCAGGGCGCAGGGCGCGGACCTCATTGTCGCGATCTCGCACGGTGGCATCGACACGCGACCCTATTCGGATGCCATGGAGAATGCGAACTGGTACCTGGCCCGGGAACCCGATATCGACGTCCTCCTGCTCGGCCATTCGCACCAGGCCTTCCCGGACCCCGGCAACGAGCATGCACGCTTCAACGGGATGCCGGATGTCGACAACCAGCGCGGCTTCATCCACGGCAAGCCGGCGGTCATGGCCCACATGTGGGGCAAGAGCCTCGGCGTCATCGAGCTGCATCTGGCGCGCGAGCACGGGCGCTGGCGGATCGATGCGGACGCGACCCACTCCGAGGTGCGCAACATCCGCGATGCCGGCGGCGCGGCAATCGCGGCGGATCCGCTCGTTGCCGACGCGGTCCAGCGCGAACATGCCGCCACGGTGGCCTATGTATCCACCCCGATTGGCGACAGCGACTTCCCGATGACGAGCTATTTCGCCGCGGTGGGGGATGTCTCCGCGATCCAGCCGGTCAACACGGCGCAACGCGAATACGTCGAGCGTTACATCACCGAGAACCTTCCTGCGCTCAAGGGCATCCCGGTGATTTCCGCGGTCGCGCCTTTCAAGCTCGGCTTTGGCGGAGCCACCGATTTCACCGACATTGCGGCAGGTCCCCTGGCGATCCGCAACGCTGCCGATCTCTATCTATATCCGAACACGCTGGCCGCGGTGAAGCTCAGCGGCAGCGAACTCAAGGCCTGGCTGGAAAAGTCGGCGACCTACTTCAATCGCATCGATCCGGCGCTGGATACGCCGCAGGAACTCGTCAACCGCAAGGTCCCGAGCTACAACTTCGATGTCATCCAGGGTGGCATCCGCTATGCGATTGATCTCGGCAAGGCACCTGGCGAGCGCATCGTCGACCTGAGCTACAAAGGACAAGCCGTGCTGCCCGGGCAGCATTTCATCCTTGCCACGAACAACTATCGCGCCAGCGGCGGCGGTGGATTCCCGGGCACGGGTGGCGACCATGTCGTCCTCAATGCCCCCGACATGAACCGCAGCGTCCTCATCGACTGGGTCAGGCAGCGCACGCACCTGACCTTCGAAAAGGACGGTGCGGACCGATCCTGGCGATTCGCCCCGCTGGCGACCAAGGCAGCCGTCGTCTTCCATTCCGCCAGCGACAGGCTGGCGCTGGCCCGGCGCATCGGCCTGACGAACGTGACGAAGCTGGCCGACGACGGCGACGGCATGACGACCTATGCGGTCGATCTTTCCTCGCCGCAGTGACGGCCGTATTCGACACAACGCAAGTTCAGCCTCGATCGGTGAGAATCCCCGGATGACCCCTGCCACCCGCCACCCGCCCCGGGACATCAGCATCAAGCGCACCTTGCTCGCTGCGAGCCTGTCGCTGGCGACGGCCCAGGCCGCGCTGGCGGCGAGTGCGCGGCCGGCCTATCCGGCCGTTCCGCTTGAATGGCCCCTGCCCTACGAGCGCAGCGCGCAAACAACGCCGCTGCGCGCGCGCATCGAGGCCATGCGCCTGCCGCGCAGCGTACCCGCTGCGGCCCCGCCGACGACTCGACCCGTCGGGAGCTGCGCGGATGACGACAATCCCGCCAGCCTGCGCTCGGTTCTCGGCAAGGCGGGCAACGGCGATACCATCGATCTCAGCACGCTGACCTGCAGTCGCATCAGCCTTGGCCAGGGCGCGCTGAAAGTCGAGATCGACGACCTGACCCTGCTCGGACCAAGTGCGAATGAACTGGTCCTCGATGGCGAGGACCGCGATCGCATCCTGCTGCACCCCGCGTCCGGAACCCTGACGATCGAAAACCTCACGCTCGCCAATGGCCGCTTCGAAGCCGTCGACAACGACATCGGCTTTGGCGGCTGCGTGGCCACGGGAGGTTCGCTCGTCCTGCGCAACAGCGTCATCAGGGATTGCACCGCGGTCGGGGTCGGTTCCTACGGAGGCGCCGTGCTTTCGGGATTCCTCACCATGATCGACAGCACGATCTCCGGGAGCACCGCCTTCGGCGATCATCCGACCAACGGCACGGCGGCCTATGGTGGCGGCGCGTTCTCCTACGGCGTGGATATCCGCGACAGCACCATCTCCGGCAACTCCGCGATCGGCACCGACAACGCACCCCTCTCGCACTGGGAAATCGCTGGCGGCCTGTTCATCGCGCGCAATGGCGGATTCATCGAGCGCACGACGTTCAGCGACAATTTCGCCATCCGCTTCGCCGGTGCACTGACCCAGGAAGGCGATCTCGTCCTGCTCAACTCGACGGTCTCGGGAAATTCGACCGAGCAGGATGACGGCGGCGGAATCCGCGTGCGCCAGGGCACATCGGTATCCATCCAGAACACGACCATCACCAACAACCATGCCGGCTCCCGCGGCGGCGGCATATCGTTCATCGACAATGCCCTGCCGTCGACGTTCGACAGCACGATCATCGCCGGCAATTCGGCAGGGGGCGGCGGCGCCGATGCGGACAGCAGCATGTCGCTGCCAATCGCCGGCTCGCACAACCTGGTCGAAAATGCGGGCAGCCGCCTTGGCCTGCCGACCGATACCCTGGCCGGCGATCCCGGATTGCTGCCCCTGGCCAACAACGGCGGGCGGACGCGCACGCATGCGCTGAGCGCCGACAGCATCGCCATCGACCGCGGCATCAATCCGCAAGGGCGTTCGACCGACCAGCGCGGCTTCGGCTATCCGCGTGAAGTCAACGGCGCCGTCGACATCGGCGCCTACGAATTCCAGCTTGGCCGGGATGCTCCGCTAGCAGTACCCGGACTCGGGCGCTGGGCGATCCTCGCACTCGGCAGCCTGCTCGGCTGGCTGGCTTTCCGACGCCTGCGAGTGCAGGGCGGCAAGACCTGAAGCCGCAGCCGGCAGTGCGCCGCCGGATTAGCGCCCTACTTGACGGTCACCGTGATCTTCTCCGACACGATCGGAGGATCAAATTGCATGTGCAGGGCATCGCCGAGGTCGAGTTGCAAGGTATGTTTCCCGGGCGCCAGCTTGATCGTGGTCTCGGTCTGGCCGCCACCGAAATGCACATGCCTGGCGTCGGCAGGAATGGGCATCGACGGATCCGGCAGGCCATCGACATCGATCAGCAGATGATGATGGCCGGTCTTTTCCTTCATCAATCCCGCCGGCGATACGCCCATGCCGCGCAGGCCGAAGCGGACTACCACGTCCTGACCGACCGTGTCACCGTCCCTTGGAGTGATGAAGTAGAGCTCGACGCCCTGCGGGGCCGCCGTGCGTGGCAGGGTCGCCGGTTTCGCTTCATCGGCCAGGGCGACGAGGGATATCGAGCCGACGCCCATGGCAAGGGTGGCACACAGCAAGCTATTGACAACGCGCATGACCGGAACTCCATGGCTGGAATGAATTCCCATCATAGCGCCGTTGCGAATTGAACCGGACGACTTCGCCGGGTACGGCGCGTCACGGAGCCGTTTGCGTGATGCCCGCGGCTCGCCTTCGCCTGAATGATCGCGTCGAAATGTCGCCGGATGCAGAATAAGTGTTGACGCTGGCGCCTCCACTCCTTATTCTCTCGCGCCTCCCGGGGCCATAGCTCAGCTGGGAGAGCGCTACAATGGCATTGTAGAGGTCGGCGGTTCGATCCCGCCTGGCTCCACCAAGTTTCAAAGGTTTCTCTATGCGTCCCCATCGTCTAGAGGCCCAGGACACCGCCCTTTCACGGCGGTAACAGGGGTTCGAATCCCCTTGGGGACGCCAGTGACGATTTGGCTCGCGAAATCGGGCTCGATCGGTGAGAATAGCGGATTGCGCAGGACGCGCATCTCGAAAATGTGGAGCGGTAGTTCAGCTGGTTAGAATGCTGGCCTGTCACGCCGGAGGTCGCGGGTTCGAGTCCCGTCCGCTCCGCCACTTTTCACAGGAAAACCCGCGCAAGCGGGTTTTTTTGTGCGCGCAGGCCCGGGGCGGACCCGTCAGGCGGTTGCCTTGAGCGGCGCGGACGCCTTGTCGGGGCCCGGCATCAGCGTACCGATCGAATGACCTTGCGAAGCGAGGTATTCGAGCCACCGGTTGAGGAAGGAACTCTTGCGCACGCGACGCTCGAAAACCGTGCGCGCCGGCGGCAGCGGCCCCAGGGCACGCTCGAGGCGAACATCGGAATGGTAATGGAGCACTTCGGCCATGCGCGCATCGCGGTACATGCGGATCCGCGCCGACGGCTCCATGCCGCCGGTCTCGGCATCACGCATGCAATAGGTCAGGTCGAGGTCGATCGTATAGGGATGGTGCTCGACGACATCCAGGCGTACGTCCAGGTGGTCGTCCACCGAGGAAACATAGGTCCCGGCGCCGAGGCGCTGCGGCGCGAACAGGTGCGCCAGGCGATGGTAGTTCTCGCCGTGCATGCCCATGAGCCAGGCGAATCGGCTCGGCAGGACGGACTTGCCATTGGCTACCAGTGTTGACATGGGCCGATCATAGCATCGGCAAATTCCACGACCAGACTGTTGCGCGTGCGCCGGTCCATGTACCATGAAGGCCTCCCATGGCCGCGTTTCCAGCGGGCCGGCGGATCCCTCAGAACATGTGTTTCTCGATGCCGAGCTGCGAGAGGATCTTGCTCGCGATCTCCTCGATCGACGTGTTCGTCGTGCTCTGCATCGGAATGCCATCGCGGCGGTAGAGCTTTTCCGCCAGTTCCAGTTCGCGCCGGCACTGTGCGAGCGTGGCGTACTGGCTGCCAGGCCGGCGTGCCTCGCGCACCTGGGCCAGCCGCTGCGCATCGATGCTCAATGCGTAGAGGCGCGATTTGTAGGGCAGCAGTCGCTTGGGCAGTTCGAAACGTTCGAGATCTTCCTCGGTCAATGGATAGTTGGCCGCCTTCACCCCGTAGTGCAGTGCCATGTAAAGGCAGGTCGGCGTCTTGCCGACCCGCGACACGCCGACCAGGATCACCTCGGCATCGTCGTAGCGCACGTCGATGCCATCGTCGTGGGAAAGCGCATAGTTGGTTGCGTTGATGCGCGCCTCGTATTCGGCGAAGTTGGTCAATCCGTGCGCCTTGCCGACCCTCGAAGAACGCTGCATGCCGAGCTCGTCCTGCAACGGACCGATGAACGGCGCGAACACGTCGAGCATGAGGCCACCGCCATTGGCGACAAGGTCGCTGAGGCGTTTGTCCATGATCGTGTTGACCACGATCGGGCGCATGCCGGTGCGCGCGTGGCAGGTTTCGATCCTTGTCGCCGCTTGCTCCGCCTTTTCCTCGGAATCGACAAACGGAACGCGGAATGTCTCGAAATCGACGCCCTCGAACTGCGTCAGCACGCTGTGGCCGATGGTCTCCGCGGTGATGCCGGTGCCATCCGAGATATAGAACACGGTGCGTCGCATGCGGACTCCAGTCCTGTTCGGTGCCCCAGTCTATGCAATTGGCGCCGTTTCATGCACGCACGGCCGCCTGCAGCGGAAATTCCGGCTTGCAGCCCGGCCTTGCCCGCGTCCCTCGGTCGCGGCAGGCTCGCGCGGCGTGACCCGTGGAGCCCGAATCCTGTCCCCCGGAGTGTTGCCGGCGGGTCATAGCCGGTAGAATGATGCACCGCGATATTTTCCCCGGAGATTTCCCTTGAGCGACCTGGTTCTTTGGTTGGATGCGCTGCGACTTTCCGATCTTGGCAAGGTCGGCGGCAAGAACTCCTCGCTCGGCGAGATGATCGGCAACCTGTCCCGGCTCGGCGTATCCGTGCCCGGTGGCTATGCAACGACGGCAGAAGCCTTCCAGAAGTTCATCGCCCAGAGCGGGCTCGCCAAGCGCATCCAGGATCGGCTCGCGAGCCTCGATGTCGATGATGTATCCGCGCTCACCACCGCGGGCAGCGAGATCCGCCGCTGGGTGATCGATACCCCGCTGATACCCGAATTCGACACGGCCGTGCGCGAAGCCTACGCCAAGCTCTGCGAGAAGGCCGGCGGCACCGACGTGGCCGTGGCGGTGCGCTCCTCGGCAACCGCGGAGGACCTGCCCGACGCGTCGTTCGCCGGCCAGCAGGAAACCTTCCTCAATGTCTGCGGCGCGGACGACGTCATCCATACCCTGAAGGAAGTGTTCGCCTCGCTCTACAACGACCGCGCCATCGCCTACCGCGTCCACCATGGCTTCAAGCATGAAGACGTGTCGCTCTCCGCGGGCGTACAGCTGATGGTGCGTTCGGACATCGGCGCCTCCGGCGTGCTCTTCACGCTCGACACCGAATCGGGCTTCCGCGACGCGGTGTTCGTCACCGGCAGCTACGGCCTCGGCGAGATGGTCGTCCAGGGCGCGGTCAATCTGGACGAGTTCTACGTCTACAAACCGACCCTGAAGGCCGGCAAACCCGCCATCCTGCGCCGGCAGATCGGCGCCAAGCAGCAGCGCATGGTCTATTCGGACAAGCCCGGCGAGCGCGTGCGCATCGAGGAAACGCCGATCGCCGACCGCTCGAAATTCTGCCTCAGCGACGAGGAAGTCCACGAGCTGTCGCGCCAGGCACTGGTCATCGAGGACCACTACGGCCGGCCGATGGACATCGAGTGGGCGAAGGACGGCGTCAGCGGCAAGCTCTACATCGTCCAGGCCCGTCCGGAGACCGTGAAGTCGCGAGGTTCCGCCACGCAGATCGAGCGATTCCATCTGAAGACGCGCGGCAAGGTCATCTGCGAAGGCCGCTCGGTCGGCCAGAAGATCGGCAGCGGGGTGGCCAGCGTGGTGCGCTCGATCAAGGACATGGATCGCGTCAAGGAAGGCGACGTGCTGGTCGCCGACATGACCGATCCCGACTGGGAACCGGTGATGAAGCGCGCTTCGGCGATCGTCACCAATCGCGGCGGCCGCACCTGCCACGCCGCGATCATCGCGCGCGAACTCGGCGTGCCGGCGATCGTCGGCACCGGCACCGGCACCGACGACATTCCGGATGGCGCCGAAGTCACGATCTCCTGCGCCGAAGGCGATACCGGCTTCATCTACGAGGGCCTGCTCGAGTTCGATCGCATCACGGCGGATCTCGGCAAGATGCCGCCGGCCCCGCTCAAGATCATGATGAATGTCGCCAACCCCGAACGCGCCTTCGACTTCGCCATGCTGCCGAATGCCGGCGTCGGCCTGGCCCGTCTTGAGATGATCATCGCCAGCCACATCGGCGTGCATCCGAAGGCCCTGCTCGAATACGACAGCCAGGACGCCGAGACAAAACGCAAGATCGACGAACGCATGGCCGGATATTCCAGCCCGGTCGATTTCTACGTCGACCGCCTCGCCGAGGGCATCGCCACGATCACCGCCGCGTTCGCCCCGAATCCGGTCATCGTGCGCCTGTCCGATTTCAAGTCGAATGAATACGCGAACCTGATCGGTGGCGCGAACTACGAGCCGCACGAAGAAAACCCGATGATCGGCTTCCGCGGCGCCAGCCGCTATGTCGATCCGAGCTTCGAAGCGGCCTTTGCGCTCGAATGCCGGGCCATGAAGAAAGTCCGCGAGGAAATGGGCCTGGTCAATGCCTGGGTCATGATCCCGTTCGTGCGCACGCTCGGCGAGGGGCGCAAGGTGGTCGAGGTGCTGGCGAAAAACGGCCTCAAGCAGGGCCAGGACGGCCTCAAGATCATCATGATGTGCGAAATCCCCAGCAACGCGGTGCTGGCTCACGACTTCCTGAAGTTTTTCGACGGCTTCTCCATCGGCTCCAACGACCTGACCCAGCTCACCCTGGGGCTGGACCGGGATTCGAGCATCGTCGCCCACCTGTTCGACGAGCGCGATCCGGCCGTCAAGAAACTGCTGTCGATGGCGATCCAGACCGCCAAGCGCAAGGGCAAATACGTCGGCATCTGCGGACAGGGCCCGAGCGACCACCCGGATCTCGCCGAATGGCTGATGGAGGAAGGCATCGAGTCCGTTTCGCTGAATCCCGATACCGTCGTCGACACCTGGCTCAAGCTGGCGAAGAAGAAGGCCGGCTAGGCGCAGCCTCGCACCGGGAGCCCTTCGCCACGACGGCTACCGCCGTCGTGGCGCGTCATCTGGCGATGGCTAGGCAGGCCTGGTCATTGCTTGCCGGCATCCTCGGTCGTCGACGTCGACGACTCCGGGATGGTGTCGATTTCGCCCACCTTCACGGTTCCGGTCCGCACTCCGAATTTCGGATCATAGGGATCGTCGCTCTCGCGCAACTGGCGATAGGCGATCGATCCGTCGACCTGCTTGCCGCCAGTCGCCTCCCAGGCATTCGTGCTGACACCGGCTGATTCCGTCGCATCCACCTCGGTCTTCTGGGAAGTGCCGAGCGCCCCGCCGGGGGCGCCGACCTTTAGCCCGCCAACGAAACCGAGGCGCGATCCGGTGGCCTCGAGCCTGGCGTCCTTCCAGCGCGATTTGGCGCGCTTCATCGCGGTGGCGTCGGCATATTTCGGAATCAGGCTCTTGAGCACGCGGTCGGCTTCATCGACCTGCTGCGGGCTCAACTCCGCATAGATCGCGTTGCGTGCCGCCGCATAGCGCTTGTCGCCGCGCTCGGCGGCCAGCGTCACCCAGGCCAATGCCCTTGGCATGTCGGCCGGCACGCCCTGCCCCTTGGCATAGATGATCGAGAGGTTGTACTGGGCCGGCTTGTACGCATAGGCGGCGGAGGTTTCGTACATCTCGATGGCGAATGCGACCTGGTCCCTCTTGAATGCCTGAACGCCCTTCTTGAAGAAAAATACGCCCGGGCGCGCACTGGTGGTGGGTCCGATGACTCCCGCCTGCCGCTGCGCATCATCGCGGAATTCATGATTGACCGGGTTTCGCACGACCGGTGCGCGAATCGTGATCGCGTCCATTTGGGCGCAGGCGACGCCTGAAAGAAACAGCACACCGGCGGCGAGCCGCCGGGCAAGACCAGAGCCAGTAGTCATGACAACCTCCCGAATTGTCTAGCCATCCTGCTTGTCGAACTCCTGATGTCCGTTCCACCAGTCCCGTGGTGCTGTGCTCGTCGTGACCGACCGCTGCTGCTGCCCCGCGCCCCCGAAGATCGCAGCCTCGGTCCGGCAGGCCAGGTTCGATGCCGACTGGCTTTCAATGGACGTCGCGGGCGCGTCGAACGTTGCACGGTCCCGGCCGATTCACGAGGCACTTGCGCAATCTGCCGGATATACGTACATTAGTACGTATGGACGAATACGACCTGACCGAGAACCAGCGTCGCGTACTGGAGCACATCCGCCAGCACGTGGCCGAGCGCGGCCGTGCACCGACCCTGCGCGAGATCGCCGAAGCCCTCGGCTTCGCCCGGCACAGCTCGGCGCAGGATTACGTCAAGGCCCTTGAGCGCAAGGGCGCACTGGAGCGCATTCCGCATCGCGGCCTGCGCCTGAGTCACCGCTCACGGACGCCGGCGGCGATGCTGCTGCCCCTCGTCGGCCGCGTGGCCGCCGGCAGTCCGATCCTCGCCACCGAAAACATCGAGGGCGAGTTCGGCATCGATGCCAACCTGTTCCGCCCACGCCCGGATTACTTCCTGCGCGTGGTCGGTTCGAGCATGCGCGATGCCGGCATCCTCGATGGCGACCTGGCCGCCATCCATCGCACCAGTACCGCCGACGATGGCCGCATCGTCGTCGCCCGGGTCGACGATGAAGTCACCCTCAAGACCCTCGAACGCAAGCGCGGACGGATTCGCCTGCTCCCTTCCAATCCCGACTTCGCACCGATCGAGATCGATCCGCAACGCGAATCCTTCGCCATCGAAGGACTGTATGTCGGCATGATCCGGAGAACCTGAGCGATGTCTGCCGTACTTGCCTCACCCCTGCCCCGAACATCCGCCCTCGGCGAAATACTGCGCCACCCGGGCGTCTGGCGCGGCGGCACCGAACAGGTTTCCTCGATCCGCACCCGGGCCAGCGGCAATGCCTCGCTCGACGCCCTCCTGCCCGGCGGTGGCTGGCCGATCGGTGCACTGACCGAAATCCTCATCGAGAACGATGGCCTTGGCGAGCTTGAACTGGTCATGCCGGCACTCGCCGCGCTGACCCGGGCGCGCCGGCGGGTCGCCATCATTGCGCCGCCCTATCTGCCCTACCCGCCCGCCCTCGTCTCGGCCGGCGTCGATCTCGACCATCTCGTGCAGATCGATGCCGATGTCGCCGACTCGCACTGGAGTGCCGAGCAATGCCTGCGCGCCGGCTGCTGCGCGGCAGTCCTGCACTGGCTGCCGGACGCCGATTACAGGCAACTGCGCCGCTTGCAACTGGCTGCCGAAACCGGCAATGCGCTGGCCTTTCTGTTCCGTCCCCTGCGGGCCATGGAAGTGTCCAGCCCGGCCGCTCTTCGTCTCAAGATTTCCCGCAGGGAAACAGGCACTTGCATCGAAATCCTCAAGTGCAAGGGCATCACCGGCCGGCAGGCGCACGAAGCGGTTCAATTGCGCGCCTGAAGCCGTGCGGCGTGTGCCGGGGCTCGCGCTTCCGCGGAGTGCCGGAAATCGCCGCCGCGGGGTCTACTTGCGCAGCACCACCATGCCGCCGCGCCGGTACTTGCCGGCCAGCATGAGCCAGCCCATGCCGCCCCAGCGCACCAGGTCCGACAACCAGTCCGGCAGTCGCGCGAGGCCGGGCATCTCGTACTGGATCATGGCCAGCATCTTCGGCGTCGGGTAGACGCGCGCACTGCGGAAACCCGCGGCCCGGCCCAGCCGCCAGATGACGCGCGGCGGCATGTCCTGCTCGGTCACCCCGAAGGACTCGACCGCGGCACGCGAATGCTCGGCTTCGGCATGGCCAACGCCGGGTTCGATCGTGACCAGCACGCCACCCGGCCTGAGCGCGCGATACACGTTGCGCAACGCGGCTGCCGGATCCTCCGCATGATGCAGGGCGTCGTAGAACACGGCTGCATCGAACTCCTCGTGGAATCCGAGCGCCTCGTAGTCGCAAACGCGAAAGTCGAGGTTGGCGACATCCGACTCGACGCGGTTGCGTTCGGCCAGGGCAATCATGTCCGGCGCGATGTCCTGGCCGGTTACGGTGTAGCCACGGCGTGCGAAAAAGACACTGGTCCAGCCGCTGCCGCAACCCAGGTCAAGCAATCGCGCCGGTGCCTTCGGCAACACCATGAACACGCCGCCTAGATCGGCCAGCAGCCTTCCGCAGTCGGGATCCGAGAACGGTTTGCCCTGCGCGTGCAGCGCACCGAGTTGCCCAATCCTGGCGACGTAGTCGATTTCATCCTGCTTGGCCACGGTTCGACGTCAGCTGCGCGCGCGATACTTGCGCGCCACATAGTCCTCGACCACACCGATGAACTCACTCGCGATATGGTCGCCACGCAGGGTCATCGCCTTCTGCCCGTCGATGAAAACCGGCGCCGCCGGCGACTCACCGGTTCCGGGCAGGGAAATGCCGATGTCGGCATGCTTGGATTCGCCGGGCCCATTGACGATGCAGCCCATCACGGCAAGCGTCATGTTCTCGACGCCGTCGTACTTGATCCGCCATTCGGGCATCTTCTCGCGCACGTGTTCCTGCACCGACTGCGCCAGTTCCTGGAACAGCGTGCTGGTCGTGCGACCGCAGCCCGGGCAGGCCGTCACCATCGGCGTGAATGCGCGCAATCCCATGGTCTGCAGCAGTTCCTGGGCCACGATGACCTCGCGCGTGCGGGATTCGCCAGGCTCCGGCGTCAGCGAGATGCGGATGGTGTCGCCGATGCCTTCCTGCAGCAACACGCCGAGCGCCGCGGTCGAGGCGACGATGCCCTTGGAGCCCATGCCTGCCTCGGTCAGGCCCAGGTGCAATGCGTAGTCGCAGCGGGCAGCCAGGTCCCGGTACACCGCAATCAGCTCCTGCACGCCCGATACCTTGCAGGAAAGTATGATGCGGTCCCGCGACATGCCAAGCTGCTCGGCGCGCTCCGCCGAATCAAGTGCCGAGCGGATCAGCGCCTCGCGCGCGACGCGCGCAGCATTCCATGGCTCGGCACGCGCATGGTTTTCGTCCATCAGTGTCGCCACCATGTTCTGGTCGAGCGATCCCCAGTTGGCGCCGATGCGCACCGGCTTGTCGTTGCGCAGCGCGGTTTCGATGATGGCCGAGAACTGGGTGTCCTTCTTGCGCCCGAAACCGACGTTGCCGGGATTGATCCGGTACTTGGCGAGCGCTTCCGCCGCTGCCGGTTCATCGGCCAGCAGCTGATGGCCGTTGTAATGGAAATCGCCGATCAACGGGACATGCGTGCCCATCATCGCGAGCCGGTCGCGGATCCTTGGAACCGCCGCAGCGGCTTCGGCGTTGTTCACGGTCAGGCGCACGAGTTCGGATCCGCTGCGCGCCAACTCGGCGACCTGTCGTGCCGTGCCAACGATGTCCGCGGTATCGGTGTTGGTCATCGATTGCACGACCACGGGCGCGCGGTCGCCGACAATGGTCGAGCCAATGCGAACGCCGATGCTGGCGCGGCGCGGATGGGCGCTGTCAGGAGTACTTGTCATGCGGGAAAAATGGGGCCGGAAGCCCGAAACCGTGGGTAGTTGAAGTATGCAGGATACCCAAGCCTACCCGCTTGCTTCCAGCGGCGATTGCGCTTCGCGATCGAGCCCCTCGTCAGGCAGTTCAAGTGGTGGCAGGGCGAAGCGCAGGTAGGCTCCCGCCGATTCCATGATCCCGGCGCCATTGACTTTCAGCGCACAGGCGGAGGATGGCCAGCGATGGGGATCTGCCGGCAGGGTCAGCTGGATCGCGGCCGGTTCGCGCTCGAACAGTCCCGGCGTCAGCAGCGAGCCATAGATGGCCGATTCCGAGGATTGCAGGGGCGAAAGCAGGATGCCCCGCCGGTCGTTCAGCGGATTGTCCGTCTCGTCCAGTGCATTGACGCCGATGGCCAGCGAGCGCCTGGCCATCAATCCGATGCCTGCATCGACGCGACCGCTGTCGTCAATGCGCATCCAGCGAATCACCCCGACCATCCAGTCTGCAGCCGCCGAACCGCTGTCGGGGAGCGACAGTCCGACCAGCTCGCCGACTTTCGCCCGTACGATTTCCCCGTGGCCGCCACGCTCCCAGAGCACGCGGTAGCCACCGAAGCCCTGGTCGAGGACCTGCACGGGCAGTGGCTGGGTGCGCATCTGTTCGCTTGAGTTGATGGCCCAGGACGCCGCCGCATCCTGGTCGGAAATCTGGATGGAGGTGCCGCGCACGCGGCGCAGGAAGCTCTCGAAGTCCTCGTTGCCGGCGAGCACGAAATGCAGGTCGTGCAGGCCGATCACGCTGAGCAGGGTATGTCCGCCCGGGAGGCGCACGTGGTCACGCGTGCCATCGGATGTCCAGCTGTCGACAAGCCGGTGGGCGAGATCGATATCGACCTGCACGGCTGGTCCGCCGCGCATGCGAAAAGTGACAAGGCGCACACCCGGCGGCAGGCGCGAGACCTGGGAATCGATGTACTCGAGCAACGGACCCAGCTTGAGGGAAAGCACCCCATCCGCCGCGGAGGTGCGCTCCTCGGGCAGGTAGCCGGGCCCGCGATCACTTTCGACATCGACGGCGTGGGTGGCTTCGCTGACCTCGGATGCCTTGCCCAGCTCGCAATAGGGAGCGAACGTGAAGGTCAGCGCAATCACCTCGAGCAATTCGCGCTGCGTATAGCGGTAGGGATTCGACAACGCGAGCAGCAGCGCATGCGCATACGCCGAACGTGCGCTGATCGGCGCGCCGATGACGCTGTCCTCCACGGTACGGCTTTCGAGGCCCAGCGAAGCGATGAAGCGGTAGGTATCGTGCATGCCCTGCCAGGCCCCGGCGGGAGGCGTCCTGTAGAGCAGATAGGCCTTGTGCAGGCGCGCGCCGCCATGCATGAGCGCGCGGGCCGCAGCCAGCGCGACATGCTTGCCACGAAGCATCGGCACGGTCCCGCTGGGCGCGCAATAGTCGTAAAGGGCGATTCGATAGCCAAGCGCGAGCTCGCTCTGGAACTCCTGGGCGAGCTTGCCGAGTTCGGCCCGCTGCGGAGGAAGCGGAAAACTCGCGCCGAGAATCTGCTTGTCGACCAGCCCGGCCAGCTGGGTCACCGGACCACGCAGGATTTCGAGCGCCTCGAGACGCTCGGTCGCCGCCATGCGCAACCGGTTCATGGCGCACAAGGCGTCGACCAGCATGCGCGCGGTCGCCGAGAAATTCGCCAGCGGCAGCGCGGACACCCATGCCCGGACGGCACGTGATTCGGTATTGAAATCCCCGGCCTTGGGCGAACGCCTTTCAGGCAGGTCACGCAAGAGGCGGCGGTGCAGCTCGGTCATTGTCCGGATCCAGGCCCTGTTGGCGTAGCGACACCCGGTAACTTAGCAAATATCGGACCAGCAGGTCCGCGCGGCATCCTGCCGGTGCGGCGCACGCTCCGGCCCCGCTCAGCGGATTCGCCCCAGCGCCCCGGCCAGGACTCGCGCGACGAGGCGTTCGCGCAGCGAGGACGGATTCGCCAGGCCCATGCGCTGCAGGGCCTCGTGGTCGACAGGACCCGGCCAGACGGCGGCCTTGGCCAGACCCAGCCATCGCGCGGGTTGCGTGCTTGCCGATTTGAGCCACTTCAGTGCAGCCAGCAGGCGCAGTTCCACGGCATCGAAATCGCTGCCGAAAGGATAGTCCGGCAACAGGCCGGATATTCGCGCGTTGCGCAGGCGGGCCCGCAGCGCGGCCTTCGTGTTTGCCGACCAGGATTCGGGAATCGCGAAATCCACCGGCAGCTTGCGTGCGGCGATTGCCTGCTCGACGAGCTCCCGGTGGAAGGCGGCGTCGCTGATGGCGAGCATGGCCTTTACGCATTCCTCGTCCGTTCGCCCGCGCAGGTCGGCGATGCCGTATTCGGTAATGTAGATGTCGCGCAAATGTCGCGGAACGGTCGTGTGGCCGTAATTCCAGCGGATGTTCGAAGTCAGCCGGCCGTCCACCCGTCGCGTCGAGCGCAACATCAGGATGGAACGCGCGTCATCAAGTTCGTTGCCCATTGCGACGAAATTGTGCTGTCCGCCGACGCCGCTGACCACGCGCCCATCCTCGATCGCGTCCGACGCTGCCGCGCCCAGGGCCGTTGCAATCATGCATGTGTTGAAAAAACGCGCATACCGGCGCTGCCTCGCCGCCAGCGCCTCGATTCCCCGCTGCAGTCGGTTGACTTCGGAAATCCGGCACATGGCAAGGCCGTCGTAATCTTCGCCATCGAGCGCACCCAGCCATCGATACAGTTCGCTGGAGCCCAGGCAAAAGCCACCTTGCAGATAGCGGCCACCGCGCAGGACGCGACCGCGGATGTGTTCGTCCAGCTTCGCCAGGGCTTCGGCGGTATCGAATTCGTTGTCGATGCTCTCGCCATCGGCAAGGCGCAGGCGACCGCTTTCGATGCGCGAGCCCGACGCCAGAATGCCCAAGCCGGCCAGGCGATCCACCTCGCCCTGGTCGAGCCGCGCCGGCAGCACGCCGCGGTCGCGCAGGATACGCGCATCGCCCGGACCCATCTGCGAACCAATTGCGCCCTCGTCGAGCGCTCGCTGCAGGGCGAGGTCGTCGTACACGCGGCGTACCAGTATCCCGCCGCGGCGCAAATGCATGAATCCGTCCATGATCATCTCGCTGGATCCATACAACCCGGCGCGGAAGGGATCGGCACCGCCGATTTCGAAATGGCCTGCCGCGTCGTGCGCGTCCGCGTAGAGACCACGGATGATTTCCAGATAGTCGACATTGCGCTGCTGACGCAGGAGCAGGGCCTGGACGATCGCATCCGAGAGCGCGCCTATGCCGATCTGCAGGGTGCCGCCATCGCGAACCAGAGTGCTCGCGTGCAAGCCGATCGCGTACTCGACGTCGTCGACATCGTCGCGCGGCAAGGCAAAAAGCCTTTGGCCACCCTCGGGGGCGTCGAGCACGACATCGAACAGACTTTCGCCATCGCCGACGTCGGCATCGCCGCCGAGGAATGGCAACGCCTCATGCACGACGCCTACCAGCATCGGCTTCGGCATGCCGGCGTCACGGATCCGGTCGAGCAGATCGAGGGTGACGTCGGGATTGCAGCCGAGGCTATAGCGGACCATGCCATCCTGCATTCGCCGCGCAATCAGCTGGACGACGACGTTGATCCCGGTGCCGGCCAGATCGCGCGCCACCGAGGTGTAGTTGAGACTCACGTAATCGCGCTGGGCCTGGCGCGACCGCAGCATGGCGCCGGACTGGAAGTAGAACTCGTGGACGCGGATATTCACCGGCAGGCGATCCTCGCGCATCGCGGCGACGTAATCGAGGGTCGGATAGTCGTTGCCGAACTGGCGCTCAAGGAACGGCATTGCAAAGCGCCGCTCGAGGTCCGCGGATGGATTCGGCACATCCAGCGAAAGCGCCGTATGGATCGTCAGTCGGCGTCGCCGATCGACCGCTACACGACGGTACAGCGCATTGATCAGGCGATTGGGCTTGCCCAGGCCCAGCGGAGTCGCAAGCACGACGTGCTCGCCGCAGGCATCGAGGATATGCCCGGCACACGACTCGATGTCGACCAGTTGCCTGGAACTCCGCATGCGCGCCTCGCCGGTGGAAGGTGTCGCATCCTACTGCGCAACGACGACGGATGGAGCATCGGCGCGTGCGCCAATGCCGGCAAAACGGAGTGCCGCGAAGCGCACGCTGCGCGGATCCCGAGTGCGGCGCAACCGGCCGGCAAGCTGCGAGCGTTGCGGTGCCATTCGGATCCCGCCAAGCGCGACTTCAGGCGAAGCGAACGAGATCGCAGCCGGAAGATTCCTACCGCCCGGACTCCGACCTTGGGTATGATCGGGGCCGGGGCGGAGGAACTTCATGGCAGAGCGATTCAAAATCGCGATCGTCGGATCCGGGCCGGGAGGCCTTTCGGCAGCGGCGCGCGCCGCGGAGCGCAACGAGTCGCACGTGCTGCTCGAAGCGGAGCCGCACCTGTCGAACACCATCTACCTTTACCAGAAGGGCAAATACGTGATGGACGAGCCCGGCATCCTGCCGTTGCGCTCTCCGATCCCGTTTTCCGCCGGACTGCGCGAGACCATCCTCGACGGCTGGGACGAAGCGGCCCGCCTCAAGATCAACGTGCGCCACCAGCACGAGGTATCGGCGATCAAGCGCCGCGAAGACGGCATCTTCGAGATCAAGTGCAGGAACGGAAAATCCGTCGAGGCCGATTCCGTCGTGCTTGGCATCGGCCTGCAGGGCAACCTGCGCAAGCTCGGCGTGCCCGGAGAAGACCTTCCTTTCGTCCAGTACCAGCTCGACGATCCTGAAGCCTACGAGGGCGAAACCATCGTCGTCGTCGGCGCCGGCGACGCCGCCATCGAGAACGCTGTCGCGCTGGCCAGGCAGAACAACGTCGTCATCATCAACCGCAAGGACGAGTTTGGCCGTGCCAAGAAAGGCAACGAACAGGCGATCCTCAAGGCCATCGACGACGGCCTGATCGAGTGCTACTACAACTCCTCGCCGGAAAAAGTCGAAGCGCTCAGCGCCGGACGCAAGCCCGGTCGCATGATCCTCAACACGGCCAATGGCCGCGCCCAGATCCTGCTGGACAGGGTCATCGCGCGCCTCGGCGCCACCGCGCCGCGCGGCTTCGTCGAGGCCTGCGGCGTCGTATTCCCGAACAAGGATCCCGCTTCGGTGCCCGCGATCAGCGCGCAGTACGAATCCAACGTCAAGGGGCTCTACATCGTCGGCGCGCTCGGCGGCTACCCGTTGATCAAGCAGGCGATGAACCAGGGCTACGAGGTCATCGAATACATCACCGGCACGGCGGTCGAACCGGCCGATGCGCCGCTGCTGAAGGCCAAGTTCGCCAATCTCAGGGGCATCGGCAGCGTCGACCAGGCGCTCGCCCAGATCCAGAAGAACGTCCCCGTGCTTTCGCACATCACGCCGCTGCAGATGCGCGAGTTCATGCTGGACTCCGACATGCGCACGCCGGCCGACGGCGAAGTGATCTTCGAGCGAAACGACTACACCAACAGCTTCTATTCGATCGTCGAGGGCGAAGTGCGCATCGCCGTCGAAGGCAAGGCTCAGCCGATCGTGCTGCGCCGCGGGGAATTCTTCGGCGAGATGAGCCTGATCTCGGGCCGCAGGCGCTCGGCGACGGTCGCTGCGGGACCCAATTGCGTGCTCGTCGAGACACCGCGGCGCTCGATGAACCGGCTCATCAATTCCGTGGAAGCGGTCAAGGCCGAGATCGATCGCGTCTTCATCATGCGCGCCATCCAGTCGCGCTTTGCCTCCGAGGCCAGCACCGAGCAACTGGTCGAGATGGCTGCGAGTTCCACCCTGCAGCGATTCAAGGCCGGCGACTACGTGTTCCGCGAAGGCGACGATGGCGACTGCCTGCACCTGGTAAGGGTAGGCTCGCTGACCATTTCGCGAAACATCGGCGGCAAGGAAATCGTGCTGACCTATGTGGCCGCGGGAAACTATGTCGGCGAAATGGCGCTGATGGGCGAGTCGAAGCGCTCGGCAAGTGCCCGCGCCGCCATCGCCACCGAGACGATCCGCCTTGATGGCGCGGTCTTCAAGAAACTGATCAACCGCATTCCGGCGCTCAGGCTGCGCCTGCAGAAGGAATTCAAGGACCGCACGGCGGCCAACCTGGCCATGCAGTCCCTGCCCGGCGGCGGCGACATCATCTCGTTCCTGATGGCCCAGGGCGCCGGCGAAGCCACGGACATCCTGCTGATCGACGAATCGCTCTGCGTGCGCTGCGACAACTGCGAAAAAGCCTGCGCCGAGACGCACGGCGGCACGTCGCGACTGGACCGCGAGGCCGGACCGACATTTGCCAATGTGCACGTGCCGACCTCGTGCCGTCACTGCGAGCACCCGCACTGCATGAAGGACTGCCCGCCCGACGCATTGCGGCGCGCCCCCAATGGCGAAGTGTTCATTGCCGACAACTGCATCGGTTGCGGAAACTGCGAACGCAATTGTCCGTATGGCGTCATCCACATGGCCAGCAAGCCGCCGAAGAAGCCGGGCCTGCTGCAATGGCTGCTGCTGGGCCGCGGACCCGGACCGGGCGAAGCGCCTTACGACCCCGAGGCGAAAAAGGATCCGAAGGCCAAGAAGGCGGTCAAGTGCGACATGTGCAAGGACCAGGCAGGCGGCGCGGCCTGCGTGCGCGCCTGCCCGACCGGCGCCGCCATCCGAATCAGTCCGGAGGAGTTTCCCGCCTATGCGCAATCGAGGCGCTGAGCGCATGTACCTGCAGGCGGAATGCTCCACGCCCGGCACCGGGCGGCGCGCCGCCTTGCGACGGCACGACCGGCACAAAGTACGCGGTCGGCAGGCATAGGAGCGCACGGTGCACGACTCCATCCTGACCCATGCCAAGTCGCGCTACCTGTGGATTTCCCTCGCGCTCAGCGCGATATCGATCGCACTGTACGTCTGGCACGATCCGGGCATCGCGCCGAATGGCGGCACCTGGCTCGGCTATACGCTTGGAACCATCGCCGCCCTGCTGATCGTCTGGCTGATGCTGTTCGGGATCCGCAAGCGCAGCTATTCGACCACCCTCGGAACCACGCGTGGCTGGCTTTCCGCGCACATTTACCTCGGCACCACCCTGATCCTGCTCGCGCTGCTGCACTGCGGATTCCAGTTCGGCTGGAACCTGCACACGTTCGCCCTGGTGCTGATGCTGGTCGTGATCTTCAGCGGGTTTTTCCGCGTCTACGCCTACCTGCGCTACCCGACGCTGATGACACGCAACCGCGAGAGCGCGACGCGTGACGCCATGCTCGATGAAATCCAGGAGATCGACCAGAACGCGCTGGCGCTCGCCGATGGCATCGCCCCGGAAATCCATGCCGTCGTGCTGCGTTCAATCGAGAACACCAGGCTCGGCGGCGGCGTCTGGACCCAGTTGCGCGCGCGCGACGGCTCCGATATCGCCATCGCGCGTATACGCGCCGCCATCGAGAAGCGCGAAACGCAGCTCGGCGCCGCACCTGCGTCACTGCAGGCTGGGCAGACCATCATCGCCATGGTCGATTTCCTCGCCGGCCGTGCCGATGACAAGCAATCGGAAGCCCTGCGCAAGCTGATCGACATCCTCTCGCGCAAGCGCAGCCTGGCCACGCGCGTGGCGCGCGACATCCAGTACCAGGCAGTAATGGAAATCTGGCTGTACTTCCACGTGCCGCTTTCGGTGACCTTGCTTGCCGCGCTGATCGGACACGTCATTTCCGTCTTTTTCTACTGGTAGGACCCCGGCCGGACCATGCCCCTTCACGCTGCTGACATGACAACCGGGAGGCCACTCCGATGCGCTGGCTGATCCGTCGTGTCCTGAAGAAGGGCAAGGGCTCGATCTCCTACGAGGACGACACCCACTTCGGCGAAATACTGACCATCGGCCGCGCTTCCGACCAGGCCATTTTCCTGCCCGACCTGCGTGCCGCACTCAACCATGCCAGCGTCACCGCGATCGGCAATGGGCAGTACCGGGTTGAATCGCTGATCATCGCCGGCATTCGCGTCAACGGCGAGATCACCTATTCGGTCACGGTCGGGGCCGGCGCCGTCATCGAACTCGGCGCGACGCGCCTGACCCTGCTCGATGCGCGCGGCGATTACGATGCCGCCGTCGAGGTATCCACCATCGACAAGAGCGAGCAGGCGGAAATCAGTTCGCGGCGCAAGAAGCCGACCAGCCTCTCGCAAACCTGGATCAGCAAACGCTGGCCATCCTGGGTCGGTTTCATCGTCGTGCTCACCCTCGGCCTGCTGCTGCCGGCCGCAACCCACGTGGTGCCCGGACTGAACACCGTGTTGCGCTATTCGCCGCTGCCGAGCACGGCGTTCTGGAACCCCGGCGAAGTGGACGCCGCCCACCAGTTCTTCGCCATCGACTGCAAGCGCTGCCACCAGAATGCGTTCCTGATGGTGCGCGACAGCGCGTGCACGTCCTGTCACGTGAAGACCAAGGCCCACGCTGACCCGGTGCGCTTCAACATCCCCGCGCTCGGTGACGCCCGTTGCGGAACCTGCCACCAGGACCACAACGGCAAGCGCGGCATGGTCAGCACCGACCAGCGGCTATGCGCGGATTGCCATGCCGACCTGAAAGAGCGGACCAAGGGGGCCAGCCAGATCGCCGACATCGCAGATTTCGGCAAGGCGCATCCGCAGTTCCACGTCAGCCTTCCCGGCTGGTCGGTGAACGGCGATTTCACGCCGAAATCGATGCCGTGGGCATCCGGGCTGAAGGAGAACTCGGGACTCAAGTTCAACCACGAGAAGCATCTGAAGGCGGACGGTCTGAATACCCCAGATGGGCGCAAGGTGCTGACCTGCGAAAACTGCCACCAGCCCGACGCGGCCGGGGCGGCAATGAAGCCAATCGCCTTCGAGACGATGTGCCACGACTGCCACCAACTCGGCTTCGACACGCTCGCTCCGGATCGCGAAGTACCCCACGCAAACGTCGAAGCGGTCACCTACACCCTCGATGAATTCTATGCGCGTCGCGGCCTCGAAGGTGGTTACGCGGATGCGCGCGCGCCGACGATCGTGCAGGTTCGGCGTCGCCCGGGCTCTCCGCCGCTGTCGCGCCAGGAGCAGGTCGAGGCGCTCGCCTGGGCGCGAGACCGTGCACGCGAAGCGGCCCGCACATTGTTCACCGGCAAGGCCTGCGTGACCTGCCATTCGATCAGCCCGCCGGCTTCCGGCGAGGGCAACTGGCGGGTGGCACCGGTGCGGGTGTCGGGTATCTGGTACGTCGAGGCCCGCTTCAACCATGCCAAGCACGAAACCATGACCTGCCTGGACTGCCATGAAGGCGCGAAAGTCTCGCAGGCATCCAATGACCTTTTGATACCGGGGATCGACAACTGCCGGGAATGCCATGGCGGTGCCGATGCGCGTGGAAAAGTCGCCAGCACCTGCATTGCCTGCCATGCCTACCACCGTTCGCCGCTGCTGACACTGGACAAGCAGCAATAGGCGCAAACGGCCGACTGAGCTATGATCGGCGCAGGGTTCCGCATGCAGGCTCGCAGCAGGCAACGGGAGGAGGGATGGGGATCATCAGATTCAGCGCGCTGTTCATTGGCGTTTCGATGCTGTTTGCCTGTGGGGGTGGAAGCAACACCGGCAGCAGCGACGGCACCAATCCGGGTCCGCCCGCAGGCAATGGCGATTCCGGCTGCGCCGGCTCATGTGCCAATGCCAATTCGTTCCTGACCGTCGAGGACGTGCAGAAGGTCATTGCGCAGGCTGTCGCCGAAGCGCAGGCCCAGGGCATGCCGGCCACCATCACCGTGATCGACCGCGTTGGCAACGTATTGGGCGCCTACCGCATGACCGGCGCGCCACCGACCCAGAAGGTCGATTCGCAGCGCGGCATCGTCGGCGGCCTGGAAGGGCTCGACCTGCCGAGCGAACTGACTGCCATCGCCAAGGCCATCACGTCGGTCTATTTCTCCTCCGAAGGCAACGCCTTCGCCTCGCGCACGGCCGGACAGATCGCGCAGGAACATTTCAATCCGGGCGACATCACGGCGCCTTCAGGACCGTTGTTCGGCGTGCAGTTTTCGCAGTTGCCCTGCTCCGATATCAGCCGGCGCTTCAACGGCATCGGGCCGGATGCCGGTCCGCACCGCTCGCCGGTCGGCATTGCGGCCGACCCTGGTGGCCTGCCGCTGTACAAGGCCGGCGTTCCGGTCGGCGCCGTGGGCGTTTCCGCCGACGGCATCTATGGCGTGGACACTTTTGCCGGTGACATCGACCGCAACATGGACGAATTCATAGCGGTGGCCGGCACCTACGGCTTCGCTGCGCCGCAGGACCGCCGCGCCGACCGCATCACCGCAGGCGGCCTGACCCTGCGCTACGCCGATGTCGAGTTCAACCAGCTGGCGCGCGATCCGACCACGGCTCCCGCGTTTTCCACGCTCGGACCGGGCACCGGTGCGGTCATCCCGATTCCTTCGTTCTTCAGCGGGACCATTGCGCGCGGCCTCGCCTTCGGCCAGGTTGAATCCGGCATCCGGCCTGACCCGGTCAACTTCCCGGGTCTCGATGCGTTCGTCGTCGACGACGGCACCGGAACCAACCGCTTCCCGCCTCGCGACGGCACCGACGGCCCGAATGCCTTGACCGCCGATGAAGTGCTGACCCTGTTGCGGGAGTCCCTGACGATCGCCAACCGGACCCGGGCCCAGGTACGCAAGCCGCTCGGTTCGCCTGCCGGCGAGACCGTCGTCGTCGTCGATACCAACGGTGTCGTGCTCGGCATCGTGCGCTCGCGTGACGCCCTGCTCGATGCAGTCGACGTGACCACGCAGAAGGCCCGCACCGCAGCGTTCTTCTCGGGTGCCTATGCCGCCGCCGACATCGCTTCGGTTGCGCCGGTGACCTATCTTTCCAGCACGCTGGACCTGGCCAACGGACGCGTCGCGTTCACCTCCTCCAACCTGACCAGCAATCCGGCCGACTATGTAAGCGCGCTGCAGGCCTTCCTGCCCCAGCCCAATGCACTGACCGACGGTTCGATCGCCTTCACCAACCGTGCGATCGGCAATCTTTCGCGACCGTTCTATCCGGACGGCGTGCAGGGACGCCCACCGGGTCCGCTGAGCCAGCCGATCGACCGCTGGAGCGTCTTCAAGACCGGCCTCGAACTGGACCTCGACTACACGCAGACCGCGCTTTTCGTGGCTTCCTACCTGCAGCAGCTCGGCGTGACCGTCAGCCTCGACGGCACCGATCTGCCCCCGCTGGGCGATGCGCCCCGGAATTGCACGGGCATCGACCGCCTGCCGAACGGCATCACCCTGTTCGGCGGCAGCGTGCCGATCTACCGCGGCAATACCCTGGTCGGCGCGATCGGCTCATCGGGCGACGGCACCGACCAGAGCGACCTCGTGGCTTTCCTCGGCCTGCACAACGCCGGCGTGGTCCTTGGCGGCGCCATCGGCAACGCGCCGCCGTCGATGCGCGCAGACAACCTGGTCCCGCAGGGTGCACGGCTCCTGTACGTGCAATGCCCGCAATCGCCGTTCCTGAATTCCACCGAGCAATACGTATGCGAGGGCAAGTGACATGCGTATCGGAAACCTTCGTCGCACTGCCCTGATCGCCGCAGTCTCCGCGGCATTGACCTTCGTCGCTCCGCCCGCACCGGCCCAGGGAACGAGCGTGCCGGGCAGCTGGTTGCAACTGATCGGTCTGATCCCCGCGCCGACCTACGATCCCTACGAATCGCAGATTCCGCGGCGCCGCCCGGGGCACCCGCCCGAGCCGTTGCCGATGTTCGTCGAGCAGAACCCGGACGCATTGAATCCGGCACCCGTGGACCAGGCCGGCAGCTTCGTGCCGGTTCCCGACCGCTGGCGCATCATGGAGTCGCTCGGCATCAACACGCCCTGGTACGACCCCTACAACCAGAACGTGCTGAAGGGTGACAAGCCGATGTTCGGCGAGGACTGGTTCTTCGCCTTCACCGGCATTTCCGACACCCTGCTCGAACCACGCGGCATTCCGACGCCGGTCGGCCCGCAATCGGGTCCCGAGCCCGGCTCCAACGACGTGCTCGGCGATACCAACCAGATCATTTTCGCGCAGACTGCCATCACCAGCTTCCTGCTGTACAAGGGCGATACGGCGTTCAAGCCACCGGACTACGAATTCCGCGCCACGCTGGCGTTCAACTACAACCGCGTGCAAACCCAGGAAGTGCGCGCCCTGCAGCTCGATCCGACCTTCGGCAAGACCCGCGACGACGGGTTCATCGGCGTGCAGGAACTGTTCATCACCAAGGACTACCGGACCGCCTCGGCGCGCTACGACGTCGACGAGGTGCGGGTCGGCATCCAGCCCTTCTCCTCGGATTTCCGCGGCTTCCTGTTCCAGGACAACCAGCCGGGCGTGCGCTTTTTCGGCAACCGCGACAACAACCGCTGGCAGTACAACCTGGCCTGGTTCCGGCGTCTCGAAAAGGACATCAACTCCGGGCTCAACGATGTCACCAAGTCGCCGCGCAACGACGACATATTCCTGGCCAGCGTCTACCGCCAGGATTTCCCCTTCGTCGGTTTCGTATCGCAGGCGATCGTCGCCTACAACCGCAATCGCGAGGATTCGAGTTTCTACGACTCGAACGGATTCATCCAGCGCCCCGCCGCGATCGGTCGCGAAGCGCCGCGCACCTACGACGTGGGCTACATCGGCTACAACGGCGACGGCCACATCGGCCGGCTCAACCTGACGGTCGCGGCCTATGCGGCGATCGGCGACCAGTCCGCCGGCGTCTTCGTTCCCGACAAGACGGATATCCGCGCCGGCTTCTTCGCCACCGAAGCCTCGATCGATTTCGACTGGGTCCGGGTTCGCGGATCACTGGCCTATGCCAGCGGCGACGACAATCCCTACGACGACCGTTCGACCGGCTTCGACGCGATCTTCGAGAATCCGATCTTCGCCGGCGCCGACACCAGTTACTGGGTGCGCCAGAACATTCCGCTGATCGGCGGCGGGGGCGTCGCCCTGGCCAGCCGCAATGGCCTGCTGGCGAACCTGCGCTCCTCCAAGGAACAGGGCCAGTCCAACTTCGACAACCCCGGCCTGCAGCTTATCGGCATCGGCGCCGACTTCGACCTGACCCCGCAATCGCGCGTCTCGGCCAACATCAATCACCTGTGGTTCGACAAGACGGACATCCTCAAGGCCGCGCGCGCCACCGCGGATGTCGGCAGGAACATCGGCACCGACATCTCGGTTGCCTGGATCTGGCGGCCCTACTTCACGCAGAACGTCATCCTGCGCCTGTCGGCAGCCACGCTGCTGCCTGGCCAGGGCCTGAAGGATCTCTACGGCAAAGACACCAGGTACTACTCCGTGCTTGGCAACCTGATCTTCACGTACTAAGGGGGCGCGCAGGACAATGAAGCGATCCATCGCTGCCATCTGTATTGCCATCATCCTGCCGTGCGCAGGATCGGTTCTTGCCTCCGGCGGAGGTGCCGAACGCGTCGAACGCGAATATGTCACCGCGCCGGATGCCCCGGCCTTCCAGACCTGGGACCAGGCCGACGAAAAATCGCGCGGCTGCGTGAGTTGCCATACCGCAAGCGACCGCAAGACCATGCATGCAAGCCCGGCCGTGGTACTCGGCTGCACCGACTGCCATGGCGGAAATGCATCGGTCAATGCGCCTGCCGGGGGCACCGGGGGCGTCGACTACCGTGCCGCGATCGACAAAGCGCACGTGCTGCCGCGTTATCCCTCGAAATGGGAATCCAGCGCCAATCCGGAACGAAGCTACACGTGGCTTCTCAAGGAATCCCCGGAATTCGTGCGCTTCATCAATCCCGGCGACCTGCGCATCGCGCGCGAGGCCTGTGGCGCCTGCCACCTGCCAGTCATCCAGGCCAACGAGAAGAGCCTGATGGCCAATGCCGCGATGTTCTGGGGCGCGGCCGCCTACAACAACGGCATCCTCCCGTTCAAGCACTCGATCCTCGGCGAAGCCTACGGTCGCGACGGCGAAGCGGTAACGGTCGACAACGGCATTCCCAACGACGAGACCATGGACCGCCACGGCGTGCTGCCCAAGATCAGCCCGATGCCGGCCTGGGAAACGGTGCCACCAGGCGATGTCTTTCGCATCTTCGAGCGCGGTGGGCGCAACATCAACAACATCTTCGCCGAACTCGGACTGCCCAACGAATTCGGCCTGATCCAGAAGCTCGAGGAACCGGGCCGGCCGGACATCAGGCAGTCGTTCCGCGGTCCCGGCACCGCCCTGCGGGTTTCCATTCCGGTCCTCAACATCCACAAGACGCGCCTCAACGATCCGTTCATCTGGATGCTCGGCACCAACGACAACCCTGGTGATTTCCGATCCTCCGGCTGCAGCGCCTGCCATGTCGTCTATGCCAACGACCGCGACCCGCGGCATTCCGCGATCTACGCAAAGTTCGGCAACATGGGTGCCACGCAGCAGGCCGACCCGACCATCCCCAGGGACGAGCCGGGCCATCCGCTCAAGCACGAGTTCACGCGGCAGATCCCGACCAGCCAGTGCATGATCTGCCACATGCACCAGCCGAACATGTTCATCAATACGATGCTCGGCTACACGATGTGGGACTACGAGTCCGACGCACCGTTCATGTGGCCGGAAAAGCAGCAGTACCCCGACGCGGAGAAGATGCGCAAGATCCTCGACCGCAATCCGGAGGAAGCGGCGATCCGAGGCAAGTGGGGCGACCTCGACTTCGCCAAGGACGTCTCCCTGCTCAACCCGCAGCTCAAGGACACCCAGTTCGCCGACTACCATGGCCACGGCTGGAACTTCCGCGCCATCTACAAGCGCGATCGCAAGGGCAACCTGCTCGACAAGGCAGGCACCAAGATCGCCGACGACGACCCCGACAAGTGGAAGAAGGGCGTGCACCTGTCGTCGATCCACGTCGACGTCGGCATGCAATGCGTGGACTGCCACTTCTCCCAGGACGCCCACGGCAATGGGTACCTGAAAGCCGAAGTCATGGGTGCGGTCGAAATCCAGTGCCAGGATTGCCACGGCACGGCCGATGCCCTGCCCACCCTGAAGACTTCGGGGCCGGCCGCATCGAAATACGGCACCAACCTGCTGCTGATCCGCAATCCGGACGGCAAGAAGCGCTTCGAATGGGTCGGCGACCAGCTGATCCAGCGCTCGGCGGTGACCCCCGATCTCGAATGGACAATGAGCCTGGTCAAGAACACGACAGATCCGCTGTCGGGCAGCTACAACGCCAAGGCCACCCGCGCGCACACGATGGCCATGGGCACCGACGAGCTCAAGTGGGGCGCCGACGTCCCGCTCGACCAGCGCGCGCACGGCGAAGACAAGATGCTGTGTTACGCCTGCCACACCTCGTGGACGACCAGCTGCGGCGGTTGCCACCTCCCGAACCAGGCCAACTGGAAGACCGAAAAGCACAAGTACGAGGGCGGCTTCACGCGCAACTTCGCCACCTACAATCCGCAGGTTGCTCGTGACGAGATGTTCTTCCTCGGCAAGCACGGCAGCATCAAGGGCGGCAAGATCGCGCCGGTGCGGTCCTCTTCTGCACTGGTGCTTTCATCGACCAACATCAATCGCGAGAAGATCTACATCCAGCAGCCCCCCGTTTCGGCATCGGGCTACAGCTCGCAGGCGTCTGCGCCGCATTACCCGCACACCGAACGCAAGACGGAGACCAAGGACTGCGAGGATTG
>DAIMYT010000016.1:0-42322 GCA_036734345.1 Dokdonella sp. | reverse complement strand
TGCTCGGCGATCCGTGCCGAGAGCGCCTCGGCCTCCTTCGAATCGAAGGCGAGGCGCAGCTGGAAGAATACGTCCTGCAGGCCCATCACGCCGAGACCGACCGGGCGCCATTTGCGGTTCGCCGTTGCGGCGCTGGCGATCGGGTAGAAGTTGAGGTCGATGACGCGGTCGAGCTGGCGCACGGCGACGGCCACCGTGTCGGCGAGCTTGTCGAAATCGAAGGCGCCATCGCAGACATGGCGCGACAGGTTGATCGAGCCGAGGTTGCACACGGCCGTCTCGCGCTCCGAGGTGACTTCGAGGATCTCGGTGCACAGGTTGGACAGATGCACGACGTTTTCCGCGTGCGCGGTCTGGTTCGAGGTCGCATTGCAGCGATCCTTGAAGGTCATCCAGCCGTTGCCGGTCTGGGCCAGCGTGCGCAGCATGCGCGAATACAGCTCGCGCGCCCTGATCGTCGATGCCGCGAGTCCGTCGGCCTCCGCCTGGCGATAGGCGCGATCGAAGGCATCGCCCCAGAGGTCGACCAGTTGCGGCACGCGCTTGGGATCGAACAGCGACCAGTCGCCGTCGGCTTCGACGCGGCGCATGAATTCGTCGGGGATCCAGTTGGCCAGGTTGAGGTTGTGCGTGCGCCGCGAGTCATCACCGGTGTTGTCGCGCAGCTCGAGGAATTCCTCGATGTCGGCGTGCCAGGTTTCCAGATAGACGGCTGCCGCACCTTTCCTCTTGCCGCCCTGGTTGACTGCGGCCACCGAGGCATCGAGCGTCTTCAGCCACGGCACGAGCCCGTTCGAATGCCCGTTGGTGCCCTTGATCAGCGAGCCGCGCGAACGCACGCGCGAATACGACAGGCCGATGCCACCGGCGAACTTGCTGAGCTTGGCGACATCGGCGTACTTGTCGTAGATGCTCTCCAGCGAATCGAGCGGCGAGTCGAGCAGGAAACACGAGGAAAGCTGCTCGTGCGTGGTGCCAGCATTGAACAGCGACGGCGAACTCGGGATGTACTCGAGCGAGGACAGCAGCCGGTACAGCTCCAGGGTCTCGCTCAGCGCGTTGCCGCCGAGTGCGCAGGCCACGCGCATGAAGAAGTACTGCGGCGTCTCGATCACCTTGCGCAGTTGCGGATGGCGCAGCAGGTAGCGGTCGTAGACGGTGCGCAGGCCGAAGTACTCGAAGCGCTGCGTCGCGGCGGCGTCGATCGCATCATTGAGCTTGCGCGCGTTGAGGGCGACGAAGTCGCGCAGGCGCTCGTTGACGATGCCGGCCTCGGCACCGCGCGCGACGGATTGCGAAAACGACTGGATTTCCTGGCCGGATACCTCCTTGTCGATGTAGGAGGAAAGCAGGCGTGCCGCAAGATAGCCGTACTCGGGTTCTTCCGAAGTCAGCGCGGCCGCCGTGCGGATCGAAAGTTCGTCGAGTTCGCGCGTGGTCGCGCCATCAAAGATGCCGCCGATCGTCTTCAGCGCGACGCGCATCGGATCGACTGCATGCAGTCCCTCGGCGTTGCGGGTGACGGCGCGCACGATCTTGCCGAGGTCGACGCTTTCGCTGCTGCCGTTGCGCTTGGTCACGCGCATCTGGGTCGGGCTGTGCGGCGCGGTCAGCGCGAACGCCTGGTCCGCTGCCGATGCGGGAATGGAGGGACGGGCCATCGCGGCGGCGACGCTGGAAGTGGGATTCATCGTGGTTTCACTGCTGGCGGTTGAATCGGATTCCGCGGCGCCGGCGGCGCGGGGATCGAGTGGCGGCATGGGCTTCTCCCGGTCGTACCGATGACCTGCTCCCGAGCGCAGGGCTGTTCGGAACCGATCCACGGGATTCGCCACGGGCACGAACGCGGATGCATTCGTCCTGCGACGCGTTCCCCCGCGGAAACGGCCACCTGCACCGGGTACCCGACGATCCGCCGCCCGCGTCTCAGCAGACGCGACCGTCGGGCCGGGGGCCCGGTGTGCCGGCAGGTTTTCGGGCTTGCGGACCCGGATCGTTCGATCCACCTAGTTCCCGTGGCTTCCCGGAACGCGAGTTCCAGTGCCTGGTACGGGGTTCGTTTCCGCTTACCGCTGCGGGGCAGCTCCGGATTCGCACCGGATTCCCTTTTAACCCGGCCTCACCCTGCTGGACGCAGGGGGAAGCGGGCACCGACGGGACACAAGCTATTGTGATTGCCCGGTCGAGTCAACGGATTATTTTGTGTTTTGGGGCTTGCGCAACCGGGAGAGCCAAGCTTGCGGCGGCGCGGCGGCGCGACGGCCATTCGCGGCCCGGTCAGGCGCGCTTGCGGTCCGGCTCGCCCGGCTCGGCCTGGTCCGTGGCCAGCGCATCCTCGGCGTCCATCGCGGCGAGATAGACGTCGACCGTGGTCGGGCCGCCGCCGAACAGGCTGATCGCCGTGCGCGCAACCTGGCGCGTGTCGTACCAGGCATAGGCACCGACGCCGACCGCACCGATCACCGGCAGCCAGCGCGAAACCCCGCCACCGACCAGGCGCCGGGTCACGCGCATGCCTATGGCCCTGGCCACGCGCTCGATGATCCGCGCGGGCACGTCCTGGGCGATCAGCCGTCCACCGATCTGCACGACGAGATCGCGCACGGCCTGGGCGGCGGCGTGGCGGAACAGGCAGTACATCATCTGCTCGCGGCTCAGCCGCGCGCTGACGCCGAACACGCCGGAAAGGTCGGCCACCAGCTGCGCCTGGATGCGCCAGATCGCGACCAGCTCCGGGACGATGGTCAGCCAGCCGAGCGGGCCCGGCGGCAAGGCGAGCGTGCCGGCGGCGAGGGCCGCCTTGTTCGCGGCGGCACTGGTCAGTGCACGGACGCGCGCATTGGCGTTGTCAGCACGTTTCTCCGCGGTTTGCGGGACGTGCCCGACGAGGTCGAGCAGGTGCCGGCTGATCCGGCTGGCCAGGTCGGACTCCGACTCGGGCGCATTGCGCACGGCCGGGATGTATTCGGATTTCTTCTTCATGATCTGGGACATGGGGTCGGTTGGCGCTGCGAGCGACGAGGCTTTTGGCATGCAAGCATGACGCCAGCACAGCAGGGACAGGCCGCCGAGCATACCGGCGACGTCCTGAAGCGTGGCAATCCGGGCGCGCGCAGCGGTTTCAGCGGGTCAGGAATTTGACAAGGAAATCGGCCAGCTTGCCGTAGGGCGGGCGCATCAGCGCCATCGACGACCAGCGCGACTGGTACATGACCGGCATCTGCTTGGAGAACGTCAGGAAGCCGGCATGGCCGTGATAGTGGCCCATGCCCGAAGGGCCGACCCCGCCGAACGGCAGGTTGCCCTGGGCGATGTGCAGCACGCAGTCGTTGACGGTGACGCCGCCAGCCAGCGTGGCGGCGAGGACGCCGCGCGTTCGCGCGCGATCCCGGTCGAAATGATAGAAGGCCAGCGGCCGCGGCCGCGCGTTGACGAATTCGATCGCTTCCTCGATGTGCTCGTAGCCGATGACCGGGAGCACCGGCCCGAAGATTTCCTCCTGCATGACATTCAGGTGCGCTGGAGGATCAACAATGACAGTGGGCGCGAATATGCGCCGCTCCGGGTCGTGCGCGGCAGCATCCGGAAAGGTGCGGACTTCGGCGCCGGCGGCGCGCGCCTGTTCGGCCAGTGCCTGCAGACGCTTGTAGTGGCTGTCGTTGACGATGCTCGAATAGTCCGGCGACTCGCGCAGCCCCGGATAATGGCGGGCCACATAGGCACCGAGGGCATCGACGAATGTGTCCACCCGGGCCCTGGGCAGCAGTACGTAGTCGGGCGCGATGCAGGTTTGCCCGGCGTTGAGAAATTTCCCGGCGGCGATGCGGGCGGCCGCGATTTCGATCGGGTAGTCCGGGGCGATGATGGCCGGCGATTTCCCGCCCAGCTCGAGGGTCACCGGAGTCAGGTTCGGCGCGGCGGCGGCCATGACCTTGCGACCGACCGCGGTGGACCCGGTGAAGAACAGGTGATCGAACGGCAGGCTGGCGAAATCGGCGGCGACACCGGCATCGCCGATGACCGTGGCGACGCGCTCCTCGGGGAACACTTCGGCCAGCAGGTCGCGCAGCAGCGCCGAGGTGCGCGGCGTGTGCTCGGATGGCTTGAGCATGACGTGGTTGCCGGCGGCAATCGCCGAGACCAGCGGAATCAGGGCCAGGTTGACTGGATAGTTCCACGGCGAGATGACGCCGACCACGCCGAGTGGCCGGTACTGGACCTCGGTGCGCGCCGGCCAGAACAGCCAGTCGGCCAGGCGGTGGCGCGAGCGTGTCCAGCGCGTCAGGTGCCTGCGCATGTTGTCGATCTCGTGGAGCACCGTCATGCCGTCGGTCAGCAGGCTTTCGTGCGCCGAACGGCGCCCGAAATCGGCGCTCATCGCGGCGCTCAACTCATCGAAGCGCCGGCGCAGCACCTCGCGCAAGGCACCGAGATCGCGCAGGCGCTGGGCCGGGGTCGGCACGTTCGCCCGCCAGGCGGCACGTTGGCGCTCGAGCAGGGCATTCAGATCGTTCGCGTCAGGGGTCTGCATGGCACCAGTCTAGCAACCCTTTGCCGATGCCCGGCACATCGGCCACCTGCGGCCTGCGCGCAGGCGGGAGCGAGATCCTGCGAAAGGCAGGCTGCGTGTTAGATTCCGGTTTCCACCGTGACGAAATTGATCGATGAGTATTCGCGCCTTCAGCGGCATCAGTCCACGCTTGGGCAGCCATGCCTATGTCGACCCGGATGCCGTGGTCATCGGCGATGTCGAACTCGGCGATGACGCCTCGATCTGGCCATGCGCAGTGGTTCGCGGCGACGTGCACCACATCCGCATCGGCGCGCGCAGCAATGTCCAGGATGGCGCCGTGCTGCACGTGACCCACGATGGCCCCTACACACCCGGCGGCTTCCCGCTGCTGATCGGCGCCGACGTCACCATCGGCCACGGCGCGATCATCCACGCCTGCACGGTCGAGGATGCGTGCCTGATCGGCATGCATGCCACGCTGCTCGACGGCGCGCGCGTCGGCAGGCACAGCATGATCGGCGCCGGCGCCCTGCTCAGCCCGGGCAAGCAGGTCGGCGAGGGCGAACTCTGGCTCGGCCATCCGGCGCGTTGCGTGCGCAAGCTCAGCGACGCGGAGATCGAGAAGCTCTACTACTCGGCGAAGCAGTACGTGCAGTTGAAGAACCGCTACCTCGGCGCGGGCGGAGGCTGAGCCGGCATGACGCCGAAAGCGCATCGATCCGGCGCTCGCCTGGAGGTTCTCGCGGCGACCACGGCGCTGGTTTTCGCTGTCGTCTGCTGGCTGGTGTTCGATCAGGTCTTCGACACCGGCGAGCGTGCTGCGCTGCCGGCCCTGACCCGGCAATTCCTCGCCATCCAGGGTTGGTGGCTCGGCGCCGGCCTGCTCGGCGCCGGCCTCGCCGTGGTCGCGCGCATCAGCGACATCGGCGTGCACTGGCAGCGGGCCAGCCAGCTTTACGCTCTGGTCCTGTCGGCATTCAGCACGATCAATATCGGCTGGGGGATCGTGGCGATGTATCTGCTGACCCTGCCACCCGCCGACTTCTGACCGCGGGGCTCAGGCGGGCGCCGTCTGCCGCTCGAGTTCGCCGAGATAACGCAGCGCTGCCGGGGTGTCGGCACCGCACATCGCCGGCTCGGGACGCAGCTGGCGACAGACCAGCGGCCGCTCGGGCCGGCCGAACAGGGCGCAGGCATTGGCGGGAGTGAGTTGCACGCAGCGCACGCCGGCCGGCTTGCCGTGCGGCATGCCGGGTATCGGCGAGGAAATCGAGGGTGCGATACAGCAGGCGCCGCAACCGGCCCGGCAGGACAGGGCGCTCAATCTCCGGCGTCGCCCGGAACGTAGGCCCGCAGTTCCGCGTAGATGGCATCGGTTTCCGGCCGCTTGCCATGCCACAGCTCGAACGATTCGGCTGCCTGCTCGACAAGCATGCCGAGGCCGTCGATGGCGTGACCCGCGCCGGCGCTGCGTGCCCAGGCGAGGAATCCGAACGAGGCCTTGCCGTAGGAAAGGTCGTAGCAGATCGCCCGCGAGGCGAGCAGCGATGACGGCAGCGCCAGCGACATGTTGCTGTGGCCGGCCGAGGTCGCGTTGATGACGAGGTCGAATCCGCCCCAGTGTCCGAGATCGTTCCAGTAGCGCGTGTGCACGCGCTCGGGCTGGCCGATCGCGTCGGCCAGCGCGTCGGCGCGTTCGGCGGTGCGGTTGGCGATGGTCAGTTCGGCGATGCCGGCCTCGAGCAGGGAAAAGGCGATCGCGCGGGCGGCGCCGCCGGCACCGAGCAGGAGGGTGCGGCGACCGCGCACATAGAGGCGCTGGCGTCCGCTGATGTCGCGGATCAGGCCGGCGCCATCGGTGCTTTCGCCGTGCCAGCCTTCGCCGCGGCGGATCAGCGTATTGACGCTGTCGGCCTGGCGCGCGGTCTCGCTGACCGACAGGCAAAGGCGCGCGGCGTGCTGCTTGAGGGGAAGGGTGACATTGGCGCCCAGTCCACCGCCGTCGGCGAAGGCCGCCAGGGCACCGATGAATTCCTCGGCCGAGGCTTCGATCGCCCGATAGTCATGCGCGATCGACAGTTGCCGCGCGAACGCGGCGTGGATCCGCGGCGACAGCGAGTGGGCAATCGGCTTGCCGAACACCGCATAGTGTCCGGATTGCCTGTCCGAACCGGCTATCGTGCTGGATTCTTCTTCGATCAACTGCATGTCCGGGCTCCGAAAGTGTCGAACAAACTGCGTTGTTGCCGTCCAATCCTCGCATGCCGTCGCGTATCACCGGCGAGAGACCATGAATGCAGGGCTGCGAGGCGCCGCCCCCGTGCCAGCAGACCCCGGCGGCGAAATCGACCACGACCGCTGGATCCGGCGCCTTCCTAGTCTGCACGCAACCAGCGCGCAGCTTCAATGGCATAGTAGGTGAGGATCGCATCGGCGCCAGCGCGTTTCATCGCCACCAGCGCCTCGAGGACGACCGCGCGCTCATCGAGCCACCCATTCTGCGCCGCCGCCTTGAGCATCGCGTATTCGCCGCTGACCTGGTAGACGAAGGTCGGCATGCCGAAGTGGTCCTTGACCCGGCGCAGGACGTCCAGGTACGGCAGGCCCGGCTTGACCATGACCATGTCGGCGCCTTCGCCGATGTCGAGTTCGACTTCACGCAAGGCTTCGTCGCTGTTGCCGACATCCATCTGGTAGGTGTGCTTGTCGCCCTTGCCGAGGTTGGCCGACGAGCCGACGGCGTCGCGGAACGGGCCGTAGAAGGCGGAAGCATATTTCGCCGAATAGGCGAGGATGCGCGTATTGACCTGCCCGGCCTCCTCCAGCGCCATGCGGATCGCACCGATGCGGCCATCCATCATGTCCGAGGGCGCGACGATGTCGAAGCCGGCTTCGGCCTGGGCCAGGGCCATGCGGATCAGGGCCTCGATGGTGGCGTCGTTGAGCACGTAGCCCTGCGCATCGATCAGTCCGTCCTGGCCGTGCGTGGTGTAGGGATCGAGGGCGACATCGCCAATCAGCCCGAGTTGCGGATGGCGCGCCTTGAGGGCGCGCGCGGCGCGCTGGAACAGGCCGGCCGGATTCCACGCCTCGCTGGCGTCTTCGCTCTTGTACTGCGCATCCACGGAAGGAAAAAGGGCGAGCGCCGGGATGCCGAGTTCGACGCACTGGTCGGCGAGGAGCAGCAAGTGGTCGATCGAGAGCCTTTCCACGCCAGGCATCGAGGGCACCACTTCGCGACGGTCTTCGCCGTCGATGACGAACGCGACCATGATCAGGTCAGTCGCATCGAGGCGGGTTTCGCGCATCAGCGCACGCGAAAAGGCATCGCGGCGCATGCGACGCATGCGGGTATGCGGATAGCTCATGGTCAGCTCACTGAATGCCAGCGGGCAGTGTAATGAAACGGCCGCCCATGCCGAAGCGGTTTATTGTCCCAGCCCGCACCGTGCGCACGGGACGCATGCGCCAGCCGGGCGGGCGCTGGCCGGTCTTGCAAAGCGAAACGCGTGCTGGTCTGATGGCATGGCGTTCGCGGAGGGGGATGACTGCGGCGGGGAATGCCGCGGCCACGACCGCGCTGGTGGTTCGGAGCGCCCGAAGGCCCGGGCGGCAGGATCCGGTGTTCCGGTAATGCCGCCTGCGCTCCCGGAGCGCATCATTTGTCTGTCTGATTGCCATCGAGGCCCCCTTGAGCGGAATCCTGATAGTCGAACGATCCACCACGCTGGCCCACCTGCTGCGGCGCACGCTGGCGGCCGCCTCGCTGCCGGTGCGTACCGAGATCGGCAACTATCTCGAGGCACACGATCACCTGCGCCGCATCGGCAGGCCGAATTCCGACGAACCGCCCTACTCGCTGGCGATCATCGGCGCGCCGGCGCGCGCCACGCGCGAATACCGGGCGCTGCTCGAATACGCGCGCAATGCCCCGGACGCGCCGGCGACCCTGCTCATGGCGCACGAGGAGACGGCGGAAATCCGTACCTGGGCGTCGGCGACGATGCGCGGCCGGCTGCTGCTCTGGTCGCAGTTCAGCCGCATCCCCGCCTGCGTGGGCGAACTGGCCCCCGAGGAGAGCGTCGACGAAGCCCTGCCGCCGGCCTCCGGCGAACGCGTGCGCATCCTCTTCGTCGATGATTCGAAAAGCGTCTGCCAGGCCTACAGCGACATGCTCGGCCGACAGGGCTATGCGGTGGACGTGGCGGCGTCGATCGCCGAGGCCGACCGCTTGTCTGCGAACAATTCCTATGACCTCGTCATCGTCGACTACTTCCTGCCCGACGGCAGCGGCGACGAGCTCTGCCGCCGCCTCAGCGAACGCGCCAGTCCGCCGATCCTCGCCGTCATCACCGGCAGCTACCGGGAAGACATCATCCGCCGTTGCCTGCAGGCCGGCGCCAGCGAGTGCATGTTCAAGAACGAGGCGCGCGAGCTGTTCCTCGCCCGCGTGCGCACGCTGGCGCGCAACATCGAGATGCAGCGCTCCGCCGAGGTCGGTCGCGAGCAGCTTGACGGCATCCTCGGCTCGGTCGGCGACGGCGTGTTCGGTGTCGACGGCGAGGGCCGCATCAGTTTCGTCAATCCGACCGGCCTGCGCCTGCTCGGCTACGGCGACGACGCCGACCTGATCGGACTGCTGGCGCAGGCGGCGGTCCATCCGCAGGATGCCGCACGCAACTCGCCTCTGGCCCGCGCCTATACCGAAGGCCATGCCGTGCGCCACATCGAAACCATGTTCCGGCGTCGCGACGGCAGTGGTGTCCCGGTCGAGTACACCGTGCTGCCGCTGGCCGCGCCCGGGCGCGGCCAGGGCGCGGTCGTGGTGTTCCGCGACATCGCCGAACGGCGCCGCCGAGCGCCTGCGCTGGGAACTGAGCCACGACCCGCTGACCGGCCTGCCGAATGCCCGCCACCTCCGCCAGCGGCTGATCGCCGAGCTCGCCCGCCTGCGCGACCGCGGCGGCTATTCGGCGCTGATCCACATCGAGATCGATCGCGACAGTGAACATACCCCGCCGCGCGGCGATGAGCTGCTCCGCACGGTTGCCCATGCACTGGCCCATCGCCTGCGCGAAGACGACGTGCTGGCGCGCGGCGAGGGCGACAGCTTCCTGCTCCTGCTGAGCACGGTCCAGGTCGACAACATCGAGGTTCTTGCGGAAAGCTTCCGGCGCCTGCTTGCCGAACGCGAATACATGGTCAGCGACGTCCAGCACAAGGTGCATGCGCGCATCGGCGCCGAGCTGCTCAGTCCGCGCACGGTCACCGCCGATGACGCGCTGGCCAGCGCCCGCGCTGCCGCCGGCCAGGGCCATGACCAGGCCGGCGTGGAGGCGGATGAAGCCGAGCGCCCGGCGGCACGCGCGCCGGTGCCGGTCAGCGCGCCGAGCGGGCGCCTGCGCCTGGCCCTGGGGCAGGCGCGTTTCGTCATTCTCGTGCAACCGCTGGTGGCCGTCGCGGCGGCGGCATCCGCCGGCACCGGCATCAGCGAGGACATCGGCTGGCAATTCGGCAAGGGCGACGGCGACCCGCTGTTCGCGGTGCAGCTGCGCATGGTCGGCAAGGACGGACAGCTGATCCTGCCGCGCGCTTTCGTTCCGTTGGCCGAGCGCGTCGGCATGATCCAGCGCATCGACCTGTGGGTGGTCAACGGGCTGCTCATGCACCTGGCCAACGAACGCGCCCGGCATGCGCCGGTCGGCCTGATCGCGCGCCTCTCGCCGGCCACCGTGGCGGATCCGGATTCGCTGGAAACCATCGAGAAGGCCATTGTCGCCACCGGCGTCCCGGCCGAGCGCCTGATCCTCGAGATCAGCGACAGCCCCGAGCTGGCCAATTTGCCCGCGGCCCTGCACTTCATTGCGCGCCTGCGCGCCATCGGCTGCCGCTTCGTGCTCAATGGCACCGTCGCCGACGCCGGACTGCTGCCGTTCCTGCATTCGCAGCGGCGACCCGGCGACTTCGTGCGCATCGACCGCGACGTGGTCAGCAGTGCCGCGCTCGACGATGGCGCGCGCCGACAGCTGATCTCGATGGCCAACGACGCCCGGGCGCTGGACATGCGCGCCATTGCCGGCGAGGTCAACGACACCGCCACCCTGCTCGCCGTGCGCGATACCGGCGTCGACTACGTGCAGGGCAAGCGCATCGGCGAAGCGCGCCTGCTCAAGCGCGTCGATTTCGGCAAGCTCACGGCGCTGCCGGCCCAGGGATCCTGACCACCCGCTCGCCATCCGGCGCCCGTCAGACGCGCAGCGGCACCTGTTCGTGCAGCCGGTCGACGCGCGCGCCGATCACGCGCACGGCGTATTGGTAGCCGGCTTCCACCGCCCGTTCGTAGGTTTTCCAGTCGAGCAGGCCGATGTCGCTGACCGGGGGTTCGAGCAACAGGCTGGCCAGTTGCCGGCGTTCCGCGCTGGCCATTTCCGCATTGACCATGCCCGAGCGGATCAGGATGTCGAAGATGCCCGGCCGCTGGCCGCGGCCGAACTCGAACATGAGTTTCCACACCGGCGGCGTGGCGTACTCCTCGATGGTCGCATGCAACGCATCGTCGGCACCGATGTCGACGGCGGCGATCGCGCCGGGCTGCTGCGCGCGCATGATGTCGGTCGGCAGGTTGTTGATCACCGCGCCATCCACGTAGACCTGGCCGCGATGGCAGACCGGCGGCAACACGCCGGGGATCGCGCAGGAAGCGCGCAGCCATAGCCAGAGCGGGCCGTTGCGATGGGTTTCGAGCTGGCCGGTGCTCAGGTTCGAGGAACAGCAGAAATAGGGCAGCGGCAGGTCGGTGATGTCGCGCGCGCCGAATTGCTGGCGCAGCAGCCGGGCGACGCGGCGGCCGCGGGTCAGGGCGACCAGCGGCAGGGTGTAATCGCTGAGCGGGCGGCCGGCGACGAAACTGTGCCGGTAGTTTTCGAACATCTCCTCGTCCGACCATTCGAGGGCGACGCCGGCGCCGATGATGCCGCCGATGCTGCTGCCGCCCACGCAATCGATCTCGAGCCCGGCTTCGCGCAGCGCGCGGACGATGCCGATCTGGGTGAAGCCGCGGGCGCCACCCCCGGACAGGACCAGGCTCAGGCTGCGGCCGGTCAGCAGGCGCGCGATGCGCCGGATGTCGTGCGCGTCGCGCACATGATGATGCGGCACCAGCGGCGTCTTCGTCAGCCAGCGCCGTGCCGCGCCTTCGATGAGCTGGCCCGGGTGGAGCAGGATCAGGTGGCGCGGCCGCGAAAGGGCACTCGAGGCATCCGCACAGGCACTGGGCGGCCAGGCCTCCGGAGTTTCGCCGGCGTTCGCCAGCAACAGCAGGCAATCGGCCTGGCGCACGCATAGCGCCTGCCAGTCGTCGTCGGCGTCGGCGACATAGACGACGAAGCGCGTGCGCGCCTCGAGGTCGTTGAACCAGCTGCTCAGGTGGCCGCTGCCCCGCGCCTTGTCGATCATCGCGCATTCGCCGAAGGCACCGAGCATGCTGACGAGTTCTTCGGCGAATCCGCGCGCGTCGACCCCGGCATCGTGGCGCAACACGGCAAATGTGCGCGGCGCCGAGCCGGCGCCGTCCTCGTCGCGCGCGGACAGGCGGCGCACGGCCAGGCGCGCCATCGCCAGCATGGCCTTCGGATGATGATTGACGAGCTTGTCGAAATCCTCGCGCGAAAGCCGCAACAGTTCGGAATCGCGCAGCGCGCGCACGCTGGCATTGCGCGGCATGTCGACGATCATGCCGACCTCGCCGACGGTCTCGCCGGCAGCGACCACGCCGACCAGCCGCGGCTGGCCGTTGGCGTCGTCGCGAAAGGCGCCGACGCTGCCGCTCTTGAGCACGTAGAAGGCGTCGCTGGTGTCGCCCTGCTCGAACAGCGAGGCGCCGCCGGGCAGCGCGAACCACTGCAGTTCGCGACCCAGTTCGGCCAGCGCGGCGTCATCGAGGTGACGAAACAGCGGCAGGGCACGCAGGATTTCGCGGGTCTGGCTGGAGTCCACGCTGTCCATGCAGATCGGGCCGGCATCGGGGTTGTGCTTGATTTTGCGCTATCCACGCTCCAAGTTCACCGGTCTCGCCAGGGATCCGCCGATGACCAACCCGCTGCTCGCCAACACCGAATTGCCCCGCTTCAGCCAGATCGGGCCCGCCCACGTCGAACCGGCCATCGATGCCATCCTGGCCGAATACCAGGCCGGCATCGACGCCCTGCTGGCCTCGAAAGAGCCACGCACGTTCGACAGCGTCATGCTGCCTTGCGAACGTCTCGACGACCGCCTCGCCCGCGCCTGGGCGCCGGTCGGCCACCTGCACGGGGTCAAGGATTCCGAGGCCCTGCGCGAAGCCTATGCCGCGGCGCAGGACAAGATCGTTGCCTTCCATACCGCCCTCGGCCAGAACCGCGAGCTGTACGCGGCGGTCAAGGCGGTCAGCGAATCGCCCGGCTTCGCCGACCTGCCGCGCGCGTCGCGGACCCTGGTAGAGCATGAACTGCGCGATTTCGAACTGGCCGGCGTCGCCCTCGAAGAACCTGCGCGTTCGCGCTTCCGCGAGATCTCCAGCGAGCTGGCGAAGCTGTCGACGGAATTCGAGGAAGCCGTGCTCGACGCGACCGATGCCTGGAGCGAGCACATCACCGATGAAGCCGCGCTGGCGGGGATTCCCGAATCCGGACGCTCGGTGCTGCGCGCCTATGCCCGGGAAAAGGACCTCGAAGGCTGGCTGGTCACCCTCAAGCAACCCAGCGTGCAGGCGGTGCTGACCTATGCCGACGATCGCGAACTGCGCGCGCGCGTCTATCGCGCCTATGGGACGCGGGCATCGGAAAACGCCGACGAAGGGAAGTTCGACAACAGCGCGCGCATCGAGAAGATCATGGCCCTGCGCCACGAATCGGCGCAGCTGCTCGGTTTCGCCAATACCGCCGAGGAGTCACTGGCGACCAAGATGGCCGAGTCGCCCGACCAGGTCATCGCCTTTCTGCGCGATTTCGTCGCCAAGGCGCGGCCGATGGCCGAGGCCGACCTGGCGGAGCTGCGCGAATTCGCGCGAACGCAATTGCACATCCACGAACTGCAGCCCTGGGATGCCGGCTACGCCGCCGAGAAGCTGCGCGAAAAGAAATACGCCTTGAGCGAGGAGGAGCTGAAGCCCTACTTCCCGCTGGATGCCGTGCTCGAGGGCCTGTTCGCGGTGCTCAGGCAAGTGCTCGGCATCAGCGTGCGCGCACGCGACGGTGTCGACGTCTGGCATGCGGATGCCCGCTACTACGATCTACTCGATCCTTCCGGCACCGTTTTTGCCGGCGCCTACATCGACCTCTACGCGCGCACCGGCAAGCGCGGCGGCGCCTGGATGGACGTCTGCACGTCGCGGCTGCGCGACGGTGCCTCGCTGCAGTTGCCGGTCGCCTTCCTGACCTGCAACTTCGCCCCGCCCACCGAGAACACGCCGTCCCTGCTGACCCACGACGACGTGATCACGCTGTTCCACGAATTCGGCCACGGCCTGCACCACATGCTGACCGAGATCGACCATTCCGGCGTCTCCGGCATCAGCGGCGTCGAATGGGACGCGGTCGAGCTGCCCAGCCAGTTCATGGAGAACTTCGCCTGGAAGCGCGAAGGCCTCGACCTGATCGCACGCCACTGGCAGACCGGCGAGCGCCTGCCCGACGCCCTGTTCGGACGCATGCAGGCGGCGCGCAACTTCCAGTCCGGCATGTTCCTCGTGCGCCAGCTGGAGTTCGGCCTGTTCGACTTCCGCCTGCACCTGGAGTTCGATCCGCAGCGCGGCGCACGCACGCTCGAACTGCTCGACGAGGTGCGCCGTGAAGTATCGGTGCTGCTGCCGCCGGAGTGGCACCGCTTTCCGCATGCGTTCACGCACATCTTCGCCGGTGGCTATGGCGCCGGTTACTACAGCTACCTGTGGGCTGAAGTGCTGTCTGCCGACGCCTTCGACCGCTTCGAGCAGGAAGGCGTGTTCAACCGAGAGGTCGGCGAAGCCTGGCGCAAGGCGATCCTTGCCGTCGGCGGCTCGCGGCCCGCGCTGGAATCGTTCGTCGAATTCCGCGGGCGGGAACCGACGCCGGATGCCCTGCTGCGCAGCTACGGCGTCGCCGTCTGAGCGAACCATGCGCGGCCTGGCCGGCTTGACCGTCCGGCCCGATTATTGAACGATGCCGCGCATGTCCGCCGAGCCGATCGATGTTTCGCCCTGGGTCGCCGAGACCGAGCGCCTGGTCCTGCGCCGGCTCGACGGCGACGACGCCGCGTTCATGCTCGGCCTGCTCAACGACGCGGCGTTCCTCGAGTTCATCGGCGACCGCGGCGTGCGCACGCTCGACGAGGCGCGGGCCTATATCGTCAATGGCCCGATGGCGAGCTATCGCCAGCACGGATTCGGCTTCTGGTGCGTGGTGCTGCGCGCGACCGGCGAGGCGATCGGCATCAGCGGCCTGGCCCGGCGCGACGCGCTCGGCGATGTCGACGTGGGTTTTGCGTTCCTGCCCGAGTACCGCGCGCAAGGCTATGCACTGGAATCCACGCAGGCCGTCATGAAGCTCGCGCGCGAGGCCTACGGGCTGCGCCGCATCGTCGCGATCACGGCCCCGACGAACACCGCCTCGGCGCTGTTGCTGGAGAAGATCGGTTTGCGCTTCGAGCGCATGGTCCGCATGGCCGGAGACAAGGACGAGATCCGCCTGTTTGCCTGGAATGCCTGAGCGGGCATTGGACAGCGCCGGCGTGCCGCCGCAGACTGCCGCGGCATTTTCCTGCGGAGCCTGATGCGTGCCGATTCTCGGTCTGGGACTTCATGTTGTCATCGCGATCCTGTGCGCCGTGCATGTGCTGCGCACGGGACAGGAGCGCTACTGGCTGCTGGTCCTGTTCATGTTCCCGCTGCTCGGCAGTCTGGCCTATGCGCTGGTCGTGTTCCTGCCGGCGATGTCCGCCTCGCGCGGTGGCCGCCGCGTCGTCCGGGGAATCCGCGACACGCTCGATCCGGGCCGCGAGCTGCGCGAGGCCCAGGCTGCGTTCGAACACGCCGCGACGATCGCCAACCGGATCCGCGTGGCCGACGCGCTGCACGGCACGGGTCGCTTCGAGGACGCCATAGCGGCCTATCGGGAAGCCCTGCACGGCGTGCACAGCGACGATGCGCACATCCAGGTCAAGCTGGCCCGGGCCCTGCTCGACGATGCGCAACCCGCGCAGGCGCGCGAGCTGCTCGAATTGGTGATCGCACAACAGCCGGACTTCAAGTCCCCCGAGGGGCACCTGGTCTACGCCCGCGCACTGGCGGCCAGCGGCGATCGCGCCAGGGCGCGCGAGGAGTTCGAAACCCTGATCGGCTATTTTGCCGGCATCGAACCGCGCGCCCGCTACGTCGAGATCCTGCGCAGCTGGGGCGAGGATGCGGCGGCGGCCGCGCTGGTCGAGGAGTCGCTGCGCCACATCGGGCACATGCCGGCCGGGTCGCGGCGACTGAACGAGGAGTGGATCCGTCGCCTCAGGCAGGCGCCGGTGCACAGCGGCCTGGAGCCGGGCGGCCCGTAGGCTGGGCGCGCCGGTGACTTGAACCGCGCGCCGCCGGCCGTGGTCCATGCCAGTGCCGGCGCTGCGTCCGGACCGGGCAGCGGTGCAATTTCGGGCCATTGCCGTCGTATCGCGGGCGTGGCCACCATAGGGTCGGGTAGAGTAGGCACATGTATCTCGAGTATTACGGCCTGCGCGAGGCCCCGTTTTCGATAACGCCGGACCCGCGCTACGTCTTCCTGTCCGAAAGGCACCGGGACGCGCTCGCACACCTGCTCTACGGAGTCGGCAAGGGCGGCAGCGGCGGCTTCGTGCAACTGACCGGCGAGGTCGGCACCGGCAAGACGACATTGAGCCGCCTGCTCCTCGAGCAGTTGCCGGAGAACACCCAGGTCGCCCTGCTGCTCAATCCGAAGCTGTCGCCGATCGAGATGATCGAGACGGTCTGCGAGGAGCTCAAGCTCGACATCACGGGCAAGCGCGGCAGCCTCAAGGGCCTGACCGATACGCTCAATGCCTATCTGCTCGATGCCTACGCGCAGGGCCTGCGCGTGGTCCTGATCGTCGACGAGGCGCAGAACCTCTCGCTCGACGCGCTCGAACAGGTGCGCCTGCTGACCAACCTCGAGACGCCGACGCAGAAGTTGCTGCAGATCATCCTGCTCGGCCAGCCCGAACTGCGCGACATGCTGGCACGGCCCGAACTGCGCCAGCTGGCCCAGCGCATCACGGCGCGCTATCACCTGACGCCGCTCGATTCGGCCGAGACCGAGGCCTACGTGAAACATCGCATGGCCGTCGCCGGATGCCAGCACATACCGTTCTCGCGACTTGGCCTGCGCGCGCTGTACCAGCGTTCGACCGGCATCCCGCGCCTGATCAACGTGATCGCCGACCGCGCGCTGATGGCCGGCTACGCGCGCGAGCAGCAGACCATCGGCGAGCGCCTGGTCGACCGCTCGGCCGACGAGACCCTACCGGGGCATGCGCGCTACTGGGTCCGCCGTTACGCGCGCTGGGTGCTGGCTGCGCTGTTGCTGGTCGCCGTGGTCACCGCGGGCCTGCTTCGCGCGCCGAGCGGAACCCCGCCGGCACCGGCGCAGCCGGCCACGCAGCCGGCCACTCAGGTGGTTGCGCAGGGCGGCGTGGCGCGCCTCGAGGCGCGCCTGTCCGCGCTGCCGTCAACCGAACTGTATGCCGTCACCCAGTTGCTTTCGCGCTGGCAGGTCGGTTCAGCCGAAGCCTCGGTGCGCGCAGCAACGCGCTGTCCACCGTCCATCGCGCCGGGCCTGTTCTGCCTGCGCGGTCGCGGCACGCTCGAACAGGTGCTGCGGTTCGATCGCCCGCTGATTCTCGTGCTGGGGCAGGACGACTACGCCCGGCACGCCCTGCTGCAGGGCGCCGGAAACCGGAATGTGCGGCTCGACCTGGCGGGCGAAGCGATCGAACTGCCGCGCAGCGAGCTGGCGCGGTTCTGGACCGGCGACTTCATCGCGATCTGGCGCGTGCCGACCACGATCACCGCCGCCATGCGACGCGGCGACGCGGGGCCGGGCGTGGCCTGGGCCAAGGACAACCTGCATCGTCTCGACGGCGGCGCCGGGGCCGAGCGCGGTCCCGCATACTTCGATGCCGACATGGAGGAGCGCGTGCGCAAGCTGCAGCTCGCCTACGGCATCCAGGCCGATGGCATCATCGGCCCCGAGACCCTTTTCGCCCTGTCCGCGCTCGAAGAAACAGGCCCGCACCTCACTCGCAACATCGAATAAGTCCAACCGCACCATGTCGCTGATCCTTGAAGCCCTGAAGAAATCCGAGCGCGAGCGCCGCCTTGGCGAATCACCGTCGATCGGCTCGCCGATCATGGCGGTGCGTCGCCGGCGCAACCTGTTGCCGTGGCTGGTCGGCCTGATCGCGCTCGGCCTCGTCGCACTCTGGTGGGTGCGCCGCGAGCATGCGCCGGATACCACGCCCGCACCCGCGACAGCGACCCAGGCGCCGGCGCCCGCTGCGACTGCCGCAGAACCTGCGACGGCGCCCGCGACGCCCGATGCAACGACTTTCGACGGCCAGCTGGCGAACCCGGACACGCGCGCAGAGATCGCGCAAAGCAGCGCGGCCACGCGTCTCCCGCGCAGCAAGGCGCCGGCCGGCGCGACCACCGACCTGCGCGAAAAGGTCGAGAGTGGCGAGCTGGTGGTTGCCCATCCGCAGTCGATGAAACCCGGCGAACCGGTCACGGTCAAGGAAACCGAAGCGGTGGCGGCATCCGCGGCGGCAATGCCGCCGCCACCGGCGAATCCGGCTTCCGCTGCAGCGCCCGCACCGTCGAAACCCGGCGACACGACGAACCCGCCCGCAGCCGGCCCGACCGCACGCAGCGGGGCATCCGCGCCAACGCCGGCGCCGACATCGGCCAGCGCGGTGGCCGTGCCGCCACCGCCACCTGCGGCCAGCGACAACAGCGCGGCGGGCGATTCGATCAAGCTGATGTGGGAACTGCCCTATGCGACGCGGCGCGAATTGCCGGAGATCCACCTGACCATGCATGTCTTCGCCAGCGACCCGGCGCAACGCTTCGTCATCATCAATGATGCCCGCCACGTACAAGGTGACGACGTCGAGGGCCTGAAGCTGGTCGAGATCCGCAGCGACGGCGTCGTCTTCGAGCGCGAGGGCGTACGTTTCCTCTACCCGCGCGGTGGTCGCTGACCGCGCGGTCGGCCGGCATGTTCGTCCAGCTTGAAAGCCGGCGCCGGCCCCGACCGCCCTGGGCCACGATGCTGCTGGTCGGTGCCTGCGTGGCCATGTTCCTGTGGATCGCCAGCGAGCCGGCCAGCGCACGCGCGCGGCTGCTGACGATCTGGGGAACAGTGCCGACGACCCTGCTCGACACCGCCGCGCCCTGGGCCATCCAGATCGCGGAGCTGCGTTTCGCCCGCCTGGTCACGGCGCTGTTCATCCACGCCGACTGGATCCACCTGACCACCAACCTGTTGTTCCTGATCATCTTTGGGGTACCCAGCGAGCGAGCGCTCGGGGCCGGTCGGTTCCTCCTGCTGTTCGTGCTCGGCGGCGCCCTTGCCAACCTCGCCGGCGCCCTGACCCTGGCGGCGACCAATTCGCCGATCATCGGCTCGAGTGGCGCGGTTTCGAGCGTGGTCGGCGCCTATCTCGCGCTCTACCCGCGCGCGCGCCTCGGCCTCGTCCTGCCGCTCGGCTTCTTCCTCGAGTTCGTGCGCGTGCCGGCCTCGCTGCTGATCGGTTTCTGGGCGATCCTGCAGATCCTGTTCACCTATGTCGGTCCGGCCTTCGGTGCGGTGGCCTGGTGGACGCATATCGCGGGCTTCCTGCTCGGCATCATCTTCGCGCTGCTGTGGCGGCCGGGCCTGGCCCGGCGCGCGCGCCAGTAACCGCGGAGAGTCGTCGAACACGACGACGCACACTACACTGCAAGCATGAACGACGTTCCCCCTCCCAAGGATCCCCCGCGCCGTCGCGCGCGAACGCCGGCCTCCGCCGCGGGCGCGCCGGGGCGTGCGGTTCCGCCCAAACCCTCCGCGCGCAAGCCTGCGGCCGAAAGCGCAACCGTCAAGCCGGCTGCGCCGGCACGGCCCCGCGCCAGTGCGGCCCGGCCGGCAGCCCCGAGCAGCGCGCCCGAATTGGCGCCGGCCGCTGCGCCCGCCAGGAAAGTGGCAGCCAGGACAACCCCGCCGCGTCGTGCGACCGCAGCCGCGGCAGAGCGACCGGACCAGCCGGCCAGCCCCCGAAGCGGCACGCCCGCCGCGCCAACGCCCGTCGATGCGGGCGAGCCGGCACCGCCCTGGGCGCCGGCATCCGTAGCGGCACCCGCCGTCACCGGCAAGGCATCCGCGAGGCCGGCCGCGAACGCCAGGTCGGCGCATCCGGCCGATGCTTCAACCCGCTCGATGCGTGTTATCGAGCTGCTCACGGCGCGCCTGCGCGACCCGTGGCGCGAGCGCGTCCGCCTTTACCTGGTGCTGATGCGCATGGACCGCCCGGTCGGCGCCCTGCTGCTGCTCTGGCCGACCTGGTGGGGCCTCTGGTTCGCAGCCAATGATTTCCCGCCGATCGGTCCGCTGCTGATCTTCACCCTCGGCGTCTTCGTCATGCGCTCGGCCGGCTGCGTAATCAACGACTATGCCGACCATGGCTGGCTCGATGCCCACGTCGAGCGCACGCGCGGCCGGCCGATGGCGTCCGGACGCGTTTCCAGGCGCGAGGCCATATTGTTGTTCATCGGCCTGCTCGCCTTTGCTTTCGTCCTCGTGCTGTTCACCAACCCGCTGACGATCAAGCTGTCGGTCGCCGGCGCCGCGCTGGCGGCGGTCTATCCGTTCTGCAAGCGCTACACGCATCTCGCCCAAGTGGTCCTCGGCGCCGCCTTCGGCTGGTCGATCCCGATGGCTTTCGCGGCAGTGACCGGCGAGGTGCCGGTGCTGGCCTGGCTACTGTTCCTTGCCAACGTGCTGTTCTCGACGCTCTACGACACCGAATACGCGATGGTCGATCGCGAAGACGACATCCGCGTCGGCGCCAAGTCCACCGCCATCCTGTTCGGCGACGCCGACCGCCCGATCATCGGCATCCTCATGGCCACGTTCCTGTTCGCGATGCTGCTTGCCGGCATGCGCGCGCAACTGGTCTGGCCGTACTACGCCGGCCTCGGCATCGCGGCCGCCCTGTTCACCTGGCAGCAATGGCTGATCCGCAGCCGCGAACGCGAAGCCTGCTTCGCCGCCTTCCGCAACAACAACTGGGTGGGCTGTGTGTTGTGGGTAGGCTTGTTGCTCGCGCTGGCGATCCGCTGACTTGGCGGTTCCCCGCCGAACGGTCCGCGCGATGGTCCAGGGACAGCGTCACGTTTCGGACCCGCAGGTTGGGGTAAGCGCCAGCGCACCCCAACAAATCTCCGGCACCCGTGTGCGCTGCAAATCTTTCGCAAGCCCGGTCTGCAATCCTCACTCGCCGGATATTCACTTCGCAGCGATGCTGGCTGTGCCGACTGTTGACTCCCGGCGCGGCTGTCCACCTCATTGTTGGAATTCGCTGGCGCTCACCCCAACCTACGGGCCTTTTGCTCTCGCGCCTCGGGAGTGAATCGTGCGGGCCGGCGGATCGAGTGAAATGTCTGGAGCAAGGTGTGTGCGGCCTAGGCGGGGCGCGATCGATTTCTGTCGCGCAGCAACACTGCGACCGCAGTGCCCAAGGCCCCCAGTACGATGCCAAGAAGCAGACCCGGCAGGAGGTAGGGTGGAAAGAAATGATGCGTCGTTCCATTCTTGATTTGCGGGTCATCTCGAACTAGTGCGCCGGCTTTTCCGCCTTTGGTGTCTGTTGCGAGCACGGCGAGACTGTACGAATAGGTCTCAGCGGTTAACTCTTTCCTATTTATCGAGACCGACATGCTCGACTCGTCACCATAGACGTTGTGCTTGAAGCTTGAGAACCCCGAGGTTGATGGCCATTCTCCGATTGGCGGATTTTCGCCCGGCGCAATCCACATCAGCTGCCTTGCACTTGTCTGGTACGGTGCGCCTACAACAACCGGTTTGAAACTGACGCCATAGTCCGTACAGATGCTTCCCTGCTCGTCGCATAGCAACTTTGTCTTAAGGTAGAACTTGATATCGAGTTTGTTAGCAGCGTCGCTGATATCGATTGTGCCGTCCTTGTGCAAAACGACACCCAAAGGCAGTGGGCTACGCTCTTCGAAACCAAAAATCACGTTCTTGAACGAATCGGTATTCTCCGGCGGCTTGCCAGGCTCCTTGAGCCATACAGAAACGTTGATATTTACGTCGTTTGCCATGTTCGTATCCTCTTCATCTGCAGTCGTGAGTCTGAACGCAAACTGCGCTATCTCTTGCTCGCAAATGCGCTTGTTGCTACTGATCGCCCGATCCTGTTCGACGAATCGCCGAGTCGGATCTTCAATCGTCCGAGTTGGGCAATGAATCCGGGGTCTGCGAAACCGATTTCCGCTAGCCACGCAATGCCTGCTCTGGCATCTTCCGTACGCCCCAGATTGGCGAGGGCGAGCACATGAGTTGCCAGAATTTCCGGATCCGGCGAACTCCCGTCCGCGGAGACCAGCCTGTCCAGGGTCTCCCAAGCGCCAATGGCCAGCGGATATTCCCTTCGTTCTGTGCGGATCTCGGCAATCAACCGTTCGGTATCCACCGTTGCCCGCAATCGTTCCCTTCTTAGCATGCTGTCGAAATTCAGCTCCTTGAGTATGTTTTCCGACTTTTCGGCCAGGCGCGAGGCGTCATCCAACTTGCCAGTTGTGAGCTTGACTCGAGATTGCGCCACTAGGCTGTCGGTCAGTCGGAATTGCCAGGAAAGCACGCTCGGGTCGCGGGACACCAGGTCGCTTGCGATCCCGAATGCTTCGTCAGCCATTTCAGCTGCAGCGTGGATGTCTTGGGAGTAGAGCAGCGCCTGGGCCAGTGAGACATAAGTCGACGAAGCGATCTCGGCCCAGCGCGTGTTGTCGGGATCCAGTTTCGTCAACTCGCGATTCAGATCAAGCGCTCTCCTGAACCAGGCAATGGCGGTATCCAGGCGACCCTGGTTCAACTCTATGACGCCGATGCGTTGTTCATTTATGGCTTGCGCTTCCTTGGCGTCATTGTTCGTTGGATTTCTGGATAGTGCGTCCTGGTAGATTTCGTTTTCCGCCTTGCGATTCTCGGCTGCATCCCTGAAGCGGCCTTGCGCGCGGCGTACGTCCGCCAGCCACGCGTGCGCCTGGGCGGTTCGCTCCTGCTTCTTGTAGTCTTCAGGTGAGCGGCTGCTCGATTCTCTCGACGCGTGGAGTTCGCTGCTGAAAACCTCCCCGGCTTCGTCCAGTCGACCCTGCACGTAGAGCAATGTCCCCAGATTGCTGTTCGCGTAGCCAAGTTCTGCCTGCCATTCCTCGTTCCGGGGATCGATCGCCACCAGCCGCTCGGCAAGCCGCTTGTATTCCTGGAACGCCGGCTCGGCGACGGCGGCATTGCCGCGCTGGTAGGCGATGTAGCCCACCCAGAACACGCTCTGCGCGTGGTCGAAGATGCGCTGGCCGTTTTCCGGCTCACGCTCGACCAGCTCCTTGGTGCTGTCGGCGGCCTGTTCGAACACCTTGAGCGCTTCGTCGAGTTCGCCGCGCAGGTCGTAAACCTCGCCGATCATGTGCAGGGCGCGGGCGCGGCGGGCGAGGCCCTCGGCGTCGAGATCCCCGGAGCGCTGCGAGGCGTAGTAGGCGAGGGCTTCCTTGCCGACCGCGTCGAGGGTGGCGAGCTTGCCGTCGGGTTCGAGTTTCTTGCGCAGGTCGCCGATCATGAATTCGACCAGGCTCTCGGCGTGGCTGCGCTGGTCGACCGCGTCACGTCGCGAGGTGATCGCGACGAGGGTGGAGACGGCCAGCACGATGACCAGGGCCAGTGACGCGCAGGTTACGTAGAACAGGTTGCGGTGGCGGCGCTGGTGTTCGCGCTGCACAAGCGAGTCGTAGCCGATGCCAAGGATGCCGGCGATCAGCTTGAGCTTGGCGCTGGTACGTCCGTCGCCGAAGCGTCGCGCGTCGGCGGCGACCGGCTCGCCGATGCGACCGCCATCGGTGTCGAGGCGCGGGCCGAGCGCCGGTGGAAACACCAGCGGCGCGGCGGCGTCATTACCCGAGTCGACGATCAGGCAGTGGATGCGGTCGCCGCGTCCGAGCCGCTGGAAGGCGAGCACTTCCTCGTTGACCCAGCGCGACTGCGCCGATTCCGGCGAACAGATGACGATCAGGCACCAGGACTGGCGCAAGGCTTCCTCGATGGCGCTGCCGAGGTCGCTCGTGGTCGGCAGTTCGTCGCGATCGCGGAAGACCGGCGACAGCCGGGATGGGATTTTTCCGGCCGCGACAGGCATGCCGACCAGCCGTTTCGGGACGCGATAGGTCTCCAGGGCCTTGTGCAGCCAGCGGCCCCAGGACTTGTCCCTGTGGCTGTAGCTGATGAAGGCCCAGTAGCGGAACTCCGAAGCTGGCTGACGTTGCGTCATCCCGCATCCCATTCCACGCGTGGCGAATCCGATTACCCTGGGGCGAAGAATACAACGACAAAGTGTGATTTACATCACACTTTGTTATTTCGCAGCGCAACAATTCATCGGCGCGCCGGGGCCCGCGCCAGGGCCCAGACGTCGACACGTTCGACGCCGGCCTGGCGCAGCACGCGAGCGCATTCGCGCAGGGTCGATCCGGTCGTCATCACGTCATCGAGCAGGGCGACGTGCCGTGGAGGGGCTTCTCCCGCCCGGAATTCAAACGCCTTGCGCAGGTTTTGCCGGCGCGCGCGGGCGTCGAGCCCGGTCTGGGCGCGGGTATGCCGGGTGCGCACGAGCGAATGGGCATCGAGCGGAATGGCCAGCGCCCGCGCCAGCGGCCTGGCCAGTTCGAGGGCCTGGTTGAAGCCGCGCTCGCGCAATCGATCAGCGTGCAGCGGGACGCACAGCAGGCGCTCCGGCAGCAGCCCGCACAACTGCAGCCTTGCGGCGTCGATCAGCAGGTCGGCCAGCACGCGCCCGGCCGCCAGGTCGCGGCGGAACTTGAAGCGCGCCTCGAGCAGGTCCAGTGGATGGGCATAGCGAAACGGCGCCCAGGCGCTGGCAAAGGCCGGTTCGCGCTGCAGGCAGGCGCCGCATTGCGCCGCGGCGTGTTCCAGGGGCAGGGCGCAACGGGCGCAGCAGCAGTTGTTTCGCGGCAGGTCGGCGTGGCAACCGGCGCACAGGTCTCGCCCTTGCCAGCCCGCGCCACCGCACAGCAGGCAGCGCGGCGGCAGCAGGGCCGCCACGAGGCGGCGCCCGAACCCGTCAACTTTGCGCTTCCATTCCAGGTTGACAGCCCCCCAAGGCAAATCCAGACTCCCCGCCGCACTTTACCGAAAACCGGGATTCCCGATGTCCGCCATCCGCCATGACTGGTCCCGCGACGAGGTCCTTGCGATCCTCGGCCTGCCGTTCGCCGATCTGTTGCAGCGCGCCCACGCCGTGCATCGTTCCCACCACGATGCCAATGCCGTGCAGGTCTCGACGCTGCTCTCGATCAAGACTGGCGGTTGTCCCGAGGACTGCGCCTACTGCCCGCAGGCTGCGCGCTATTCGACCGGGGTCAAGGCCGAAAAGCTGCTGCCGCTGGAGACCGTCGTCGAGCGCGCCAAGCAGGCCAAGGCCGCAGGCGCGACGCGCTTTTGCATGGGTGCGGCCTGGCGTTCACCGAAGGACCGCGATGTGCCGAAAGTTGCCGCGATGATTCGCGCCGTGCGCGAACTGGGCCTGGAAACCTGCGCCACGCTGGGCATGTTGTCCGCCGGGCAGGCGCGCGACCTGCAGGCGGCCGGGCTCGACTACTACAACCACAACGTCGATACGGCGCCGGATTTCTATGGCGACGTGATCAGGACCCGCGAATACCAGGATCGCCTTGATACGCTCGGCCACGTGCGCGATTCCGGCATGAAGACCTGCTGCGGCGGCATCGTCGGCATGGGCGAATCGCGCGATCAGCGCGCCGGGTTGCTGCACACGCTGGCGACCTTGCCCGAGCACCCGCAATCGGTGCCGATCAATCGCCTCGTCCAGGTCGAGGGCACGCCGCTGTCCGGCACGGCGTTGCTCGATCCGTTCGAGTTCGTGCGCACGGTCGCGACCGCGCGCATCACCATGCCGGCATCGATGGTTCGCCTTTCCGCCGGTCGCGCGGAAATGAGCGACGAGCTGCAGGCCCTGTGCTTCTTCGCCGGGGCGAACTCCATCTTCCATGGCGAGAAACTGCTGACCACCGGCAATCCCGATGTCGCCGCGGATCAGGCCTTGTTCACGCGCCTGGGCATCCACGCGCTGCAGCTCGATACCGCGCCGGACAGCGCCACGACGCGGACCGCCCATGCCGGTATTTCGGCCAGTGCCGATACCCCCACGCACGACATCGCGGCAGCTTGAGCCGGCGCGGTCGGGACACGCCGTGCGCCACAATGCCTTCCCCGATCCGGCACGGCCGCGCACCCGGCCCGGCAATTCCTCAGTGCAGCTTGAGCCGCCCCGAGACACGCCGCTTCAGCAGGCGCGCAAGGGCCAGCACGAGGGTGTTGGCGGTACCGAGGATGGCGCGGTGATGTCCGAGGTGCAGGGCCATGTACATACCCTTGGCCAGCAGCCCTTCGACGAAGAAGTTGCGTCCGCCAAGGACGCCCATGAGGCTGCCCAGGCCGTTCTTCTCACCGAGCGAAACCAGCGAACCGAAATCGCGGTAGGTGAAGGTCCGCGCAAACGGACGGCCGCGCAGGCGCGCAAGCAGCAGATCGGCGAGGTAGCCGGCCTGCTGGTGCGCCGCCTGTGCGCGTGCGGGAACCTGCCGGTCGCCCCAGGCGCAGGCCGCGCAGTCACCAAGCGCGAAGATGTTGGCCACCGAGGTTTCCAGCTGCGCGTTGACGATGAACTGGTTGGCGCGGTTGGTCTCCAGGCCAAAGCCCGCATTGACGTCCGCGGCCTTGATACCGGCCGCCCAGACCATGATGTCGGCGCGGATTTCCGTGTCGCCGACGATCAGCCGGTCGGCCAGCAATGCGCTCACCGGGGAATCCACCCGTACCTGCACGCCCCTGGCCTCCAGCGCCGCCTGGGCCCTGGCCGAGATCCGCTCGGGAAGGCCGGCGAGGATGCGCGGCCCGGCTTCCACGACGGTGATGTCGAGGCGAAAATGCTGCGCGGGGGCAAGGGCCTGCTGCACCAACTGGTGCGCCTCGAGCAGTTCGGCCGCGAGTTCGACGCCGGTCGCGCCGCCGCCGACGATGGCGATGGCAAGTTGGCGTCTCGTGGAGAACGCAGATCGCGTGAACGCTTCCAGCAACTCGCGCTGGAAGCGTTCGGCATCGCTGGCCTTCTCGAGGACCCGGGCATGCGCGGCGCCGGGGGTGCCGAAGAAGTTCGAGCCGCTGCCGGTCGCCAGCACGGCACAGGTGAAACTGACCCGGCGAGGGGGTACGATCGTCGCGCCGGCGTCATCGACAATCCCGGCAAGGCTGACCGACCTGCCGTTTGCATCGACGTCGACGATGTCGCCGAACGAAAAGCTGAAATGGTTGCGACGCGCGAGGATCACATACGAGAGGCCTTCCTGATGTGCATCGAGCGTACCCGCGGCGACCTCGTGAAGCGTCGGCTTCCAGATGTGGGTCAGCGCGCGGTCGATCAGCAGGATCTTCTCCGGCCCGTACCTGCTGCCAAGCCGGCGACCGAGCCGAGCGGCCAGCTCGAGACCGCCCGCGCCGCCGCCCATGATGACGATCTCGTGGTGCACGCAAGGGCTCCCGGTTCGGTCTGGATTTCGCGGATTCTAAAGCCAATCGACAAGCATCCCGCGGCAAGGACCACCGACACGTGTCTGCCCGCTCCTGCGGAAACGGCATGAGCCGCCCGCAACTGGAGGCGCGCCTGGCGAAAGCCTGCGAAGAACGCGCCCAGAACGCGCTGCTGCGAAAGTTGCGAACGGTCACCGAAGTCGACGGACCGCATGTCGTCATCGACGGCAAGCGGCTCACCAACTTCGCCAGCAACGACTACCTGGGCCTCGCCCAGCATCCGGCGCTGGTCGCGGCGCTCACGGTTGCGGCCCGGCACTGGGGTGTCGGCGCGTCGGCCGCCCATCTCCTCGGCGGGCACCGCGAGGAGCACGAACGCCTGCAGGCGGAGCTCGCCGTGTGGTGCCGGCGCGATCGCGCGATCCTGTTCTCGACCGGCTACATGGCCAACCTCGGCCTCATGCAGGCGCTGCTCGAACCGCGCGCCGTGTGCGTGCAGGACAAGTACAACCACGTCTGCCTGATCGATGGCGCGCGTCTTTCCGGCGCGCGCCTGCGCCGATACGTGCATGCCGATGTCGACAGTGCGCGCCGACAGCTTGACTCCGATCCCGGCGCGGCCGCCATGGTCGCCACCGACGGCGTGTTCAGCATGGACGGCGATGTCGCACCGCTGCTCGAGCTGGCCAATCTTTGCCGCGACCAGCAGGCTACCTTTGTCGTCGATGATGCGCACGGATTCGGCGTGCTCGGTACCAACGGCGCCGGCAGCGTGGCCGAAGCCGGCCTGGGCCAGGACGAAGTTCCGGTACTGATGGCGACGCTCGGCAAGGCCATCGGCGTCGCCGGAGCCTTCGTCGCCGGTTCGAATGACCTGGTCGAGGGGCTGCTGCAGTTCGCCCGAACCCAGATCTACACCACCGCCATGCCGCCGGCACTGGCGGCGGCGACGCGCATCGCCGTGCGCATCGCGCGTGAGCAGACCTGGCGACGCGAGAAGCTCGGCCAGTTGATCACGTTTTTCCGCGACGGCGCGGCTCTGCGCGGCATCGAGCTGACCGCATCGCGCTCGCCGATCCAGCCGGTCATGGTCGGATCCAGCGAGGCGACCACGCGCATCTCGGCCGTACTCGAGGCGGCCGGCTTCTTCGTGCCCGCGGTGCGGCCGCCGACCGTGGCGGAGAACTCGGCGCGGCTGCGCATCACGCTTTCGGCTGCGCATGCGGAATCCGATGTCGAATCATTGCTGGACGCCCTGGCGGTGGCGCGGCGTGCCCGGGCATGAAGCCAGTGCGAGCTGATCCCTGCGCGTGGCGAGACGCCGGGCCGATCGATCGCGGATCCCGATTCCAGGCCCGTCCGCAATGCGGTACCCGGCCGCCTCGGGACCTGCGCAGCGACGCCCTGGTCGCATGAAGGTGTCGATCGAAACCAGCGGGCAAGGCCTCGACCTTGTCCTCATCCATGGCTGGGCCATGCATGGCGGCATCTTCGCGCCGTTGACGCGGCGCCTGCGCGAGCGCTTCCGCCTGCACGTGGTCGACCTGCCCGGCCATGGCCACAGCCGCGATTACCGCGCGGGTGCGCTGGATCCACGCCCGCTGGCGCAGGCGATCGCCGCAGCAACGCCTGCGGCGATCTGGCTGGGCTGGTCGCTCGGCGGCCTGGTGGCGCTGCAGGCTGCGCTCGATCTGCCCGGGCAGGTGCATGGCCTGGTCGAGATCGCGTCGAGTCCGCGTTTCGTGCGCGCCGCGGATTGGCCGCATGCGGTGCCGGCCACGATTTTCCGCGAATTCGGCTCGGCGCTGGTCACCGGTTTTCGTCCCGCCATCGAACGTTTCCTTGCTCTGGAGACCCTCGGTTCGGCCCATGCGCAGGAGGAGCTGCGCGAACTCAGGCAGCACGTCTTCGAGCGCGGCGAGCCGTCCGAGCCGGCCCTGCAGGAAGGCCTGGCCCTGCTCGACCAGTGCGACTACCGCGAGCGGCTCGGCGAGCTCGGCATGCCGAGCCTGTGGATAGCCGGGCGCCGCGATCGCATCGTGCCGCCCGGCGCGATGCGCTGGGCCGCGGACCAGTGTGCGCAAGGCACCTACCTCGAACTTTCCGCCGGCCATGCGCCATTCCTCAGTCACGCCGCCGAGGTCGCCGACGCTCTCTCGTCCTTCGCCGTGACGGCAACTCCGGCATGAGCGGCATTTTCGACAGCGCCCATGTGCGTCGCGCATTCGGCCGCGCCGCGCAAAGCTATGACGCCCATGCCGCGTTGCAGGATGAAGTCCAGGCGCGCCTGCAGGAGCGCCTGGACGACCTGCCGATCAAGCCGCGGCGCATCCTCGATGTCGGCAGCGGCACCGCGCGCGGCACGGCCGCGCTGCGCAAGCGCTATCCGCAGGCGCACGCCATAGCCCTCGACCTTGCCATGCCGATGCTGCGCGCGGCGCGCAGGCACCGCGGCTGGCTGCGCCCGTTCGCCCGCGTCTGCGCCGATGCCGAAGCGCTGCCGCTGGCTGAAGCCAGCATCGACCTGCTGCACTCGAGCCTGTGCCTGCAATGGTGCGGCCAGCTCGACCGCGTATTCGACGAGTTCCGCCGCGTCCTGCGACCCGAAGGGCTGGTCCTGTTCAGCACGTTCGGGCCACAGACCCTGGTCGAATTGCGCACGGCTTTCGCCGAGGTTGATGCGTCGCCGCATGTCAGTCGCTTTCTCGATATCCACCAGATCGGCGATGCGCTGCTCGCGGCCGGATTCCGCGATCCGGTGCTCGAACGCGATGTGTTCACCCTGACCTATGCCGGCGTGCTCGACCTGATGCGCGAACTGCGCGCCATCGGCGCCACCAATGCCGACGCCGGTCGCGCACGCGGGCTGACCGGCAAGGCGCACCTGCAACGGGTCATCGCGGCCTACGAAACGTTTCGCCAAGGCGGGCGCCTGCCGGCTACCTACGAGGTGGTCTACGCGCAGGCCTGGGCTCCGAAGGCAGGGCAACCGCGCCGTTCGGCCGATGGTGCCATCGCCAGCTTTCCGATCGACCAGCTGCGCGGCTCGCGTCGCGTGCGGCGCTGAAGCCCGGCGGCGACCACTGCCGGTCAATTCCGCTAGCATGCCGGGTATCGCATGTTGAGGATGGCATTCATGTTGCGCACCCTGGCCTGTTCCCTGGCATTGCTCACCGCCGGCATGGCTGCAGGTCGCGTCCACGCTGGCGAAGCACAGCAGGACGCACGGGCCTGCGCCGGCGAGACGGATCCCGCCCGCCGGCTCGAATGCTACGACCACGCCGTTGGGCGCGATTCCGCGCTGGCGCCCGTGCCGGAGCCACTGCCGGTGCGAAGGGCGATGACTGCGGATGTTTTCTCGAATTCGCAGGGCGGCTTTGACAGCCGCTGCGACAAGGAACTGCCGAGTTCGCTGCTCGATTCGCGCTGGGAACTCGATCCGGGCCGGGTCAGCGGAACCAAGCCGCCGGCCTATTGCATCCGCGCCTACCGGCCGGTCTACCTGATGCCGTTCTACTTCACCAGCAAGACCAATCCGACGCCGAGTTCGCCCTCGCCGGGCAACACGGTGACCGACCCCGAGAAAATCAACCGCGGCGAGGTCAAGTATCAGTTGAGCCTGAAGACCAAGATCTGGCGGAACGTCTTCGGCGACAACGGCGACCTGTGGATGGGCTACACGCAGGTTTCACACTGGCAGATCTACAACGCCGAACGCTCGCGCCCGTTCCGCGAAACCAATTACGAGCCGGACGCGAACCTCGTGTTCCGCACCAACCATGAAGGAACGCTGCTCGGCTGGACGCCGCGCATGTTCGGCTTTGGCCTCGTCCACCAGTCCAACGGCCGCAGCGATCCGCTGTCGCGCAGCTGGAACCGCGCCACTGCCATGCTCGGACTGGAACGCGACAACTGGACCGTCATCGTGCGCCCGTGGTGGCGCGTGCTCGAATTCGGCGACGACAACAATCCCGACATCAGCGACTACATGGGTCGAGGCAACATCGAGATCGTCCATGTCGACGACAAGGGCGAGCACCAGTTCGCCCTCATGCTGCGCCATTCGCTGCGCGGCGGCGACCGCAGCCACGGCGCGCTGCAGTTCGACTATGCCTTCCCGATCGCACCGCCGCTGCGCGGCCACGTGCAGGTCTTCAATGGCTATGGCGAAAGCCTGATCGACTACAACCATCGCGCCTGGTACGCCGGCGTCGGTGTTTCGCTGATCGAGTGGTACTGACGCGGCGGTTGTTCCGCACTACCCGGCAATTCCCGCCGCGCACCGGTTTCAGCGGGTGCTAGAATGCGCGCCGCTCCATCGGGGAGTAGTCGACCGCGGCGAAACGCTGCGGGGTTCGCGTCAACACACTTGGCGACCACGCCATGGCGCGCACGATTCCGGCCGCAGTCGCCGCTGCACGGATTCCGGCAAGACCGCTGGTTCGCACGCGATGATCCCGGGCCGGGGCCTCGCCTGTGGATCATCGCGTCTTCGTCTGCCCCGCCCGCCGGAGTCATCGTGCAAACCCTGCTGGTATCGACCGCCGCCGTCGCCATCGCCGAAATCGGCGACAAGACGCAGCTGCTCTCCCTGATCCTCGCCGCCAAGTACCGCCGGCCGCTGCCGATCTGCCTCGGCATCCTGATCGCAACCCTGCTCAACCACGCGCTGGCCGGGCTGCTCGGCGCCTTCATCGCCGATTGGCTCAAGCCGGACGTCCTGAAATGGATGGTGGCGATGTCCTTCCTCGCCATCGGCCTGTGGACGCTCATTCCCGACAGGATCGACGCCGATGCGGCAGGTCCGCGCGGACGCGGCGTGTTGCTGACCACCGTCATCGCGTTCTTCCTCGCCGAGATGGGCGACAAGACCCAGGTCGCCACGGTCGTGCTGGCCGCGCAGTACTCGCCGCTCTGGCAAGTGATCAGCGGCACCACGATCGGCATGCTGCTGGCCAACGTGCCCGTGGTCTGGCTCGGCGCCCGCTTCGCCGACCGGCTGCCGTTGCGGGCTGCGCGAATCGGCGCGGCGCTGCTGTTCGTGGCGCTGGCGATCTGGATCGCCATTCGATAGGGCAGGCGGGAATCGTGGGCGCAAGGCTCGCCCTGGTGCGAACCGGGGACTGGTGGTTCGTTCATTCTTGATCTTTGCGCCGCATCACGATGCATTCTTGGAGCGGAGCTTTCACTCGCCTTTGGCGAGCGAGTCACTTTTCTTTGCGTGCTCAAAGAAAAGTAACCAAAAGAAAGAGCACCCCAAAGCGGCGGTCTACGGGCATCCTGCCCTGCGACTCCGCGACAGGGCTCCGGGGGTTCGCTGACAGCACCTCCGTGTGCTGGCAGCAAACTGGGCGCGATCCCTCGCGCCCACCCTGCGGGCCTTTCCTGCGCCCTGCCGCCACCGCTTACGGGACCCTGGTAGCGCGCATCCTGCGCGCCAGAGCAATAAGCAACAGCGCCAGCCAAAGCCAAAGCCAAAGCCAAAGCGCCCTCATCCGCCTGTGGCACCTTCTCCCGCCGAGCGGGAGAAGGAAAATCAATAGCCGATGCGAAAGTACGCGCTCGCGCGAATTCGCTTCGTCTTGGCTGCGCAGGATGCGCAGTGACCGGGGCCCCTATGCAGTGGCGCAGTGGCGGAGAGAAGGCCCGCAGGGTGGCTCGCAAGGATGCGAGCCAGTTGGCTGCCAGTCCATGGATGGACTGTCAGCCAACCCCGGAGCCGCTGCGCGTAGTCGCAGGGCAGGATGCCCGCAGACCGCTGCATCGGGGTGGCCTTCTCTTGACTCCGGGCTCCTGCCCTTTGCCCTTCGGGCCGGCTTCGCCGTTCGCGCTGCTCCTGCAGCGCAGTGGTTACTTTCTTGACTACGGGCTTACTGCCCTCCGCCCTTCGGGCCAGCTGCGCTGTTCGCGCCGCTCCTGCGGCGCAGTGGCCACGCAAGAGAAAGTGACTCGCTCGCCGAAGGCGAGTGAAAGCTTTGCTCCAAAAAATGCGCAGCGGATCGACGCAAAGAACATGACGAAGCGAGGAACTGGATGACGCGCTGCATCCGCAGGGACGACGGAGGGTAGTGCGCACGACGAACGAAATGGCCGACGCCCGCGCGACAAACTCCGCGAGACTTCGCGCCTAGAGGGCGTCGTCGTCGAGTTCGCCGGTGCGGATGCGCATGACCTGGTCGAGCTGCCAGACGAAGATCTTGCCGTCGCCGATCTTGTCGGTATTGGCGCTCTCGCGCAGGGTCTCGACCACGCGCTCGAGCTGGTCTTCGGCAACGGCGATTTCGATCTTGATCTTGGGCAGGAAATCGACCACGTACTCGGCGCCGCGATAGAGCTCGGTATGGCCCTTCTGGCGGCCGAATCCCTTGACCTCGCTGACCGTGATGCCCTGTACGCCGATGCCGGCCAGCGCTTCGCGCACATCGTCGAGCTTGAAGGGCTTGATGATCGCCATCACCATTTTCATGAGCGCGTCCTGTCCGTTCCGTAACGACGCTGGCGACTATAGCCGAATCTCCCGATCGGCGGCCTTGTAGGAAATTTCCTACACGAAAATCCGAGATCGCCCACTGCGCAATGGAGAACCCCTGCCTAGACTTGGTCGCCAAGGGATAGCTCGTCGGCAAGACCGCTGACGCAGGCGCTGGGATGCGAGCAGGGAAGCAGGCAGGGATGCGCGCAGGGATCTGCACCCGGCCGCGGTGACGTCGAGTCGCCGCGGCCGGGACCATCCGCGGTCCGACACGGAACCTGCAGGGTGATCCATCGCGCCATGCCCGCCACCGGCCGCCCGAACGCCGGCCGGCGAGTACCATTCGACTATTCCGCCCGTATCGAGGTTTTCCATGATCCATGCCAGCAACATCGACGAAATCGCCGAACGCCTTGCCGCCATCGTGCCGGCCGGCCTCAGGGAGGCGCGCGAGGATCTCGGCGCCAACTTCCGCGCCATCCTGCAGTCGGGCCTGAACAGCCTTGACCTGGTCACCCGCGAGGAATTCGACGTGCAGCGCTGCGTGTTGCTGCGCACACGCGAGAAGATCGAGCAGCTCGAGCGCCAGGTCGCGGCTCTCGAGACGGCACTGTCCGCGCAACCGCGACACTGATCACGGCGGCCGACCGGTCATCGGCCGCATCCTCGATTCCGACCCAGCGATCCGCCCCCACGACCATGAGCCTCGCCGTTGTCTACAGCCGCGCCCAGGACGGCGTCAGTGCGCCCCTGGTGATCTGCGAGGTCCATCTTTCCGGGGGCCTGCCCAGCACCTCGATCGTCGGTTTGCCGGAAACGGCGGTCCGCGAGGCGCGCGCCCGGGTCCGTGCGGCCATCCTCAATTGCCAGCTCGACTACCCGCAGCGCAAGGTAACCGTCGGCCTGGCGCCAGCCGACCTGCCCAAGGACGGCGGTCGCTTCGACTTGCCGATTGCACTCGGCATCCTGGCGGCGAACGGCAGCATTCCGCGCGATGCCCTGGAGCGTTTCGAATTCCTCGGCGAACTGGCCCTGTCCGGCGAAGTGCGCGCCGTGAATGGCGTGCTGCCTGCGGTGATGCGCGCTGCGCGAACCGGGCGCAGCGTGATCGTGCCGCGCGAGAACGCCGCCGAAGCGGCCCTGGTCAGCGGCGTCGATGTGCGCAGCGCGTCCAGCCTGCTCGAGGTGTGTGCGCATCTTTGCGGACGCGCCGAGCTGCCGGTCGCCGAGCGCGGCACGGCGCCCGAGCCGCGCAGTCAGGAACCCGATCTTGCCGAGGTCCGCGGCCAAGCGCATGCCCGCCGGGCCCTCGAAATCGCCGCGGCCGGCGCGCACAACCTGTTGCTGGTGGGGCCGCCCGGTACCGGCAAGACCATGCTGGCCTGCCGCCTGCCCGGCATCCTGCCGCCGCTGGCCGAACACGAGGCGCTCGAGCTGGCGGCCGTGCGTTCGGTCGCCGGGCATGGCACCGGCATGGACGACTGGATGCGCCGGGCATTCCGCGCGCCGCATCACACCGCCTCGGCAGTCGCCCTGGTGGGCGGTGGCTCGGTGCCTCGCCCCGGCGAGGTGTCGCTGGCCCACCATGGGGTCCTGTTCCTCGACGAACTGCCGGAGTTCGACCGCCGCGTGCTCGAGGTGCTGCGCGAACCGATCGAATCGGGCCACATCACGATCTCCCGGGCCGCGCGCCAGGCCGAATTTCCGGCGTGCTTCCAGCTCGTGGCGGCCATGAATCCGTGTCCCTGCGGCCATGCCGGCGACCCGGGCGGTCGCTGCCGCTGCACGCCGGACCAGGTCAACCGGTACCGGGCACGGATCTCCGGACCCCTGCTCGACCGCATCGATCTCAAGCTGGAAATGCCGCGCGTCAATCATGCGGAAATGCGCGAATCCGCTGCGGGCGAGGCCTCGGCCACCGTCAGGGCGCGCGTGTGCGCCGCGCGTGAACGGCAACTGGCGCGCTCGGGCAAGCCGAACGCCTGGCTCAACAATCGCGAAACCGAGCGTGATTGCGCGCTCGGCGGGCACGAACATGCGCTGCTCGACCGCGCCGTCGAACGGCTGGGCCTGTCGGCGCGTGCCTACCACCGGGTGATGCGGGTCGCCCGCAGCATTGCCGATCTCGCCGGCAGCCCGCGCATCGACGACAGCCACCTCTCCGAAGCCATCCAGTACCGTCGATTCGACCTGGCCCGGCCCTGAGCCGCCGCATCGGCCGCCGTGCACGGAGCGAACACGCCGCGGGCCCGATCGCTGCAAACGCGCCCGCGTCCCGGGTACACTCCTAGCCTCATGCCCAGTCCCGTCCCCGTCGCCGCGTCGCCTGTCGGACTCCCCGCCCCTGCGCCGGTCGGGGGTGGCATGCGTGGATTGGCCGAGACCGCTCGCGCGCTGGCCATCCATTCCGTGGACGCCGTGCTGGCGGTGGTAGTGGAGAGTGCAGGCTCTGCCGCGCGCCCGCGCGGCGCGCTGGCGATCATCGATGCGGATGGCGTGCGCACGGGGTCGTTGAGTGGCGGCCGCCTGGAGCTGCACCTGCTCGAGGCGGCACGCGCGGTCCTCGCCAACGGGCAGGCGCAGTCGCTGCAGATCGACGCCAGTGAAGACAGCAGCCATGCGTCAGGATTGCCGGGCGAGCGGCCGGGCATGATGCAGCTTCTGCTGTTGCCGATGCCGGCGCGGAGCTCCCCACTGCGCGACGCCATCATCAGTGCCTGCGCCGGCAGCGCATGGCTGCGCTTGCGCCTGGATCTGGGCAGCGACAAGGCGGCCCGCAGCGACCTGGGTTTCGGCGAAGCGCGCACCGGCCCGGATCTGTTCGTGTTCGACAGCCGTGGGGCTGCCTGTGCCGGGCCGAGCGAGTTCGTGCGCCACTGCAGTCTCAGTTTCGCGCCACCGCCCCGCCTCGTCCTGCTCGGCGCGGGCCCGGAGTCGGCCGCATTGATCCGCATGTCGCACCTGCTTGGCTGGTATGTCGAGGTGGTCGACCAGCGGCCGGGCAGCGCCGCCCATGTCGAACGGGACAGTGCCGACCGCCTGCATGCGATCGCCCCGGAAACCCTGCCGACCCTTTTGGCCGAGCGTCATTTCGACGCCGCCGTGGTTGGCGGTCACGATTTCGACATCGATGTACGGCATCTGCGCCATCTCGGCGCGTCCGGCATCGGCTACGTCGGCCTGCTCGGCCCGCCAGAGCGCCGCGATGCCCTGCTCGGTCGCCTCGGCGACATCATCGCCACCCAGCTCGAACCGCGCCTGTACGCACCGGTCGGCCTGCGCCTCGGCGGCGAGGGTCCGGAAGCTACCGCGCTGGCGATCATCGCCCAGTTGCAGTACTACCTCGCCCACGACGTGCATGCCTGATCCGGCGGTTCCCCTGCATGGCGTGATCGTGCTGGCCGCCGGCCGCTCACGGCGGCTCGGACAGAGCAAGCAGTTGCTGCGCATCGACGGCGAGACCCTGGTGCATCGCAGCGTGCGCCTCGCACTGGAGACCGGGCCGGCGGATTGTGTCGTGGTCTGCGGTCTGCATCCGGGCGGGGTTGCGCCGTCGGTCGCCGACCTCGACTGTCGATGTGTCGCCTGCGCAGACGCGGATCTCGGGTTGTCCGCATCGCTGCGCTGTGGTCTCGCCGCCCTCGATGCGGCTTGCGCCGGAGCGCTGGTTCTGCTGACCGATCAACCGTATCTCGATGCCGCCCACCTGCGCGCCTTGCGCGACGCCTGGCGCGCAGATGCCGACGGCGCGGCGGCCAGTGGCTATGCCGGAACGGCAGGCGTGCCGGCACTGTTGCCGCGCGCCTGGTTCAAGCAACTGGCGATGGCCTCGGGCGACAGCGGCGCGCGCGATCTGTTGCGCACGCGCGCCGACCAGGTGCGCGTGGTCAGCGCACCGCACCTCGAGCGCGATATCGATTTCCCTGGTGATCTCGAAAGACCGGACTCACCCAATCCAGCCTGATCGGCAGGATCCACGGCCCCTATCGCATGCTCTTGTAGGAAGCGGCTTCAGCCGCGATGCCTCTCGTCACGTTGTTGAAAAGCAACGCGGCTGAAGCCGCCTCCTACAAAAGCTCGATAGCGCGTCGCCTGCCGTCGAAACTCGCGCCCCGGCAGGCACTTTCTGCACTGCCGGCATGGAACATACAAGAGGCATTCATGCCCGATGCTTTTCGTCACGCCTTCGAAAACTATCCACTACTCCACCTTGCCCATCCCATGTCCGCTGGGCCACACGCTGCCCAGCGGATCGAACTCGACCTCGTCGACCAGCTCGCCGCGCCAGCCGAATCCGCTCACCGCCAGCACCCCTTCGAGCATCGGGTCGAGCCCGAAGATCTCCTCGATGTCGCGCTCGTTGACCGCGGCGGTGATGAACGCGGCGAGGCCGCGTTCGGTGGCGGCCAGGTAGAGGGTCTGCGACAGGTGCCCGGCATCGAGGATGACCGCGCGATAGGCCTTGGCGTGGTTACGGTACTTCCAGAACGTGCGCCGGAAGCGACTGGCCAGCACGATCAGCACGTGCGCATTCATGAAATGACGCTGGCCGGCCACGATGCGCAGGGCAAGGGCGGCGCTGTCGCCGGCGGCGACGCCACCGAGCGGCTCGAGTGCATGGTCGACCGGATGATAGTGATAGAGCCCGGGTTCCACGCCTTCGACGTTCTGCACGAGCAGGTAAGCCTCGGTCGGATGCAAGCCACCGGCCGAGGGCACGGCGCGCTTCATCACGGTGATACCCGGCGCGTCGCTGACCGCGCGCGCGGCAAAGGTGCGATACAGCGTGCCGGCGAAGTCCCCGGCCGAAAGCGGGCGCGATCCGTCCCAGTTGCGGCACGTCACGCGCTGGCGGATCAGCGCCTCGAGCGTGGTATCTGCCGGCTTGTCGAGTGCGATGCGCCGACCCGGCTCGACGCGCTCGCGCACCGGCGCTTCCGGTGTGCCGAGGCGCTCGAGGAACGGACGGTCGGTCTCGCTGCCGAAGCGGCGCTCGGCTTCTAGGGTGTCGATGCCCTGCCAGCGCGTGTGCCGGTGCAGCGTTGCCGACAGCCCGCGCCAGTGGCTGGCGCGGACCTGCTCGTCGCTGTCGCGCGCGACCGATGCGCCTCGGTCGGAGCTGATCAGCAGACCCTTGGCGATGAGGCTTTCGAGCACCGCATGCGGCAGTGTGGCTGCCAGGTCGTCGAGCTCCGTCCACTGTTCCGGCGACAACACTCCGAGCGCGATGACCTCCTCGCCATCGAGCAGGATTTCGGCATCGAGATGCGCAGCCATGGCGATCCATTCGCGGACGGTGTCCACGCCCGTGCCGCCTGCGACAAGTCGGCCAAGATCGAAATCAAGTCGTTCGCGTGGTTCCACATGGACCACGGCGCAGCGACGTACTTGCATGAGGTCTTTCCCGGCAGAAGAGTTCTGCTAGCCTACGCAGGGCAGGGCGTGGGCAACAAGGGTATCGCGTCGTCCGCTGCGATGCCGTTGTCCTGCTGCGATCGCGTCGTCTCCGCGAATGGCGCGTCGGACCATGGGCCAGGGATGCCCGCACAACCAATTCAATCCAAGGGGGATGCTCAATGAGCAAGGCACGACTGCCGAGGGAACACGAACTCAATCTGCTGAAGAAACTGTCGACCGACGATGCCTATCGCGCGCGCTTCGAGAAGAGCCCGACCGAGGCCTTGAAGGAAATCGGCGTACCCGATGCCGCGATTGGCGCGCTGCCGGCGGACAGCCTGAAGTCCGGCAAACTGGCCGACAAGTCAGCCATCGCCGATGCCCACAAGAAGCTGTCGGACGCCAATACCAGCGATCAGGTTTGCCTGGTTGTCCCCTTCATGCGACTCAACTAGCGGCTTTCCGCAGCCGGGAGGCCGTCCTGGATTTTCTTCACGCGTTCCGCGAACGCCGGTGCGCGTGAAGCTTCAGGCCATGCCTCGCGGAACTTGCCGAGCATCGACCGTGCGCCCGCACCGTCATTGGCCTTGAGCGCCAGTTCGGCGCCACGCAACAGCGCCAGGTCCGATTGCCCGACGTTGTAGGGTGTCAGCAGGTTTTCGGCGCTGGCCTCCGCATAGGCGCGACCGCGATGTGCAGCCAGCCAGCGCGATTCCCGCAGCGCTTCGTCACCCGGCTTTCCAGCTTGCGCATACGAGTCCAGCAGGGCGACGTGCGTGATGTAAAGCTCGCTGCCATCGACAAGTTTTTCCAGCTGCTCGATCGCCGCTGGCGCGTTTCCCGATTTCCTGGCGATCTCGGCTTCGGCCACTTTGCGCAGCTTGAAGGCTGCCGTGTACGCCGGGTGGGCCTCGCTTCCCATTGCTGCCAGCACCTTCTTGGCCAACCCGGCGTTTCCGGCGTGTGCAGCGAGGTAGGCGTGCATCGCCTGCCGCGTATCCAGGACGATGCGTTCCGCCGGCCCGGCCTTCGCGCGCATATTCTTCGTTTCGTCGATGGCGGAAGCCAGCGCCCCGGCATTCAAGTCCGACTTGCCTGGTTCGAAGGCGTAACGCACGCTGATTCCGACCGTATCCAGCAGGCCCGCCATGCGATTGCCCTCGGGCAGTTCGTTTTTCGCCTTTTCAACGGCGCCGTCAGCATCGGCGAACCTGCCCTGATCGACAAGGAAAGCTGTTTCCAGCAGGGCTCGCGTGCTGCTGGCGACCGGGTTCTCCGCCATTGAAATTTCCGGCATGCGCGCAAGCGTCTTCGTCGCGGCATCGAACTTGCGCTGGGCAGCTTCGGTAGCGGCAAGGTAATGGGTGAATCTGAAACCCCCGGATTCGACATCCTTGAACGTTTGCTCCGCATCGGCAAAGCGTTCGTTGCCCAGATAGAGGATGCCGAGCAGATGCCGGGAAGGAATCGGGTTCGGATTCCTTGCCGAAGCCGAACCGAGGGCCAGGGCAACGTTCCGGGCGTCGAAGCGGTTCGCATCGCGCCATGCGAGGTACGCGAATCCTCCGGTGGCCGCGAAGAAATCGGGATAGGTATCGACCATGACCTGCCACTTGCCCATGGCATCTGCCGATTGATCCATGGTTGCGACGAAGCTTTCCGCATAGAGGATGTCACGCGCGGAAAGTCTTTCCGGGTGGCCCAGCGCCCGGTTGAACGCGTCGCGCGCCTCGGCAATGTGCCCGGCGCTGTACTGGACGACGCCGGTTCGCATGCTGGCGGATGCAAATTGCGGATCGATCTTCAGTGCCTGGTCGAACATCGCCAGGGCCTCCGCGAACTGGCCGCGCGCTCCCCTCTGGACGCCCAGCGAATAAGCCTTGAGCGCATCGAGGTTCTTCGTCGCCACCTTTTCCAGCGGCCTGGACTCGTTGGATACCGTCGCCAGCGCCTCGCCCAGGCGCACGCGCAGGCGGCTGTTGATCGTGTCCAGCGAGGGCAGGATCGATTCCTTGCCGATGCCGTCCGCCGTCTCCGAATACACCGTGGTCTGCGTCTGCGGGTCGATCACCTCGGCGGTGATGCGCACCCGACCGCCGATCTCGGCGATCGTCGGCAGGATCAGCGCGCGTGCGCCGTCGCGGATCGCCACTTCCGAGCCCACTTCGCGATCGACCTCGGTCTTGTCCGGATCCCGCTGCATGCGCGTGATCGTGTCGCGCACCTTCAGGTCCGGCAGCACGTTGACGTAGCGCGACTGCTCCAGGCCGATGCGCAGCGCGCTCTCCAGCGCATCGTCGAACACCGTCTCGCCGGTCAGGTTGTGCAGGCTGCCGACCACCACCCAGTCGCGACTGGCGAAGGCGATCGCCGGATCCGGGCGCAGGAACATCACGATCGGCACCGCGATCAGCGCGGCCACCACCAGCGCCTCGATCACCACCGTCGCCGGGCGCCGCCAGAACGGCACTTCGCGATGCGCCTTGCTCGACCACGGCGGCGCCTTCAGCGGCGCCAGGCCTTCCTCGCCCACTTCGAACACCGCCACCGGATCGGGCACGCCGCGGAAGCGGTAGCGCCCGTGCGTGCGCCAGCGGATCTTGTCCAGATCCTCGCCCAGCTCGCCCTGGGCGCGATGGGCCAGGTCATAGGCAATGTTCGAGAGCAGGATCTGCCCGGGCAGGGCCAGGCTCATCAGCCGCGAGGTGATCGGCTTGACCAGCCCCTCGACCTCCACCGGCTTGGCGCCGCGCGCAATATCGTCGCTGCTGTTGTCCCAGACCACCACGTCGCCGACGTGGATGCCGACCCGCGCGCTCAGGGTCGTCTTCTCCGCCGCGTTGAGCTGGCGCAGCCCGCGCTGGTAGTCCAGCGCATAGGCCACCGCCTGCACCGGCCGGTCGAACATCATCATGAAGCCGTCGGTCTTGTCGATCTCGCGGCCGCCGTGGCGGTCGGCCAGGGTCCGCGCCAGCCGGTCATGCTTGCGGATCAGTTCCGCCGCCTCGCGATCGCCGAGGCGCTCGACCAGCGCCGTCGAGTCGACCAGGTCGCACA